>CALCJW010000001.1:0-2426 GCA_937967235.1 uncultured Clostridia bacterium
AGGGCATCTCCGGTCAACAGAAGATGCCCTGCTTTTGAAGAGATTATTCGCGCTGTGTGCTGCGCAGATGATCACGGTCATGGTCAACAGAAGGAGCGAGAAACGTATCAACATTAGACTTGATCGTCTCTATGTGCTTCGCTTCTTTTTTGAGCTTCGCACGTTCATCATAGAGCCGTTGCTGCTCTTCAAGGAGACGCTGCTGTTCCGCTTGCAGTGCCTTCAAGCTCGGCAGTTTTTCGTCGCCCTGCATGGCAAGCAGTGTACTTCTTGCCGCCTCAAAGATCACAAGCTCGGCTTCGTGCTTTGCCTTGAAACTCGGCTTGTCTTTTGCCTTCTGAAAAGCATCATGCACGGGCTTGAGGTGCTGGTAGTTGGAGATGTTTTTGATAAGCGGCTGGACTTCCCGCAGACGTGCTTCAACGTCTTTCAGTTCCTTGCCGGTGCGGTCATAGGAGCTGTGAACATCCTCGACCTTCTTCTCAAGATCGGTGTATTGGAGCAAGTTGTTTTCCGTGAGATAGTTGAGCGTCCGCGCCGCTTCCTTGAGAATTGTGAGCTTGCCTTTATACTCATAGCCCTTGCTGTCGATGAGCCTGATCCGCTCCTGAATATCTCCGATAAGGGAGATGCCCTTCGGCGTGGCTTGTCTCTGGCTTCTTCGAGGCGTCCGTCCGGCAATCCGCTCCTTGATGCGTTCCTCGGTGTAGTTCTCTCCGATGGTTTTAGACCGGGTAAACCGCTCCTGACCTTCAGCGCGAAAGGAGATGTATTTGCCGGGTTTGATTTCATAACCGGCTTCCTGCATGAGCCGCAGAAAGTCATCGTAGTCCTTTGCTGTGATGACAAGCCGGTCGATGGTCTGCTTGAGCTTTTGCTTCCAGCTCGTGCCGCGTTTGGCTTCGGTGTACTCCTTGTAGCCCATGCCTTTGTTCTGAGAGGGAGGAATAACAGAGAGACCGTTTTCCTTACAGAGCCGGTCGCTGACCTCGCGCATATCATAGTAAATCCGCTTATAGCTCTTATATGCGTGGTAGTCCACGAAGTCAACCGCATTGAAAATCAGGTGGTTATGAACATGGTCTTTGTCAATGTGAGTGGTCAGCACATACTCATATTTTCCTCCGAGGATTTCATCTGCAAACTGCTTGCCGATCTCGTGGGCAAGCTCCGGTGTGACCTCTCCGATTTCAAAGGACTGGATCACATGACGGGCTATGATCCTGACCGGATTCATCCCTTTTTGCTCGGCTATCTTCCGCGTCCATTCAAATTCCCGCGCTGCGGTCTCGCTGGCACAGCCGTAGGACGAGACCAGCAGCTTCTCGTCTGTCTTTTCGGGATTCAGAATGTACGCGATTGCCTTGCTCAAAGTTCCTCGGATTGCTTTGATTTTAGTAACTGCCATACCGCGTCCATCTTTTCTTTCAGCTCGTCAATATCGTCCTGATAGAATCGTCCCGTCAAGTTGATCCTGCGGCAGACGGTATTGATGTTCACACCGATCTTGTTGATTTCGGCGGCGAGCTTTTTCTGCTCCGTGTAGTCCACAACGATGATGTAGCCGTCGATCAGCATCTTCCTTGCATACGCACCGAAGTTCTCCGTGCCGATCATTTCCATCTTCTTTGCAATCGTCCGTTCTTCCTGTGGTGTCAGCCAAATCTTCTTCTGAATGTCTCGTGTTCTTCGTACCATGCTGCGCCCTCCGTCGTAAAGATTAGAAGGGTTTGGGACTATCCCAACAAGCAAAAATCTGATGTTAAGGGCAGGGTCTCCTTAACTGATTTTTCTCCGGTGGGTACTCACCGGATTTGCTTGCTAATCTCCCAAAATCGTATTCTACGAAGATTACTCCGTGAAATGTCCCTTCACTTTACAACGGACACAATAAGAGCGTTTGTTGAGTACCGGATTTCAAAAAAGTCAAAAAATCATTGGATTTCCCATGTAAAAGCCACTGTGTCTGTCACATCAATATCATCTGGCTCAATCTCAGGTGCGGCGCACTTGCTCATCGCCATGAGAGGCTGAATGCAGTCTTCGACCTCATAGCTCGTTCTGGAATACACATTGAGTTCGCCCCAGTTGTAGTCGATGTTGAGCAACTGCACAAGCGTACTGCCTGATGCTTTGCAAAGAATCTCCGCCTTTGCTCTGGCGTTCTCCGTCGCATTGATCAGCAGCTCTTCGCTGACTCTTGCCGGGTTTTTCACGGTGAACGCAATGCTGAGTTCTGGTTGCGCCCCACAATCCGCAATCGCAGAAATGACCTTTGCAAGCTGCTTGCTGTCAAAGTCAAAGGCAAGTTTCAAGCGATAGCTGCAAGCATATCCGGCAAACTCTCGCTTGTAATTACCTTGCCGATCCTTGACATTCTCGTACCTTGTCTGGACATCAAAGCTCGTGGTTTTCAGGTCTTCCTT
>CALCJW010000002.1:0-3952 GCA_937967235.1 uncultured Clostridia bacterium
AGTTCATGCCGCTATGGGTCATTTCCTTGTCCACTTCCTAGGGTACAGTTTAAATTAAACTGCTCCAAAGAGCGGCGGAGAGGATGAGCGTGTCATTCTCCCCACCTCTCTCTGATTTTTCTTTGCTTTTTCACATCACCTGTGCCATGAAATTGCCCATCTTTTCTGCTGCACTTTCCTGCATCTGCCGCGTGACATGGGTGTAGGTGCGGAGCGTGAAGCCTGCATCGAAATGTCCGAGCATACTCGACACCGTTTTTGCGTTTACGCCATTCTGAAGCGCCAAGGTTACAAATGTGTGCCCTTACGGTACAATTACGCCAAACCGGAAAAGCTCCGTATATCAAGGGTTGGAGGTTTCCGGCAAGGTTTTTCATCCTTTTCCAAACCGAGAAATCGAGCCGCGAAGCGATTATATCGTACCTTGGCAGAAACCGCTGTACCGCTTGCAGCTTCCTTTCCGAGCAGCATCTGGTTCCGCCTGCCCGGCAGTTCCCCTCGCCTTGCGCCGCATGCCCCACCTTTTGAAGCATAACAATGCCCCCTCCATGTTTGACAGTTTGTTTTTCCGCTGCCACGCATAGAGGGAGCATATCATATTTTTCGGAGCGTGCGTTTTTGCCGGGGGCTTTATGGGGGCTACGCCAGCGTCATATGCGCCCAGGTGCAGTATTCCTCAAGGAATTCTTTGCGCGGACCATAAAGCCCCCCGCTAGCGCTGATCGTGCGGAGAATCTGATCGGAAAGCGATTTGGAACGAGTGAGAAGCTCTGTCACGGCGTACTGCATGAGATCATTCAGAACGTGGTCGGACGCGGCCTTATCTCCGGCTGCCAGAAGGCGTTTTGCCTGCGCTTCTGCATCTGCCGCCTTTGCCTCCAGAGACTGCTCCAGCTCGAGCAGGGCTGCGCGGGCGTCGGGACCGAAGCGTTCTTCATCTGCGGTGATAGCCATGGAAAGCCGCTCGACGTTCCACCAGAGAGAGTTTTCGTCATAATAGCGGTCTCCGGCTGCTAACGCGGCGGGAAGCGTTCCGGTGAAATAGACCGGAAGAAAGACCGAGCAGCAAGGGATGGACGGAGCATAGCGGAAGGTCATGCCAAGTACATCATCATGGCAGAAGAGCATGGACGCGGCTGTCTGCGAGCTGTTTGCGTCCTGCGCGTGCATACAGATGCTGATAAAGTTTGCACAGCATGCGCCGAAACGCGGAGCGATGATCTCGCCGTCGTGGTGGTCGCGCGTGATCTGCTTGACGTCCTGGAGCGAAAGCGGACCTTTGTGCGCGGAAATAAGGGCGCACATGCGTCTCCAGCGCGGCACGGCGTGGCTCTGGCGCGGTGCCGGGAGGGTATACGCCTTTGCAAAGTGCATCGGTTCACTCGGGGAAAGATAGCGCCGGTCACGGACAACGCGTTCCATGTCCTCTGAGCAGAGGTCATAGTCGTCTGCGATGGTGTAACAGTTGGAGATGGCAGCCCAGTCGGGGATTTTCTTTGCAGCCCACTGCCGACCGGCAGTTTCCATGAGCCAGATCTCTTCGGGGTCGACGAGAAGGTAGGAGTTTTCATACCGGCGGTCATAGCGCACATTGGCGTTGGCGTTCTGACCGTACTGCGACAGGAATGTTCCGAGCAGGGCAATTGCCTCGCGGGCGGTTGCGGTGCGCTCGAGCGCCAGACGCAGCAGATCCATACCGAGCAGACCTTCCTCGCTTTCCGCCGGGCAGCGGGAGCCCTGCGCCTCGTTGCCGATGAAAAGACCCTTTTCGTTCGCGCCCATCTCGAAGCCCCAGATCCAGTAGGGCTTCGAGCCGAGAACGGCGTAGGTGTGTTCTGCCTGCGGGAGCGTCAGGTGGGTGCAGCGCAGCGTTTCGCCGGGCACATGGTCGGCTGCCGCGGCAAACAGAAGCGGCTGGGCCTCACCGAGCGGACGGTCGCTGTTTTTGCACAAAAACGTCTGATGACCGATGAAATAGTCTTTTCCGAGTGCGAATGTGTCACAAGAGAGCATAGGATGGCTCCTTCCTGATTTTAGTTGCTGAGCTTCATGCCAGCGTCCGCGATGGCCTTGAGCTGCGCTTCTGTGGGCTTGTCGCCGACGATCATGCCAATGAGGTAGCCGAGACCTGCCATGGGAAGACCGACGATTGCAACGTGGATGCCGAAGGGCGTGCCGAGCAGGAGCCAGATGATGACGGATGCCGCGCCCAGAATGAGAGACAGGTTCGCAGCCAGTGCGCCGCCCTTCTTACCATACAGACCTGCAAACAGCGGGATAGCGATGAGGGCATTGATGGTGTAGGTGACGAACATCATGGAGATGATGGTGGTAAACTGCGTGGTCAGAAGCAGAGCCAGCAGGATGAACACGGCGATAGAGAGCTTGGAAGCGAGAAGCTTCTGCTTTTCTGTTGCATTTTTGTTGATCATACCGGCGTAGATGTCGTTCGTGACGCAGATGGACGCGGACAGGAGCGACGAGTTTGCGGTAGTGAGAACGGCGGAGACGATGGCAGCGACGTAAATCAGTGCCACAACTGCGGGCATATACATGTCGATCATCGTGCCGATGACGGAGTCGCCGATGGTGGCGTTCTGCAGAAGCACGTTGCCGGACAGACCGATGATGGGGATGAAGACGCCAAAGCCGAGTGCCTGGCAGATGATGAACATCCAGATGCCGCGCTTGGCATCACGCGGGGTCGCAACCGAGTTGATACGCGAGACGTAGCCCGATTGCAGGGCCATATGCATACCGAAGCTGGAGACGAAGGTGCCGAGGATGGTAATGAACGAGCAGCCGTTGGCGGTGGAGAAAATGTTCATCTTCTCGGGACCTGCTGCCGCCGCGATGGCGCCCATGCCGCCGGCTTTGCTGACGAAGACGATGACGCCCGCGGTCAGACCGATCATGATAATGCCGCCCTGAATGGCGTCGGTGGTGGCAACGCCCTTATAGCCGCCGAGCGCCGCGGTGATGAAGAACAGAATGCAGCCGAGCGCCAGCGCGACAGGACGCGAGAAGCCGACATAGGTCGTGACCATCGAGGTCCAGGTATTGAGCATTGCCGATGCCATGCCGACCTCTGCGAGCATGACGACGAGCGTCGAAATGAGGCGCGTCTTTTCGCCGTAGCGAAGCGTCATGATATCGGCGGTCGAGATCTGACGCAGGTTAAAGACTTTTTTGTACAGGAATAGGTAAATAACGCCGACGAGGACGACCTGAACGGGAATCCAGATCCAGATCAATCCCTGCGAGTAGAAGTTTCCGACGTAGGCGACCATTGTCGCGCCGCCGCAGAAGGTGGAAAATAGCGTGCCGCCCATGATGTACCAGGGGATCTTGGAACCGCCGATGGCGAAGTCCTTGAAGGTTTTGGTGCCCCTGCCGAGATACGTGGCAATAAAGGAAATGATCGCGATGTATCCGATGATCACACCGATTTTCAGAGCTGTTGACATTTGATTCTCTCCTCTTTCTTCTTGATTTGGAGCACGGACAGCAGTCCGGCGCCTTTACTGCAAGTATAAAGGAAGTCGGGCGGAACATGGTAGAACCAGTTGCGCATAGTTGCTATGCAGCCAAAGCATAGGCGTTTTTGACTCCGGCTCTTGTGCAGAGTGCTGTTTTTTGATAAGATTGTTATGCAAAATTGCAGACCGGTCAGAATAACGGAAAACAGCCCGGACGGGCAAAGGGAGGGGTTCGGATGAATGTGCAGGAGCTGCGGTACGTTGTGGCAGTGGCGCAGGCAGGCTCGATCAACAAGGCGGCGCTGAACCTGTATGTCTCGCAGTCCACGCTGAGCAGAGCCGTGCAGGAGGTGGAAGCGCAGATCGGCATCAGCCTGTTTCAAAGAACGAACAAAGGCGCGATTCCGACGCACGACGGGCTGGAGTTCATCGAGCGTGCCAGGCGGCTGCTTCTGGCGTTCGACCAGCTCGAG
>CALCJW010000003.1:0-5986 GCA_937967235.1 uncultured Clostridia bacterium
GCAAAGTCTGAAAATCCCATACCGTGAGTCAGACCGTCTACCGAAAATGTAGGCGGTCTTTTTGCATCTATCCATCCCATCATTTATCAGTTAGGAGGTCAAAATCATGCACGAAAAAGAAATTGAGAAACTGCAAGCCGAGAAAGAGAAAGTTGAACGCCAGCTTGCACAGGAGCAGCACAAAATCCAACGTCTTGAAAACCGCGCCGCCTACTACGAAAAGGGAGATCGGCGCAAACGGGCGCATCACCTTATCACCCGTGGCGCAGCGATTGAGAGCGTCGCACCGCAGACGAAAGAGTTGAGCGAAACCGAGTTTTACACTTTTGCCGAACAGGTCCTCGCTCTGCCGGACACACAAAGACTGCTCACAGAAGCCGTCGGCAACCATGCGGGAGGTGACTAAGTATCGCATTGTTTCATTTTCATGTGACGCAGATCAAGCGCAGCGCGGGGCAGTCTGCCGTGGCTGCTGCCGCGTACCGCGCCGGGGAAAAGCTGCACAGTGAGTACTACGGCGAGGACAGCGACTACACCCGCAAGGGCGGCGTGACCTGTTCTGAAATCCTACTCCCGTCACACGCGCCGCCTGAGTATGCAGACCGCGAAACGCTCTGGAACGCCGTGGAGAAAGCCGAGCGCGGGAAGAAAGCGCAGCTTGCATATAGCTTTGACATTGCCTTGCAGAACGAGTTTTCCATGCAGGAGAACATCGACCTTGCAAGGCAATTTTTGTCGGACAATTTTGTGAGCCGCGGCATGGTAGTGGACTTTGCTGTTCACTCGCCCGACAAAGAGGACGGCGGCATTTCCAACCCGCATTTTCACGTCATGTGTCCGATTCGTCCCATTGAGCCAGACGGTAGGTGGGGCAATAAGCAGCGGCGGGAATATGTGCTGGACGAACACGGCGAGCGTGTTCTGGACGAGGCAGGCAATTATGTGTTCAACGCTGTTCCCACGACGGACTGGGGCAAGCCCGAAACGCTGGAAGCATGGCGGCAGGCATGGGCTGACCTTTGCAACGCCAAGTTTGCTGAAAAAGGCTTGGACTGCCGCATCGACCACCGCAGCTTTGCCCGTCAGGGCGTGGAGCAGATTCCCACCCAGCACGAAGGTCCCACCGTCCGGGCAATGGAGGCAAAGGGCATCCGCACCGACAAGGGCGATCTCAACCGCTTCATCCGGAAAACCAATGCGCTGCTGCGGGAAGCCAAAGAAAAAATCGCCGTGCTGATCGGCTGGCTGAAGGACGTAAAAGCCGAGCTTGCCAAGCCACAGCCGCCTACGCTCAACGATCTGCTGGCGCTGCATTGCAGCAACCGCAACAGGGGTGCGTACAGCAACAAAGCAAAGAACGCCAATTTGCAGCGTTACGCCGAGGCGTTCAGCTTTCTGCAATCTAAAAAACTTTATACCGTGGACGATCTGGAAACTACGCTTCACGCCATGCAGGACAAAATCGACACATTGAAAAATTCTGCGTCTGCAAAGCAAGTCCGCATCAAAGAATTAGACGGGCTGCTGCGTATGGTGGACTACTACAAGTCTGGCAAGCCCGCTGCGGACAAGCTGAAATCCATCCGATTTGAGAAATCCAGGCAGAAATACAAATCCGAACACGATAACGAGTTGCGGACGTTCTACATGGCAGAGCGCAAGCTGAAACCGCACTTCAAGGACGGCAAGGTGCCCATCGCCGCATGGCGCAAAGAAGGGGCGCAGTTGGAGCAGGAATACAGGGACATTCAGACGGAACTTTCGCCGCTCCATGCCGACGCGGAAAAGCTCTGGGCAATTCACTACAACATCTACGAGGTGCAGCATGAGCAGGAGCGTCAAAACACCGCGACACGGCAGAAAAAGCAGGAAATAGAACGCTAAGGAGGACATTGCCTATTGAGTATCTTTGAAGCCGTCAAGCAGTCTGTGACCACCCGGCAGGCTGCGGAGCGATACGGCATTCGGGTGGAGCGGAACGGAATGTGCCGCTGCCCGTTCCACGATGACAGTACACCCAGCATGAAGCTGGATCGCCGGTATTACTGCTTCGGCTGCGGTACCACCGGGGACGTGATTGACTTCGTTTCCCGGCTTCGCGGAATCGGCAGCAAGGAAGCTGCAATTCTGCTGGCACAGGATTTTGCTATTCCGTATGAGAATGGCGCGTGCAAGACGAGCAAGCCGCGACAACAAAATACCGGCGAACAGAATTATCAGCACATGGAACGATACTGCTTCCGTGTGCTGTTGGACTATTACCGGCTGTTATGCCGCTGGAAGGAGGATTATGCCCCGCAGACGCCGGAGGACGGCTATCATCCGCACTTTGTAGAAGCATTACAGAAGCTCTCGTTGATTGCATATCTGCTGGACGAGCTGTTGGGCGGGGATATGCAGGCGCGGGCATCCGTTGTAATCGAATATGGAGAGGAAGTGAGGAACATTGAGCAGCGAATGGCAGAGCTTGCCGCCGCAGATGAGGCAGCAGCTCAAAATTCAGGCGGGCAGTATAGCACCGCCGATGAGCGTTGAAGAAGTAAAAGCCATGCTGGACACCACGGAAAAAGGTGGTGTCCGCAACAGTATCAAGAATTGCCTGACAGTGTTTCAGCACGATCCGCTGCTCTCCGGCGCGATTGCCTACAATCTGTTGACCGACCGCACCGACATTGTCAAGCCCATCGGCTATGACCGAAGCCCCAGCGCCTCCATGACCGACACGGACATGAAGTATATCCGGCTGTATCTGGAAGAGAATTACGACCTGACAAGTGAGAAGAAAATCATAGATGCCGCCGATCTCGCCGCTCACCAGAACAGCTATCACCCTGTCAGGGACTTTCTGAACAGCCTCACATGGGACGGCACGGAGCGCATTCGCTATTGCCTTCATCATTTCCTCGGCGCGGAAGCAGACGAGTACACTTTTCAGGCGCTGCGGCTGTTCCTGCTGGGTGCGATTCATCGGGCATTTCATCCCGGCTGCAAATTTGAGGTTATGCTCTGTCTGGTGGGCGGTCAGGGCGCAGGAAAGTCCACCTTCTTTCGCCTACTGGCAGGCAAGGATGAGTGGTTTTCCGACGATCTGCGGAAGCTGGACGATGAAAATGTATACCGCAAGCTGCAAGGGCACTGGATCATCGAGATGTCTGAAATGATCGCCACCGCCAATGCCAAGAGTATTGAGGAAATCAAGTCGTTTCTGAGCCGCCAGAAGGAAGTCTATAAAATTCCGTATGAAACCCATCCGGCAGACCGGCTACGGCAATGCGTGTTCGGCGGTACATCCAACGCAATGGACTTCCTGCCTCTCGACCGTTCCGGCAATCGTCGCTTTTTGCCGGTACAGGTCTGCCCGGAGCAGGCGGAGGTTCACATTTTGGAGGATGAAGCCGCATCCAGAGCCTATTTGCAGCAGGTATGGGCGGAGGCAATGACCATCTATCGGGCAGACGGCTGGAAGCTGACGTTCAGCCCGGAAATGGTACGTTATCTCAAGGAACATCAGAAGGACTTCATGCCGGAGGACACGAAAGCGGGCATGATTCAGGCGTTTCTGGACAGCTACACGGGCGATACCGTCTGTTCCAAGCAGCTTTACAAGGAGGCGCTGAACCATGCTTTTGACGAGCCGAAGCAATGGGAAATCCGCGAGATCAACGAGATTATGAACCAGTGTGTGACCGGCTGGACGTATTTCTCCAATCCCCGCAGCTTTGCCGGATACGGCAGGCAAAAGGGCTGGGAGCGCGAAAGAGCTGCAACCGACAACGGCAACCATGCCGCAGAAATCCCGGACGGCTTTGTGGAGATCACGGAGCAGATCGAGATGCCGTTCTGAAAGGCACGGTTTGTTGCAAAGCCTGTTGCTGTCCCGTTGCCGGGCTGGTTGCCGGAGAAATCCTTGTCCTGTCAGGTTTTTCTACCTTTGACAACCAAAACAACAGAAAAATAGAAGAAAAAGAAAATCGTAAATCAACCGTCAGACCGGGTATGTTTCGAGGTTTTTGGAAGTCCGTTGCCGGACTTCGTTGCCGCCTCGCCCTGTCTGGCTATTTTTATAAGGAGGGTAAACTGCCTATGAAGGAAATCCCGATTTGGGAAAAGAGCAATCTGAGCTTGGAGGAGGCTGCGGCTTACTCCGGCATTGGTATCAACAAACTGCGCGAGATCACCAACGAGGACCGGTGCAAATTTGTCCTCTGGGTGGGCAACAAGCGCCTGATTAAACGCCGCCTGTTCGATCAGTTCATCGAGCAGGCGTATTCTATTTGAAGAAGTGATGTGAAAATCTATGACACAGCGACACTTTGAAAAAGTTGTCTGTTCCTGTTCAATATCAGTGGAAATCGCATATTCGGTATGATATACTTGTATCAATCCCTATAATAGCGCTTTTCACGGAAAGGAGTTTCTGAATTGTCTGAAAAGCGCAAAGATAGCAAAGGTCGTGTTTTGAAGGACGGCGAAAGCCAAAGAGCAAACGGCACTTATGACTATCGTTATACCGATATACACAAGAAACGGCGTTGTATTTACGCCAAATCCCTGACAGAGTTGCGGAAGAAAGAGGACGAGCTGCGGCGCGACATGGCGGACGGCATCGACTATGCTGCGGGAGAAATGACCGTGGCGGAGCTGGTTGATCGCTACATGAATCTAAAACGGGGCTTGAAGCAAAATTCGCTGCGGTCTTATGGCTCTGCGGTCAAACGGATTCACGCCGACCCATTCGGACAGAAGCCGATCAAAACCGTAAAGCTCTCCGACGCAAAGGGCTGGTTCGTGTTTCTGCACGACAGCGGCATCAAGCAAAACACCATCGGTGTGCTGCAAAGCGTTGTCAGACCGGCATTTGAAATGGCGGTGGATGATGACATCATCCGCAAGAACCCGTTCAAGTTCAAGCTGTCTGATGTGGTGCCGAAGGATGCCTATGTACGCGATGCGCTGACCAAGGAGCAGCAGGAGAAGTATCTGCAATTCGTGCAGGACTGTGGCGGGAATTACTATGATGACATTGTGATTCTGCTGGGAACCGGCTTGCGTGTGAGCGAGCTGTACGGTCTGACACGGGCAGATATTGACTTCGACCGACGCTGTATTCACGTTCGGCGGCAGCTATGCCGGACGGCGGAGAAGCCCTATTTCGTCACGCCGCCCAAAACCAAAAGCGGCATCCGAAACGTCCCCATGACGGACGCGGTTTACATGGCGCTGATGCGGGTGGTGAAAGCCAGAACCGCCCCGAAGGTGGAATTGCTGGTGGACGGTCACAGCGGTTTTCTCTTTCTGGACAAGTCCGGGATGCCGAAGGTCGCGATGCACTTGGAGAACTATATGCGGGGTCTGCAAGCGCGATTTGAAAAGGCATACGGCAAGCCTGTCCCTCGGATCACGCCCCATGTGCTGCGGCATACCTTCTGCACCAACGTTCAGCAGGCAGGACTTGATGTGAAAAGCCTGCAATATCTGATGGGACATTCCAACGCCAGCGTGACGCTGGACGTCTACACGCACAGCAGCTTTGATTCCGTCGAGAGAGCCTTTGAACAGATCGCCAGCAGCCTGTAATTTTCATTGTACGAAGTTGGTTGGCTTACGCCACAACTTACGCCAATTCCCTGTCAAGTGGCGTAGATTTGCGTAGAAATGTGTGAATTTCATCAAAATCAAGGAAGCGTCAAAAACGGGTTCAAAGCCTTGATAACTCTATGAAAATCTGCGTTTTCCGTTATATTCGTTTTGCTTCAAAAAGTTGCGGTTTTGAAGGGCGGGATGTACTAAGCAATCGTCTGAATCCATTGGGACACAAGCAATTGATGGAAGTGCAACCGTAAATTTACGATAAACTTACGACAATTGCAAAAGAAAATCGCCTGATTATGTATGAACGCCGCTGTCTGCAAATCGCAGACAGCGGCGTTTTACTCGCTTAAGCGACTTTCGCGGAAGCGAAAGGAATAGCCACCCGCTCTGCGGG
>CALCJW010000004.1:0-34333 GCA_937967235.1 uncultured Clostridia bacterium
TCCTCTGCCACGGCCGGCACTGCGGTGCAGCGGCATTTTCCGTGCGGCATGAACGTCTTAATTTGAAGGAGGACAATACTATGGATCTGATGAAGGCTCTGACCAGCCAGTACATGAAGAAGGAACTGCCCGAAATGAACGTCGGCGATACGGTTCGTGTTCATGTCAAGATCAAGGAAGGTTCCCGCGAGAGAATTCAGGTTTTCGAGGGCACCATCATTGCCAAGAAGCATGGCGGCATTGAGGAATCCATCACCGTGCGCCGTATCTCCTACGGTGTCGGCTGTGAGAAGGTTTTCCCGGTTCACGCGCCCAACGTTGTGGACGTCGAGACTGTCCGTCACGGCAAGGTTCGCAGAGCGAAGCTGTACTATCTGCGTGACCGTCTGGGCAAGGCCGCCAAGGTCAAGGAAAAGGTCTGATAGCGATCGAAAAAAGAAGGGCTCGGGTGAGCCCTTCTTTTTTCGTTTGGCGGAAAGCGGGGCTTTCCGCCAAAAAGATTGCACCGCGACTGCGCGCTCGTCAAAGCAAACTCCATATCCTTCACTCCGCCGCAAGCGGCAGAGTTCATACATTCCGTTGCTTCTCCTCTCCAAGTCAAAACCATAGGTTTTGACTTGGTATAAGGGGCAAAAATTCCACACTTGCAAGCCGTAAAGTATTTTTCCGGTCAGCGGAGCCGCCGGATAAAATGGATTTCAAATTTATTTCGCCATCTGCGGATGGCAAAACTCTGCGAGGCTTTTTACTCTGATTTTCGGGAATGGCACTTTCTTTCTGGGCGGAAATTGTGTATAATGTCTTAGAATACGCATGTGAGGTGCAGAGTATGGATTTTGAAGAAAACAGACCGGCGCAGGATGTGCCGTTGGAAGAGAATATAGAACAGACACAGGACGAGGGAACCGCGCAGGAAACACAGCAGAATGAGGCGGCGCGGCGGGAAAAGCAGTATGAGACGTTTACGATGCTGCATGACCTCGTGTACATTCTGGCGGGCATCACGCTGGTGTTCGTGTTCTTCTTCCGGCTGGTTGGCGTGGACGGAAGCTCGATGTACCCGACGCTCGTTGACCACGACTATCTGGTCCTGGAGAGCAATTTCCTCTACCGGAGCGTCCACGCGGGAGACATTGTTGTCATCGACCCGCCGGAGGAGGCAGGCTTCAGCGGCCCGATCGTCAAGCGTGTGATTGCAACCGGGGGCCAGACAGTGGACATTGACTTCGACGCGGGCGTTGTGTACGTCGACGGCGAAGCGCTCGAGGAGAGCTATGTCTTTGAGCCGACCTACCGGAGCTTCCGAGAGGTAGGCGATGGGCTTGACTACCCCGTAACCGTCCCGGAGGGAAGCGTCTTCGTGCTGGGCGACAACCGAAACCACTCGGCGGACAGCCGGTACGCGGGGCTCGGCTGTGTGGACGAATCGCGGATTTTAGGCCGCGTGCTGCTGCGGATTATCCCGGGCAGACAGACCAATGAACAAGGAGATATCGTCGGCGGCCGGAACTTCCGGCGTATCGGCGCGGTAGCATAAATGGAAGAACAGAAAAACAGCATGAACATCCAGTGGTATCCCGGTCATATGACCAAGACCCGCCGGATGATGGAAGAGGATTTGAAGCTGGTCGACGCGGTGTGCGAGATTTTAGACGCGCGCATCCCGATCTCCAGCCGGAACCCCGATATCGACGCGATCTGCGGCAAAAAGCCCCGGATGGTGATTCTGAACCGCATCGATATGGCGGATGCTGACTTGGTCAGCCGGTGGAGCAATTACTTTAAAGGCAAGGGCATGGCCGTCATCCGCACGGACTGCAAGTCGCGAAAGGGCATCAACACCTTTGCTCCCGCCGTGCGGCAGCTGCTGGCAGAAAAACTCCAGCGATACGCGGAGAAGGGGCAGGTCGGGCGGCCGCTCAAGCTCATGGTCGTCGGCATTCCGAATGTCGGAAAATCGACGTTTATCAACCAGATCGCAGGTCGGAAGGGCGCGAAGGCGGAGAACCGTCCCGGCGTGACACGCGGCAAGCAATGGGTGAATGTGGACGGAGGCTTACTGCTTTTGGACACCCCCGGCATCCTCTGGCCGAAATTTGACGACCCCGAGGTCGGCATGCGCCTTGCCTACACGGGCGCGGTGAAGGACGACATCTTAGACACCGAGACGCTCGGCTGCCATCTGATGGAGCTTCTGGCGCGGGAATATCCGCAGGCGCTCGTGGAGCGATACAAGATTGAAATCCCGACGAAGATCGACGGCTGGGAACTTTTGCAGGCGGCAGGCCGGAAGCGCGGCTTCCTCATCTCCGGCGGCGAGGTCGACACGGAGCGGATGGCGCGCGTGCTGCTGGAGGAATACCGCAGCTGCAAGCTCGGAAAATTCACGCTGGAGCGGCCGGAGGAGCTGGCATGAGAGAAGAACCGAAGGATTTATGGGTCTATGAGCGAGAAGCGTTCGCGGAAGGATACCAGACGGTCTGCGGCGTCGATGAAGCCGGACGCGGGCCTCTGGCGGGGCCTGTGTGCGCGGCGGCGGTGATTTTGCCTGCGGGGCTCGTTATCGACGGGCTAAACGACTCTAAAAAGCTGACCGATAAAAAGCGGCGCGAACTCTATGACGTGATCACGCAAAACGCCGTGAGCTATGGTATTGCGATGGCGTCGGAGCGGGAGATTGACGAGATCAATATCCTGCAGGCGACGTTTCTTGCCATGCAGCGGGCACTGGACAAGCTGAGCATCAAGGCAGATCTTGCGCTCATCGACGGCAACCGCGCGAAGGATTTTGGCCTCCCGGTGCGGACAATCGTGAAGGGCGACAGTCTGTCGGCGTCCATTGCGGCGGCGTCTATTTTGGCGAAGGTCACGCGGGACCGGCTCATGGAGGAGCTGGACGAAACGTATCCCCAATACGGCTTTGCCATCCACAAGGGCTACGGCACGAAGCGGCACTATGAAGCGCTGCGCGAATACGGCCCGTGCGGCATTCATCGGCAGACATTTTTAAAGAAGTTCTATGAAAAGTAAACCAGCGCTCGGCGCGTGGGGCGAGGCGATCGCGGCGGAGGCGTTACGATCCCGGGGCTTCACAGTTGTCGAGCAGAACTACAGGTCGCGCTACGGCGAGATCGATATCATCGCAGAAAACCGGGAGTATCTGGTCTTTGCCGAGGTCAAGCTCCGCAAGAGCACGTATTTCGGCGCGGCGCGCGAATTTGTGGACGCAAGAAAGCAGGAAAAGTTGCGCGCGACGGCGTCCATGTGGCTCGAGGAGCATGAGACGAGCTTACAGCCGCGGTTTGATGTGATCGAAATTTATGCGCCGGACGGGATGCAGACGAAGTGCCCGCAGATCCGGCAGATAGAGGATGCGCTTATATGAAATATACGGTAGTAGACGGCCACTGCGACACGCCGATGGAGCTTTGGCTGCGGCAGGAGAACCTGCGGAGCAATACCTGTCAGGTATCGCTCGAACGGGCCAAAAAGCTTTCGGGTTACGTGCAGTTTTATGCATTCTGTACGGTGTGGCTCGAACAGGACGGGAGCTTTGAAGCGCACTACGCGGCCGCTTTGGAGCATTTTAACCGCCAGCTGGACGAGAACAAAGACCAGATCGTCCGCTGCAAAAACGAAGCGGATGCGCGCACGGCCATCGGGAGCGGAAAATGCGGTGCGTTCTTGTCGATCGAGGGCGCGGAGGCCATTTCCTGCGACCCCGGAAAATTAGAGCTTGCCTGCGCGCAGGGCGTGCGCATGATCGCACCGGCGTGGAACGCGCAGAATGCGCTGACCGGAAGCTGCATGACAGGCGGAGGTCTGACGGCACAGGGCAAAGAATTCGTGCGCCGGGCGCAGAAGCTTGGCATGATCCTAGATGTCAGCCATATCTCGGAGAAAGCGTTCTGGGATCTTTGCGACATCACAGAAAAGCCGTTTGTGGCGAGCCATTCCAATTCGCGCGCCATCTGCAAGCATGTTCGCAATCTCACCGACGAGCAGTTTAAAGCGTTGTGCGAGGCGGGCGGTACGGCGGGGCTGAATCTCTACGGCGCATTTTTACGCGATGAGGGCAGGCCGACACTGGAAGACGTCTGGCGTCATATCGGGCATTTTTTGGAGCTCGGGGGAGACGGACATATCGCGCTCGGCGGCGATCTGGACGGATGCAGCGTGCTGCCGGAGGGCTTTGCCGGTGTGGACAGCTATGCAATGCTTGCGCAGTGGCTGGAAGACAGGAAGCTGCCAAGCAGTACAATAGAAAATATATTCAGTGAGTCTTTATTAAAGGTTGTGAAACAATGCACTATGTAAGCACCAGAAATTCAGAAATACGCCTTTCCGCGGCGCAGGCGATCGTTCAGGGGCTCAGCCGCGACGGCGGCCTGTTCTTGCCGGAGGAAATTCCGCAGATCCCGTTAGAAGAAATCAAGGCGCTCTCGAAGCTGCCGTACCCTGAGCGCGCGGCGAAGATCATGAAGCGGTATCTCGAAGAATTTACCGAGGAAGAGCTGCTTGGCTTTGCTGAAAAGGCGTATGGCGCAAAGAAATTCGACGACCCGAAGGCCGCGCCCGTGAAGGATCTGGGAGACGGCCGGTATATCATGGAGCTCTGGCACGGCCCGACGTGCGCGTTCAAGGACATGGCGCTTCAGATGCTGCCGTATCTTCTCACGGCGAGCCTCAAAAAGACCGGAGAGGACAAGACGGTCTGCATTCTGGTCGCGACATCCGGCGACACCGGCAAGGCCGCGCTCGAAGGATTCCGCGATGTGGAGCATACGAAAATTCTTGTGTTCTACCCCGACGGCGGCGTGTCGGATATCCAGAAGCTGCAAATGGTCAGCCAGGAAGGGCAGAACGTCGGCGTGTGCGCCGTGCGGGGAAACTTCGACGACGCGCAGAGCGGCGTGAAGCGCATTTTCTCCGACCCAATTCTGCGCGAAGATCTGGAGGACAAGGGGTATTTCCTCTCGTCGGCAAACTCCATCAACTGGGGAAGAGTCCTGCCGCAGATCGTGTATTACATCTCGGCCTACTGCGATCTGCTGGAGGGCGGCAAAATCGCACTGGGGGACAAAATTGACTTCTGCGTCCCGACGGGGAACTTCGGCAATATCCTGGCGGGCTACTACGCCAAACACATGGGGCTTCCCGTGGGAACGCTCGTGTGCGCGTCGAACGCGAATAACGTGCTGACGGACTTTTTGTCCACCGGGACGTACGACCGCAACCGCCCGTTTTATCAGACGGCGTCTCCGTCCATGGACATTCTCATCTCCTCGAACCTCGAGCGGCTGCTTGCACTCATGGAGGGCGCGGGCGATTCGGTTTCCGGCTATATGAACGAGCTGGCTGCGCACGGAAAATATACCGTCCGGCCGGAGACAGCGCAGAAAATCGCTGCGGAGTTTGCCTGCGGCTTCTGCGATGACGAGGGCACGAAGCGGACCATTGCGAAGCTGTTTTCCGAGAAGGACTATCTTCTTGATACGCACACGGCGGTCGCGTGGAACGTGGCGGAAAGCTACCGTGAAAAATCGGGCGCAAAAAATCCGCTCGTCGTCGTATCCACGGCGAGCCCGTTCAAATTCTGCCAGAGCGTACTCGAAGCGTTGGGCGAGACGGAATTTGCTGCCGGAACGGACATCATCGCGCAGCTCGCAAAAAAAACCGGAAAGACAGCGCCCACACCGCTGGCAGGTCTTGCCGGAAAGGCCGTTCGCTTTACCGATGTGACGGGCAAGGACGAGATGGAAAGCAAGGTCACGGAGTTTCTGCACGCATGAGTTTATATGCCATCGGCGATCTGCACCTCTGCCTCGGCGCGTACAAGCCCATGGACGTGTTCGGCGGCCGCTGGGAGGGATACATGGACAAGCTCCGCGAGGGGCTTTCCGTGATCCAGCCCGGCGACACGACGGTTCTTCTGGGGGACCTCAGCTGGGCGCTCGGCATCGAGCAGGCGGAAAAGGACTTTGCCTTCATCCACGAAATTCCAGGCCGGAAGATCATTCTCAAGGGGAACCACGACTACTGGTGGACCACGGCGGCAAAGTTCTACAAATTCTGCGCTGCGCATGGCTGGGACGACATGTTCATCCTGAACAACAACTGCTATTATTATGGAGACACCGCGCTCTGCGGAACACGCGGCTGGTTCTACGAGCAGGAGCAGGAGGGCACGCACGACGAAAAAATCTTCCGCCGGGAGCTAGGGAGGTTGGAGGCCAGCTTTAAGGCGGCAGGAGAGCATGAAAAGATGTGCTTTCTCCACTATCCGCCGCGCTACCGCGGCTACGAGTGCCCGGAAATTCTCGAGCTGCTTGCGCGCTACGGCGTGAAGCACTGCTTCTACGGCCACCTGCACGCGGAATCCATGCGGCTTGCCATGCAGGGAAGCTTCGACGGATGTGAGTTCCGGCTGTTGTCGGCGGATTATGTAAACTTCAAACCGCAAAAACTGCTGGATTGAAAAGAAAATATAAAAAACAGTAGAAATATTGAAAAAACTCTGATAGAATAGAGCGGATTCAATATAGAATGGTGAATGACGGCTAAAACCGGCCGCACCGTATAGGAGGAAAACCAACATGAATGTAAAGAGCGTAGAAAAAGAAAACGGCAAGGCCAAGGTTGTCGTCGAGATCGACAAGGCCGAATTTGAGCAGGCGCTGAACAAGGCGTACGCCAAGTGCAGAAAAGATATCATGCTTCCCGGTTTCCGCAAGGGCAAGGCTCCGCGGAAGATGGTCGAGAGCATGTATGGCGCGACCGTTTTCTATGAGGACGCCGTGAACGAAATTTTCCCGGACATCTACACGAAGGCCATCGTTGAGCAGGAGCTCAAGGCCGTCGGTTCCCCGTCCGTTTCCAACATGGACACCCCCGACGAGGGCGGCGTTGTCCTGACCATCGAGACCGAGCTCTACCCCGAGGTCACCCTCGGCCAGTACAAGGGCCTTGAGGTGCCCAAGCACGAGGTGAAGGTCGAAGAGAGCGAGGTTGACGCAGAGGTTGGCCGCATGGCAGAGCGCAACGCGCGCATCGAGACCGTCGACCGCGCAGCAGCCAACGGCGACACCGTCGTCATCGACTTCGAGGGCTTTGTGGACGATCAGCCCTTCCAGGGCGGCAAGGCAGAGGACTACTCCCTCACGCTCGGCTCCGGCTCGTTCATCCCCGGCTTTGAAGATGCGCTGGTCGGCGCAGTCGCCGGTGAGGAGCGCGATGTGAACGTCACGTTCCCCGAGGACTACAGCGCCAAGGAGCTTGCAGGCAAGCCCGCCGTCTTCAAGTGCAAGGTGCACGAGGTCAAAGAGTCCATCAAGCCCGAGCTCGACGACGAGTTCGCAAAGGATGTTTCCGAGTTCGATACGCTGGACGCGCTGAAAGATGACATCCGTACCCGCTTCACGAAGTCCCGTACGGAGCAGAACGAGCGCGCGTTTGAGTCTGCCGCCGTGCAGATGGCAGCAGCCAACATGACCTGCAACATCCCCGCGTGCATGATCGACGAGCAGGTCGACCATCAGATTGAGCAGTTTGCTTATCAGCTGCAGTCTCAGGGTATGAAGATGGAAGACTATGTCAAGATGGTCGGCGGCGACCTTTCGAGCCTGCGTGCTTCCATGCGCCCGATGGCCGAGCAGACTGTCCGCTCCGATATCCTCCTGAGCGAGATCGCCCACGCCGAGAACCTGGAAGTGACCGACGAAGAGGTCGAAGAAGAGCTGAAGAAGCTCGCCGAGCAGTATCAGATGGAGCTTGACAAGGTCAAGGCCGCTGTCGATACCGCCGCCGTGAAGTCTGACCTCATGGGCCGCAAGGCTGCCAAGCTTATCACCGACAGCGCCGTCGCCGTCGCTCCCACCGAGGAGAAGAAGGAAGACGACGCGACCTCCGAGAAGGAGTAATTCATTCCCAGAAGCATTCACACCGATGCGCGGCAGAAGGTGCTTTTGCTGTGCACCGGCTGAGAAGGAATAATTCCTGCCTCGGATGGTTAGAATGTTACATCCGAAGAAAGGAGCAATTCTTATGAGTCTCGTTCCCTATGTTGTCGAGCAGACGAGCCGCGGCGAGCGGTCCTACGACATTTTTTCGCGCCTGCTCAACGACCGTATCATTATCCTGTCCGAAGAGGTCAACAGCACGACCGCGTCTTTGATCGTCGCGCAGATGCTCTATCTCGAGGCGCAGGACCCCGATAAGGACATCCAGTTCTATATCAATAGCCCCGGCGGCAGCGTCACCGACGGCATGGCGATCTACGACACCATGCAGTACATCAAGTGCGACGTTTCCACCATCTGCGTTGGCATGGCCGCGTCCATGGGCGCGTTCCTGCTGTCCTCCGGCACGAAGGGCAAGCGCATCGCGCTTCCCAACGCCGAAATCATGATTCACCAGCCGCTCGGCGGCACGCAGGGTCAGACGACTGACATGCAGATTCATGTGGCGCGGATGCTGAAGATCAAGCAGCGCCTCAACGAAATTCTCGCGGCCAACACAGGAAAGCCGTATGAGACCATCTGCGCCGATACCGAGCGCGACAACTTCCTGACCGCCGAGGAAGCGCAGGCCTACGGCCTCATTGACAAGGTCATCTACAAGCGGTAAAAGAGATAACAGGTTCTGGCAAGGGAGGAAATGCCTTCCTTGCCAGAAGGTTTCGCGCCATTCTCGCGAAAATGAATGTGAGTTAAAGGAGAAGGCCCATGGCAAGAGATTCCATCCGCTGCTCGTTCTGCGGCAAGCGGCAGGAACAGGTCAACCGGATTATTGCCGGCCCGAATGTTTACATCTGCAACGAGTGCATCGATTTGTGCTCGAGCATCCTGCGAGACGAAATGAAAAATGGGGAAACACAGGATCTGGAACTCCCCGATACCCTCCCGACCCCGCAGGAAATCAAAACGTACATGGACCGCTATATCATCGGACAGGACGAGGCGAAGGTCGCGCTGTCCGTGGCGGTTTACAATCATTATAAGCGCATCTACTTCTCGCAGGAGACGGACGTGGAGCTCCAGAAGAGCAACATTCTGATGATCGGCCCCACGGGCTCCGGCAAAACGCTCTTTGCGCAGACGCTCGCCAAAATTCTGAACGTGCCGTTTGCTATCGCCGACGCGACGACGCTGACCGAGGCCGGCTATGTGGGCGAGGATGTGGAAAATATTCTGCTGCGGCTTTTGCAGGCAGCAGACTTTGATGTGGAGCTTGCCGAGCGCGGTATCATCTACATCGACGAAATGGATAAAATCGCGAGAAAGTCGGAAAATACGTCCATCACGCGCGACGTATCCGGAGAGGGCGTGCAGCAGGCGTTACTCAAAATCCTTGAGGGCACGATCGCGAACGTTCCGCCCCAGGGCGGCCGCAAGCATCCGCAGCAGGAGTTCATCCAGATCGACACGACGAACATCCTGTTCATCTGCGGCGGCGCGTTCGACGGGCTCGATAAGATCATCGAGCACCGCACGGACAAGTCCTCGCTCGGCTTCGGAAGTGAAATCCAGAGCAAGAATAAGCGCGACGTCGGCAAGCTCTTTGAGCTCGTGCAGCCGCACGATCTTTTGAAGTTCGGCATCATCCCCGAGCTCGTCGGAAGACTTCCGGTCATCACATCCTTGCAGAGTCTTAAAAAAGAAGACCTTGTGAAGATTCTGACCGAGCCCAAGAACGCGCTTTGCAAGCAGTACCACAAGCTTCTGGAGTACGACGGCGTGACGCTCAGCTTCGAGCAGGGTGCGCTGGAGGCCATCGCGGAAAAGGCGATCGAGCGCCAGATCGGCGCACGCGGCCTTCGCGCGATCATGGAGTCCGTCATGACGGATATCATGTATAAAATTCCGTCCGACCCCGCGATCCAGAGCGTGCTCATCACCGAGGAGTGTGTCCGCAACGGCACCGAGCCGCAGGTGACGCGCGACGAAGCGCATCCGCGCCAGCCGATCAAAAACGCCGGTATCACGTTATAAAGCTTGGAACGCTTCTTATGGAAGCTTTCCCAAAACATATCAGGCCGCCCTCGGGCGGACGTGAGCGAGACGTGCAGCTCGCCGGAAGGGGGATGCGGTTCGCTTCCCCCTTTTGTGTCATGGCGGTGGCTGCCGTGGCCAAATCCCTCCATGGAAAGGAGCGTAATAAATGAGTGAATATAGACCTTTGATCTGCCTGCCGGTGCTGCCGCTGCGGGGGCTTGTGGTATTCCCCGGGATCGTGACGCATTTTGACGTCGGGCGGCTGAAATCCGCCAAGGCGGTCGATGAGGCCATGCGCGCCGATCAGCGCATTTTCCTGACCGCGCAGAAGGACCTAAGCGTAGACGACCCCAAGAAAAGCGATCTCTACGCCGTCGGTACCATCGCGGTTATCAAGCAGATCCTTCGCCTGCCGGGCGATAATATGCGCATCCTCGTTGAAGGTCAGTCGCGCGCGGAGATGGTCGACTGCATCCAGTCCGAGCCCTATCTTTTTGCGCGCGTGGAAGAAATCGAGGTGCCCGCGTACAACAACGCGCACCCCAGAGTGCAGGCGCTTTTGCGGCAGGCGCACGGGGCGTATGAGCAGTTTGTCGATTTGGCGGCAAAAAATTTGCAGGACGGGCTCTTGCAGGTCATTTCGTCGGACGACGCAGGTTTCGTTGCGGACTTCATCGGGCAGAACAGTTCGATTCCGTATCCGGATAAGCAGAAGCTTCTCGAACAGGCGCACCCCGTGAAGCGGCTGGAGCTGGCGGTGAAGCTGCTTGCGAAAGAACTGGAGATTCTCGAGCTGGAGAACGAAATTTCCGAGAAGGTCCAGCAGAACGTCAACAAGGGCCAGCGGGACTACTATCTGCGCGAGCAGATGCACGTGATCCGCGAAGAGCTCGGCGAAGAGGACGATGAGGCCGACAGCGAGGGCTATCAGGAGAAAATCCGCGCACTGATGCTCCCCGAGGAGACGGAGGCGAAGCTTTTAAAGGAGGCGCGGCGGCTTGCCAAGCAGCAGCAGAACTCCGCCGAGGCCGCCGTTATCCGGAACTATCTGGATATCGTGCTGGACCTGCCGTGGAACAAACGCACAAAAGAGCGGCTGGACGTGAAGGCGGCGACAAAAATTCTCGATGACGATCACTTTGGCCTTGAACAGGTCAAAAAGCGGATTCTGGAGACGCTCGCCGTGCGGCAGCTGGCGCCCGAGCTTCCGGGGCAGATTCTCTGCCTGGTCGGCCCTCCCGGCGTTGGCAAAACGTCGATCGCGATTTCGATCGCAAGAGCGCTCAACCGAAAGCTCGCGCGCATTTCGCTTGGCGGCGTGCACGATGAGGCGGAGATCCGCGGCCACCGCAAGACTTACATCGGGGCCATGCCCGGCCGGATCATGACCGGCCTTTCGCAGGCGAAGAGCAAGAATGCGCTGCTGCTGCTCGACGAGATCGATAAGCTCGGCGGCGACTATAAGGGCGACCCCTCGTCCGCGCTTCTGGAGGTTCTCGATTCTGCGCAGAATTCGAGCTTCCGCGACCACTATATCGAGGTTCCGTTTGATTTAAGTGAGTGCATGTTCATCACGACAGCCAATACGACGGATACGATTCCGCGGGCGTTACTCGATCGCATGGAGGTTATTGAGCTGGGCTCCTACACGGACGAAGAAAAGCTTCAAATCGCGAAGCGGCATCTTCTTCCCAAGCAGCTCACAAAGCACGGTATCGCAAAATCCCGCGTCCGGCTCACAGACGACGCCATTCGCGAGATTATCGCCTGCTATACGAGAGAGTCCGGCGTGCGGACGCTTGAGCGGGAGCTTGCCGCCGTCTGCCGCAAGTGCGCGATGCGCTTTGTAGAAGATGACGCGCCCAGGAAGCTGGTCATTACGGCCGCGAACCTGGAAAAATTCCTGGGGCCGCGCCGTTTCCTGCCCGATGAAATGCCGCAGAGCGACCAGGTCGGCCTTGTGACGGGCCTTGCCTGGACAAGCGTGGGCGGTACGACGCTGGAGGTCGAGGCGAACGTCGTAGAAGGCACGGGCAAGCTGGAGCTGACGGGCAATCTCGGAAACGTGATGAAAGAATCTGTCTTTGCCGCTATGAGCTATATCCGCTCGCGGGCAAATGAGCTGGGGCTCGAGCCTGATTTTTACAAGACGAAGGACATCCATGTCCACTTCCCGGAGGGCGCGGTCCCCAAGGACGGGCCTTCGGCGGGCATTACGATCTGCACGGCGATCGTCTCGGCGCTGACCGGGCGCGCGGTAAGGCGCGATATCGCGATGACGGGAGAAATTTCGATTCGCGGGCGCGTGCTTCCCATCGGCGGGCTCAAGGAAAAGACGATGGCGGCGCTGCGCCACGGCGTGAAGACCGTCATCATCCCGGCGGCCAACGAAAAGGACCTCGCGGAAATCGACCAGACAGTCCGCAATAGCCTGCAATTTATCACCGCGCACCATGTAGACAGCGTGCTCGCCGCGGCGCTTGACCCGGTGGAGGCGCACAAGGAAAGCGTAAGCGCGCAGCCGCAGCTTCCCGCTATGCCGGTGCCGCAGACGAAGCCGCGCCGCAAGACGGGCCTTCGGCAGTAAGGAGGGCGCATGAATCTTCATAATGCGGAGTTCATCCGCTCGGTCACATCGGTCGCCGACTGCCCGAAGGACGGACTCGTCCAGATCGCGTTCGCGGGAAAGTCGAACGTCGGAAAATCGTCGGTTATCAATAAGCTTCTTCTTCGCAAGAACTTTGCAAGAGTCGGGCAGGCGCCGGGCAAGACGACGCACATCAACTTTTTCTGCATCGACAAAAAGCTCTACCTTGTCGACCTCCCGGGCTACGGCTACGCAAAGGTCTCCGCGCAGGAAAAAGAGCGCTGGGGAAAGCTGATGGAGGCGTATTTCCGCGCGGAGGGAACGCTCGATTACGGCGTGATGATCGTCGACGCGCGGCACAAGCCGACGGCCAACGACGTGACGATGGCGGATTTCTTCCTGCAATCGGGAAAGCCGTTCATCGTCGTGGCAAACAAGCTCGACAAGCTCAAGAAGAGTGAAGTGGGGCCGAACCTCGCCTGCATCCGAGAAACGCTCGGGCTTCCGGAGGAGGTCACGGTCATTCCGTTCTCCGCCGAAAAGGGCGACGGGCGCGAGGCACTTCTTTCGTTCGTTCTGAAAGCAGTCGGGGAATAAGGAACACCTCCGGAAAAACGCGGCTCTGCCGCGTTTTTCTTCGCGCGTCAAAAACCTCGTAGAGTTTCGCCCCGCAGGGCGAAATAAAGTGTAGATTCATTTTATCCGGCGGCTTTGCTGACCGGAAAAATACCGCTCATCTCGCAAGTGTAGAATTTGTGCGCCTCTGGCGCACAAATTATGCGCGCAGTCGAGGTGGAATCCCTTCTGTCAAGAAAGCGATAGCTTTTTTGACAGGCGAACGCGGCTCTGCCGCGTTTTTCTTGCGCTATGGCGTGGGTTGTGATAGAATAAACTGTATTGTAAATCCGGGAGGAACTTCTATGGACGCATTTCGCGCGTGGCTGGGGCAGCTGCAATTTGACGGCGTATGGCAGACCGTGGTTTTAGTGGCCGCGTCGCTGCTTTGCATCACGTTCCATGAGACGTGCCACGGCTGGGTCGCATATAAGCTCGGGGACCCCACGGCAAAGCGGATGGGGCGGCTCACGCTAAACCCCTTCAAGCACGTCGACCTTGCGGGTCTCATCATGATGGCAATCTTTCGTTTCGGCTGGGCAAAACCAGTTCCGGTCGACATGCGGAACTTCAAAAACCCCAAGCGGGGCATGGCGCTCACGGCGCTTGCGGGACCTGTTTCAAATGTGGTGCTGGCGTATGTCGCGGTAGTGATCCTCAATTTCCTGTTTTTCTGGCTGGACAATTTCGGCGGCGGCTGGCTCTGGATGGGCCTTGTGCAGTTTTTCATCTATGTGGAGATCATCAGCGCGGGGCTTGCCGTCTTTAACGTTTTTCCGATCCCGCCGCTCGACGGGTCGAAGGTGCTCTTCGCGCTGCTTTCCGACCGGGCGTATGACAAGCTCATGCGCTACGAACGATACGGTATGGGACTTTTGATGCTGCTTCTTATCACGGGGCTCATCGACACGCCGCTCGGCGCGATGCGCGACGGACTTTTGCAGCTGCTCAATTCCCTTGGCACGTGGGGCTATACGCTGCCGAGCATGCTATTTTAAAACATACGGAGGTCTGCATGGAGCAGCCGCAATATCATCTGCAAAGCGTGGTGCACGCGAAGGAGAGCCTCGAGGATTTCGACGGGCCGCTGGACGTCATCTTGCTGTTGCTGAGCAAAAATAAAATAGAAATTCAGGACGTAAGCATCTCGTCGATCTTGGAGCAGTATCTGGCCTGGCTCGACGAGCGCAAGCGGATGGATATGGAGGTTGCAAGCGAGTTTATCGCGATGGCCTCGCACCTGATGTATATCAAGACGCGGATGCTCTTATCGGAAGCGGAAAAGGCCGAGGCCGAGAGCGAGATGCAGGAACTCATTGCCTCGCTCCAGCAGCGGCAGCGGAAAGACGCGTATGAGCAAATCAAAATCGCGGTTCAGGCGCTTGCGCTTCGAAACGATATTGGTCTTGGCATGTTCCCCAAGCCGCCCGAGCCTTTGCGCCGCGACCAGACCTACCGCTATCAGCACGACAGGGAGGACCTGCTGGACGCGCTCGCCGCGATGCAGGACCGGTCGCAGCGGAAGCTCCCACCCCCGGTCTCGAATTTTGCCGGCATTGTCGGCGCGGAGCCGTATCCGGTCGCAAAGAAGGCAGCGGAGGTTCTCAGACGGCTCATTGGGCACGGCGTGATGAAATTTTTGTCGCTTTTCAAGGGAAGCCGCAGCCGGTCGGAGATCGTGGCGACATTTTTGTCGGTTCTGGAGCTTTGCAGGCTCCACTCGGTGCGCATTGAGGACACGGACGCGGAGCAGGAAATCGCTTTCGTAAAAAAGCCGGATGAAAAAGACCTCAGCTGGGAGGAGTAAACCTGACAAAAAGCAGGGACTTTTTGTCAAAAAGGATGCGCCTTGACTGCGCGCAAGCTTTTCGCGCGTCGCGCGAAAAGCTCACACTTGCAAGGCGAGAAGTATTTTTCCGGCTGGCAGAGCCACCGGATAAAATGGATTTCCATTTTATTTCGCCCTGCGGGGCGAAACTCTACGAGGTAACGGAGGTTAAGATGGAACAAAATGAGTTGCAGCGGACGCTGATGGCGATTTTATTCGCGGCGGGAGAGCCCGTGGCGGCCTCGCGCTTATCGGAAACGCTGGCAGTCGATGTGGCGCAGATTCACGAGGAGCTGAAATATCTCATGAACGAGCTGTCCTACCACCGCAGCGGCATCCGCATTGTGCGGCTGGAGGATGCGTATCAGATGTGCTCGGCGGCGGAGCAGGCGGAGTTTGTGACCCGGACGCTCGAGACGAGAAAGCCGCCGAAGCTGTCAAGTTCGCAGCTCGAGACGCTCAGCGTCATCGCCTATTACCAGCCCGCGACAAAGGCCTATGTCGAGCAGATTCGAGGCGTTGACAGCGGGTACTCCATCAGCGCGCTGCTGACGAAAAAGCTCATCCGCGAGGCGGGAAGATTGAACGTCCCGGGAAGACCGTTCCAGTATGAGACGACGCCGGATTTTCTGCGGGTGTTTGGGCTTCAATCCCTTGCTGATCTGCCGCCCATTGAGAAGGTCGAGCTGAGCACGAATCAGGCACAGCTCGAGATTTCTCTGGAGCCGCAGGCAGAGAACGAACAGAAGGAGACGGCGCAATGAGCGGCTGGTTTGTCCTCGGGATTGTTCTTGCGGTCTTTGTGCTCATCGGCTGCATCCCGGTCGGAGTGGACGCGAGCTACCACGAAAACGCGCTTGCTCTACAACTGAAGATCGGACTGTTTACCATGCAGGTCCTGCCTGTGAAGCCAAAAAAGAAGAAGGCTGTGTCCTCAAAAAAGAAGTCCGCTGCAAAAAAGCCGGATGCAAAGCCGGTCAGGACAAAAAAGCAGCTCCAGATGCCGAAGCTTACCTTGCAGGATATTCTGGCGCTTGCGGATCTTGCGTGCGACACGCTCGGAAACCTCCGGCGCAAGCTTCGCGTCGAGGTTCTGGTGCTGCACGTGACACTGGGTGGCTCTGACCCCGCGAAGGCGGCGATTTTATATGGCCGGGCGTGGGCGCTCATTGGTATGCTGAACCCGAAGCTCGAGCAGCTTTTTGTGATAAAAAAGCGTGACATTCAGCCGATCCTCGATTATAATGAGAAGGAAATGAAGGTAGACGCGCATCTGGCGCTGACGATCACGATCGGGCGGGCGATTTCGCTTGCAGGGCGCGCAGGCGTGCGGTTCTTGAAGCTCTGGCTCAATAAGAAAAAGGCGGTGCAAACGACATGAATCATCCTCTTTCTGATATGATGACGTACTCAATGGGAAAAATCCGCGACATGATCGATGTGAACACGGTGATCGGCGACCCGATTTCCGCTGGTGATGTGACGATCATCCCCGTAACAAAGGTCTCCATCGGCTACGGCGCGGGCGGAAGCGATTTTGCAACGAAGAATTATCCGGCCAACCGGGACAATGCTTTCGGCGGCGGCGCAGGCGCGGGCGTGAATATTACGCCGGTGGCGTTTTTGGTCGTGCGGGGCGAGTCTGTGCGGATGCTGCCGGTGGCGGAGCCTGCGTCTACGTCTATGGACAGGCTCATTGAGCAGCTGCCGGATCTTTTGGATAAGGCAGAGTCCCTCATGAAGCAGAAGCGGCTTGCCAAAGAGGAAGGCATCGAGTAATTTTACGCATGAAGATCGCCTGGGGCGGGAAAGCTAGCGCCGGGTGATAACAATGAAACACAGCTTTATTAGGACGGCGGCGGCTGTGGTCGCTGCCGTTTTCCTTTGCGCGGGAAGCGCAGGCGCGGCAGAATTCCAGGGCCGTATCAGCGCGAAGAGCGCCATCTTGGTCGATGCGGACTCCGGCAGAGTGCTGTTTGAAAAAAATGCGGACGAGCGGAGCCTCATTGCCAGCACGACGAAGATCATGACGGGGCTTCTCGTCTGTGAGGCTGGGGGTTTGGAGCGGGAGGTTTCCGTTCCACCGGAGGCTGCGGGTGTAGAGGGCTCGAGCCTGTATTTAAAAGCGGGCGAGCGCATCACGGTGAAAGAGCTTCTCTATGGCCTGATGCTTCGCTCGGGAAACGACGCAGCGGTGGCGCTTGCAATCGCGACAGCTGGGAGCGTTGACGCGTTTGTGGAAGACATGAACGAAAAGGCGCGGGCGCTCGGGATGGAACACACGCACTTTGAAAATCCGAACGGTCTGGACGGGGAGGAACACTTCTCGACCGCGCGGGATTTGGCAACGCTCTGCGTGCATGCCATGGAAAACGAAACCTTCCGCACGGTCGTTTCCAGCAAAAGCTTTACGGAGCACAGCCGGAGCTTTACGAATCACAACAAGCTTCTCTGGCGCGTCGAGGGAGCCGACGGTGTGAAGACCGGGTATACGAAAAAAGCTGGGCGGATTCTTGCCGGAAGCGCCACGAGAGGCGGGCAGCGGCTCATCTGCGTGACGATCAGCGACCCCGACGACTGGCGCGACCAGCAGGCGCTGCTGGACTACGGCTTCTCCGAATTTCCGGCGCAGACGATCGTGACGGCGGGAGAAACGGTCGGAAGCATTTGTGTCGTGGGAAGCAAAACGCAGCGCGTTTCGCTCGTGACCGGGACGGATTTTTCATATCCGGTTGCGGAAGGCGAGACAGTTGAGACCGTTTTGCACGCGCCGGAGTTTTCCTACGCGCCGGTTCTGCCGGGTGCGGCCGGATGGCTGGAAGTTCTGGTGGACGGCGCGCAGGTTTCGCAGGCACCGGTATATTATGCGCAGACGGCGGAGGAACTTACGCCCGAGCGCGGATTTTGGAAACGGATATTCGGAGGGTAACATGGAGCAGCGGCTGCAAAAAATTCTATCAAATTACGGCATAGCCTCCCGGCGGAAGGCCGAGCAGATGATTTTGGACCGCCGCGTGCGCGTCAACGGCAATACGGCAAGCCTCGGCGACGTGGCGGACGATGAAGAGGACGTGATCGAGGTCGACGGCGTGCGCCTTAAAAAGCAGCCCGCGCGCGTTGTTCTGATGCTCAATAAGCCGAGGGGGTACGTGTGCACGCTCTCAGATGAAAAGGGGCGCAAAAATGTTGCAGAGCTCGTCTCCGGCTGCGGCGCGCGGGTGTATCCGGTCGGGCGGCTGGATCTTAATTCCGAAGGGCTCTTGCTTCTGACAAACGACGGGGAACTTGCAAACAGGCTGACGCACCCCAAAAAAGAGGTGGACAAGGTTTACCTCGTCTGGCTCAGCCAGTACATACCGGGCTGCGAAGCCTCGATCGCAAGTCCCATCGAAATTGACGGCAGGGAAACGAGCCCTGCTAAAGTGGAGACGATCAAACGAGACGGCGAGACGGCGCTTCTTCGCATCACGATCCACGAAGGGCGCAACCGGCAGATTCGCAGGCTCTGCGAGCGGGCGAACGTCACGGTGACGAGGCTTCGCCGTGTGGCCGAGGGGTCTCTCCAACTGGGCGACCTGAAGCCCGGGCAATGGCGCGTGCTCACGGAAGAGGAGATTGCCGGACTTTCGTAAAGCCAGACGGAAACCATAAGAAAATTTTGCATCTTTCTGCAATCGGACTTGCAAAAATCGGGAAGACCTTGTATTATGGTACAAGGTCTTTTCTTTGCGCTTAGCGCAAAATTTTTCTCGGAACGGAGAACTGGCATGAATGACATTTTAATGCAGATCCGCAGCGATCTTCCGTCGTTTTCGAAGGGACAGAAGCGGATCGCAAACTATATTCTGGAATCGTATGATAAGGCCGCGTTCATGACGGCAAGCCGCCTCGGCAAGATGGTAGAGGTTTCGGAGTCGACGGTGGTGCGCTTCGCGGTCGAGCTCGGCTTCGACGGCTATCCCAGTATGCAGAAAACCCTGCAGGAGCTGGTGCGAAATAAGTTAACCAGTGTGCAGCGCATCGAGGTCACGAACGACCGCCTCGGCAATCAGGACGTGGTGTCGACGGTTTTGCAGGGCGACATCGACTCCATCCGCATGACAAGCGAAGCGTTAAGCCGCGCCGAGATGGACGCGTGCGTGCAGGCAATTTTGAAGGCGAAGAGCATTTATATCGTGGGCGTTCGCTCGTCTGCTGCGCTGGCGGCATTTTTGAACTTCTACCTGCGCAACATGTTTGAAAATGTGCGTCTCGTGGGGTCGACCTCGACGAGCGAGATGTTTGAGCAGCTGCTGCGCGTGGGGCCGGAGGACGTCGTCATCGGCTTCAGCCTGCCGCGGTACTCGAGCCGCACCGTCAAGGTCATGCAGTACGCCCACGACACGGGCGCGACGTGCATCGCTGTGACCGATAAGCCGGACGCACCGGCGGGCAAGGTCGCGGACCATGTATTGGTCGCGAAGAGCGACATGGTTTCGGTCGTCGACTCGCTGGTCGCGCCGATGAGCGTGGTAAACGCCCTGGTCGTGAGTCTGGCGCAGGAGCAGCAGACCCAGATGGCCAAGACATATGAGGATCTGGAGACGCTGTGGGATGAGTATGACGTCTATGAGCGGGTCGAATAACGTCGTTGTCATCGGCGGCGGCGCGGCGGGCATGATGGCGGCGGGGACGGCCGCGTCCCTGGGCGCGCATGTGACGCTGCTGGAGCCGAACGGAAAGCTCGGAAAAAAGCTCTTCATCACCGGAAAGGGCCGGTGCAACGTCACAAACAGCTGCACATCGGACGAGGTTCTGAAAAACGTGCCGGTCAATCCGCGCTTTTTATACAGCGCCCTTTCAGGCTTTTCTCCGGCAGACGCGATGGCGTTTTTTGAAGCGCACGGCTGTAAGCTCAAAACCGAGCGCGGCAACCGCGTCTTCCCCGAAAGCGATCAGGCCGGAAGCGTCATTGACGCCCTGCGCCGGTTTTTAAAGGAAACGGGCGTAAAAATCGAGTGGGATCGGGCGCTGGAAATTCTGACGGAAAATGGCGCGGTCACGGGCGTTCGTACACAAACGCGAGTCGTCCCGGCAGACAAGGTCATTCTGGCGACCGGCGGCTGCTCGTATCCCGCGACGGGCTCGACCGGGGACGGCTATGAGATGGCGCGCCGGCTTGGGCACACGATCATCGAGCCGCGCGGGTCTCTTGTGCCGCTGGTTGAAAAAGGACACACGTGCGCGGCGATGCAGGGGCTGGCGCTCAAAAATGTGAACGTGAAGCTTCTGGACGCAAAGGGGAAATGCGTCTTCGAGGAGTTCGGCGAGCTTCTTTTTACGCATTTCGGCCTCTCGGGGCCTGTGATTCTGTCCGCCAGCTGCCATATGCAGCGGGGAAAGGATGGCTACCGGGTGGCCATGGACTTAAAACCGGCACTGGACGAAAAGACGCTGGATGCAAGGCTTTTACGCGATTTTGCGGAGTTCCGGAACAAGGACCTTTCCAACGCGCTCGTGAAGCTGCTGCCGCATTCGATGATCGTGCCGGCCATCCAGAAGGCCGGGTTATCCGCGCAGCAGAAGGTCAACGAGCTGACGAAGGCTGAGCGGCGTTCGCTTCTCGAGACGATCAAGCATTTTACGATCGATATTGCGTCCTGCGCGCCGGTCGAGCAGGCGATCGTGACCTCCGGCGGCGTGAAGGTCTCGGAGGTCAGCCCGAAGACGATGGAGTCGAAGCTTGTGAAGGGACTGTACTTCGCGGGAGAACTTCTGGACGTGGACGCGTATACAGGCGGATTTAATTTACAGATTGCGTGGGCAACCGGCCGCTTGGCGGGGAACTCCTGTGCGCAGGAAGGATAATGAACATGGGAAAATATGTTTCGGTCGCCATCGACGGGCCTGCGGGCGCGGGCAAGAGCACGATGGCAAAGCGCGTGGCAAAGGAGCTTGGCTATCTTTATGTCGACACCGGCGCGATTTACCGCACGGTGGGCTATCATATGTGGCTGATGGGCATCGGGCCCAGAGACGCAGACGGTATCCGCAGGTGCCTGGATGATGTGAACATCGAAATTCAGCACCAGGACGACGGTGTGCAGCACATGATTTTAAACGGCAAGGACGTGACGGGGGAGATCCGCACGCCGGAAATGTCGAAGTACGCCTCCGGCGTGTCCGCGCAGAAGTGCGTGCGGGATTTCCTCTTGGATATGCAGCGTGCGTTCGCGAGAAAGCACAACGTCGTCATGGACGGGCGCGACATCGGTACAGTCGTTCTTCCCAAGGCGCAGGTCAAAATCTTCCTCACCGCAAGCCCTGAGGAGCGGACCAAGCGCCGCTTTGAAGAGCTGACGGAAAAAGGGGAGAAGGCAAGCTACGAGAAGGTTTTGCAGGACATGAAGCAGCGCGACAAGCAGGACTCCGAGCGCGCGATTGCGCCCCTGAAGCCTGCGCCGGACGCGGTAAAGCTGGACACCTCGGGGAACACCATTGAGCAGTCGGTTTCTGAAATTCTCACCATCGTCAGGAGGAAGCTCGGATGATGACGTTCTGGTACCGGGTTTGCTGGTGGATCTGTCGGATCGGCCTGTTTTTCTGGCATCCGGTGTTCCATGTTGTGGGGCGCGAACTCGTCCCGGCGGGAAAGGCCGTTCTCAGCGTGAATCACTCCGGCTGCGCGGACGCGATCTGGCTGCTGCTGGCGCTCGATGCGCCGAAAATGTGCCGGATCATCGCAAAAAAGGAGCTCAGAAGCGTCCCCGTCGTCGGCTGGGTCATGGAAAAGTTCCGGATCATTTTCGTTGACCGCGCCGCACATGACGGAACGGCCTATCACGAGGGTGTGAAGGCGCTCGAAAATGATGAAAAAATGATGGTCTTCGTCGAGGGCACGCGCTGCAACGGAAACAAGCATGTGCGCGCGAAGACGGGTGCGGTCCGGATGGCGGTGGAGGCAGACGCGCCGGTTGTACCGGTGTTTATTACGCGCAACAAAACGCCGTGGTGTCCCATCAACGTCATTTTCGGCGAGCCATATTATGTGGAAAAGCGCGATCATTGGACACACGACGCGTATCAGCACGAGGCGGACGAGCTTCTGCGCAAAATTTACAAGCTTGGCGGAGATACCTATGCAGATCATATTGGCGAAGACAGCGGGCTTCTGCTTCGGAGTTGACCGGGCGGTCGAGATGGTGGCGGAAAGCGTGAGGGGTGGGAAGAAAACCGCGACGCTCGGCCCCATCATCCACAACCGGCACGTGGTGGATAAATTTTTAAAGCTCGGTGTGCGAGAGATTGCCGCACCCGAGGAAGCCGAGCCGGGCGAGACGGTCATCATCCGCGCCCACGGCGTTCCGAAGCGGGTGCAGGAAAAACTCGCCGGTAGCGGCGCGAACGTGCTGGATGCGACCTGTCCGTTCGTCAAGAAAATCCATACGATCGTCAAAAACGAAACGGAAAAAGGGCGGAAAATCCTCATCTTCGGCTCTCCCGCGCATCCGGAGGTCGAGGCCATCGCGAGCTTCTGTGACGATCCTGTGATCGTGCAGAGCCCGGAGGAGATTGAAAATTGGCTTTCGGAGGAGCCTTCACGTCGAAATTTGCCCATCAGCATGGTCAGCCAGACGACGAGCGCACAGAAAATGTGGGAAAGTTGCGTAAGAATCGCAAAAAAAGAGTGTACAAATTGCGAAATATTTGATACAATATGCAGAGCTACGGAAATGCGACAGGAAGAAGCAGCGATTCTTTCTCAAAAGTGTGATGCGATGGTCGTTGTCGGTGATGCAAGAAGCTCCAATACGGGGCGGCTAGCGATGATCTGCGAACAGTACTGTAAAAAGGTTTCACTGGTCGATCAGGCAGATGATCTGAAGATGAGCCTTTTTTCCGGCGCAAATACTGTGGGGATTACGGCAGGCGCATCGACGCCGTCGTGGATAATTAAGGAGGTAAACAACAAAATGAGCGAAGAACTGAAAGTTGAAACTGCAATGGAGGAGAATTTTGCCGAGCTTCTCGAGCAGTCCCTCAAGACTTTGAATAATGGAGATAAGGTAACCGGTACGGTTATGGCCGTTGGCTCGACCGAGATCGAAGTCGACCTGGGCACGAAGCACACCGCGTACATTCCGCTGGAAGACTTCTCCGGCGACCCCAACGTCAAGCCCGAAGAGGCTGTCAAGGTCGGCGACCAGATCGAAGCGATCGTTGTCCATGTCAACGACGGCGAAGGCGTTGTCCGCCTGTCCAAGAAGCGTCTCGAGGCCGGTAAGGCCTGGGAAGAGATCGAGGCTGCTGCGGAGAACAAGGACATCGTCGAGGGCGTTGTCACCGAGGAAAACAAGGGCGGCATCGTCGTCAATGTCAAGGGTATCCGCGTGTTCGTTCCGGCTTCCCAGTCCGGCGTTGCCAAGGGCGGCGATCTGGGCGAGCTCGTAAAGAAGACTGTCCAGCTGCGCATCACCGAGGTCAACCGTGCCCGCCGCCGCGTCGTCGGCTCCATCCGCTCGGTCGCTTCTGAGCAGCGTAAGGCCGCACAGGAGAAGATCTGGAGCGAGATCGAGGTCGGCAAGCAGTATCATGGCACCGTCAAGTCCCTGACTTCCTACGGCGCGTTCGTCGACATCGGCGGCGTGGACGGCATGGTGCATGTCTCCGAGCTGAGCTGGAACCGCATCAAGAACCCGGCAGAGGTTGTCAAGGTTGGCGACGAGATCGACGTTTTCGTCATCGCACTCGATCCGGAAAAGAAGAAGATTTCCCTCGGCTACAAGACCGAGGCCACGAACCCGTGGACGATCTTCAACAACGAGTACAAGGTCGGCGACGTTGTCACCGTCAAGATCGTCAAGCTCATGACCTTCGGCGCGTTTGCTGAGATCATTCCCGGCGTTGACGGCCTGATCCACATCTCCCAGATCGCTGACCGCCGCATCGGCAAGCCCGAAGACGTTCTGTCCGAGGGTCAGGAAGTCGACGCGAAGATCATCGACATCGATCAGGAGCACAAGCGTATCTCGCTTTCTATCCGTGCGCTGCTTGCGCCCGCCGATGAGGACGAGGAGTAAGAGAAAATCAAAAAGAACCTGCCGGGAGGCAGGTTCTTTTTTTCGGGATTGCCCGTCGAAAGGGGGCTTTTTGTTTTTGCCGTCTGTGGCGGCAAGCGCCAGTTTGGTTCTGGAAGAAACCTGCCAGCTGGTTCAATTCGACCCCACGCTTCTTAGCTGCGCAAAGAAGCGCCGTGTCGAGCCGCCGCGAAGAAATTGCCCAAAGAAAACCCTTCAAAAGGGTTTTCTCTGGACTCTTTCGGAAACAAAAGGGCTGCGGCCCTTTTGATATCCCGGGAGTTCCGGATTTGCAGTGTTTGACAAGTCGAGCGCCTCCTACGTATTTTGGAAGCACTCTCTTTCTGGCTTGCAAGCACTTACCGGTTTGAACAATATCTAACGATCTTTCTGCCGAGCAGCAAATTTGGTGGCATTTGTCCGCCGCAAGGCATTTTTGCTCTGCAAAAATCCTTGCGGGGCGGGCTTCGATGGGGGACGGGGGTCCTCATCGCAGAGCAGGCAGCCCCCGCGCAAAGAAATTTCCAGGGGAAATTTGTTTTGCGCCGAGTCGGGTCTACCAAGTTTGTCGTACCCCTCGACTAGAGAGTACTCAAAAGTACGCAGGTACGCTCGATTCGTAACATGCTAGTGCCGGGCAGCCCGGGGAGCCAGAGGGGCCGCGCCCCTCTGTTCCCGAAGGAGTCCAGAGGGAACCCTTTCAAGGGTTCCCTTTGGGCAACTTCTTCGCCGAGGCTCGACACGGCGCTTCTTTGCGCAGCTAAGAAGCGTGGGGTCGAATGACCCGGCTGGAAGACTTCTGCCGGTTAACCCCTGGCGCCTGCGCCACGACAGGTAGTAAAAAACGCAGCCTTGGCAGGCACTGCCAAATTACTTCGCAAGCTTCCACTCCAGGTACTCATCATACGTTCCCAGCCGGTCAATGATCTTCCCGTCCGGCTGGAACTCGATGACCCGGTTGCAGGTCGTCTGCAAAAGTTCATGGTCATGAGAAGCAAGCAGAATATTCCCGGGGAACGCATCGAGCCCCTTGTTGACGGCCTGAATGGCCTCCATGTCGAGATGGTTTGTCGGCTGGTCAAGGAGGATCACATTTGCGCCCGAGAGCATCATGCGCGAGAGCATGCACCGGACCTTTTCGCCGCCGGAGAGAACATTCACGGGCTTGAAGACCTCATCCCCGGAGAACAGCATCCGGCCGAGGAAGCCGCGCAGGTACACATCGTCCTTTTTGGCTGAGAACTGCCGGATCCAGTCGACCAGGCTCTCCGTCTGCCCTTCAAAATATTCGGTGTTGTCCTTGGGAAGGTAGCTCGTGGTGACGGTCTGGCCCCATTTGACGCTGCCCTCGTCGGGCTCCAGCTCGCCCATGAGAATTTTGAACATCGTCGTCTGCGCCAGCTCGTTTTCGCCGACGAAGGCAATTTTGTCGTTCTTGCCGACGATGAAGGAGACCTTATCGAGAAGCTTCACGCCGTCGACTGTCTTGGATACGTCCGTCACGAACAGAATATCCTTGCCGACCTCGCGCTCGCGCTCGAAGCCCACGAACGGGTACCGGCGGGAGGACGCGGGCATTTCTTCGACGGAGAGCTTATCGAGAAGCCGGCGGCGGGAGGTCGCCTGCTTGCTCTTGGCCTTGTTGGCGGCAAAGCGCGCGATGAAGGTCTGGAGCTCTGCGATCTTTTCCTCGTTGCGCTTATTCTTGTTGCGTATGAGCTGCTGGATGAGCTGCGAGGACTCGTACCAGAAGTCGTAGTTGCCGACGTACATCTTGATCTTGCCGTAGTCGATATCGACGATGTGTGTGCAGACGGTGTTGAGGAAGTGCCGGTCGTGGCTGACGACGATGACAAGGCCGGTGTCCTCATAGTCGAGAATGAAGTTTTCCAGCCAGTTGATGGCTTCAATGTCGAGGTTGTTCGTCGGCTCGTCGAGCATGACGATATCGGGCTTTCCGAAGAGCGCCTGCGCGAGCAGAACCTTGACCTTGAGCCGGGGGTCGGTGTTGCCCATCAGGTCATAGTGGAGCTCTACGGGGATACCGAGGCCCTGCAAAAGCCGCGATGCGTCGGACTCTGCTTCCCAGCCGTCCAGCTCTGCAAACTCGGTCTCGAGCTCGCTCGCGCGCATGCCGTCTTCCTCGGTGAACTCGTCCTTTTCGTAGAGCGCGTCCTTTTCCTTCATGATATCATACAGGTGCTGGTTGCCCATGATGACGGTGTCCAGAATGGAGTACGCGTCATACTGGTTCTGGTCCTGCTTCAAAACGGACAGGCGCGCGCCGGGCTTGAAGGAAATGCTGCCGGAGGTGGGCTCAAGCTCTCCGGAGAGGATTTTCAGGAACGTCGACTTGCCCGCGCCGTTCGCGCCGATGACGCCGTAGCAGTTGCCGGAGGTGAATTGCAGGTCGACCTGCTTAAAAAGAACGCTGCCGCCGAACTGCATGGCGAGGTTGGAAATCGTGATCATATCGGTACTCCTTGCTTGCGTATTGTTTCCGTTAGTTTACCACAAACCGGCGCGAAAAGGAAGGGGAAAAGCTCTTGAAGCGCGGGCAAAAATCTGCTATGATAGCGCTGAAAATTCCGCCTGCGGGCGAAGATGCATGCGAAAGGAACGGGGCTATGAAGATCACATTTCTCGGAACGGGAAACGCGCAGGCGACGGCCTGCTACAATACCTGCTTTGTCATGGAGGAAGGCGGCAAGTGCCTGCTGGTCGACGGCGGCGGCGGGAACCTCCTGTTAAGAAGATTACAGGACACGGGCTATAAATGGCAGGATATGCGCGACATCATCGTCACCCACAAGCACATTGATCACCTGCTCGGCATCATCTGGATGCAGCGCATGATCTGCCAGAACATGGCGCGCGGCAAATACGACGGAGAGGCGCGGCTCTATGCCCACGAGGAGGTCATCCGGATTCTCCACCAGATGGCGGAAATGCTGCTGACCGAGAAGGAGCGGAAATTCATTGACGAGCGCTTTTTCCTCATCGAGGTCAAAGACGGCGAGACGCGCGAGATCATCGGGCAGACTGTGCAGTTCTTTGACATTCACTCCACGAAGGCTAAGCAGTTCGGCTTCGCGATGACGCTCAAAGACGGCCGGAAGATCGCCTGCTGCGGCGACGAGCCGTATTGCGAAGCGGAGTACGAATACGTCAAGGGCAGTACGCTCATGCTCCACGAGGCGTTCTGCCTCTATTCCCAACGCGAGATTTTTGAGCCCTACAAGAAGAACCACTCCACGGTCAAGGACGCGTGCGAGTTGGCGGAGAAACTCGGCGTGCCGAACCTCGTGCTCTACCACACGGAGGACAAGAGCATCGAAAACCGCAAGGCACTTTATACCGAAGAGGGCGGGCAATATTACCATGGCAATCTGGTCGTCCCGGACGACCTGGAAACACTGGAACTTTAAGGGATGCAAAGCGGCGGAAGCAAGATGGCTTTCGCCGCTTTTTGCGGGCAAATGCGTAAAAAGCCTTTACAGAAGATGGCGCATTTCTGACGGCGATTTAACGCTTTAAAGAGCCTGAAAAATTTTGTACGGTACATTTTATCGGCCACTTGTTAAGCCTGCCGCGTTTTTGGGACGTGGAAAGGCAAACAATCAGTAAAAAAATATGAATATATGCAATGTATACAAAATATACTGGAATAAAATGATTAAACTGTAAAAAATGAGAATGGAACACGGAAAATAATTGATTTTCAGACACAAAGACGCTAGAATAGATTTGTGAGTTCCGATGGAAAGCCGGCTCTGCCGGAACGACACGAATCCCAACAAAAAATTGTTTGGCAATTGAATGGGAAAAGGAAAATCGGAGGGAAAGTTTTATGACATTATTCGAAAAGCTTTTGGGCCATACGCTGATTACAGCAGACAACATCTGGGGTCTGATGGGCGTCATGTGTATCGGCGTCGCGCTGTCCATCTTCCTCGAGCAGAAATACCAGTGGGCCTCCAAGGTCTCCGGCGCCATCATCGCGCTGATCATGGCCATGGTGCTCGCGAACCTCGGCGTTATCCCTACCAACTCCGCGCTGTATGACGATATCGTCTGGGGCGTTATCGTTCCGATGGCAATCCCGCTGCTGCTTCTGCAGTGCAACCTCAGCCGCGTCTGGAAAGACACGGGCCGCATGCTCATCGTCTTCTTGATCGGCGCGGTCGGCACGATTGTCGGCGCGTTCATCGCTTACTACGTTCTGCGCGGCCCGTTCGGCGATGCGCAGGGTCTTGCAAAGGTCGCTTCCATGATGACCGGCTCCTACATCGGCGGCGGCGTCAACTTCGCGGCCATGGCCTCCCAGTATGCTGCCGGTGACGACCTCACCGCTGCCGCGACTGTCGCGGATAACCTGCTGATGGCGGCTTACTTCTTCGTTCTCATCGCTTGCGCGGGCTCCAAGTTCTTCCGCAAGCACTTCCGTCACCCGCACATCGAAGAGGTCGAGGCGGGCGCCTCCAAGGAAGATGCGCAGACGCAGGCTGCTGCGTTCTGGAGCCGCAAGGATATCTCCCTGAAGGACATTGCGTATAATTTTGCTTACGCGATCGTTGTTGTCTGGGTTTCCCGCATCATCGCCGGCCTCTTCTCCGGCTTCGCGGGCAACGCGTTCCTCGACTTCATCGGCAAGTTCCTCGGCAGCCAGTACGTCTGGATCACCACCATCTCCGTCATCGTTGCGACCTTCTGCCACAAGCAGGTTGAAAAGATGCACGGCTCGCAGGAAATTGGTACTTACCTCATTTACCTGTTCCTGTTCGTCATCGGCGTTCCGGCCAACATCATGACCGTTCTCACCAAGTCCCCGCTGCTGCTCGTCCTGACGGCAATCATGGTTCTCGTGAACATGCTGTTCTGCTTCGTGGGCGCGAAGATCTTCAAGGCTTCTCTCGAAGACTCCATCATCGCTTCCAACGCCAACATCGGCGGCCCGACGACTGCTGCTGGCATGGCGATTTCCCAGGGCTGGACGAGACTCGTTGGCCCGGCTATGCTGGTCGGCGTGCTCGGCTATGTCATCGGCAACTACGCCGGTACCATTGTCGGCATTATCCTCGGTGCATAACAAACGGCAGCATTGCTGCCAGCTACAATGATTCGCTCCGGCGTGCCTCTTACCGGAGGCACGCCGGTTGACTATTATTTGGAGGGAAATTATGTATTTTGATGCACACTCTGACATCTGGTGTGATGTAACGACGCGCCGGCTGAACGGCGAGACGAACGTATTTGACCGCTGCCACCTCGAGCGGCTGCGCAAGGGCGGCGTGGAAGGCAGCATCTTCGTTATCTGGGTCGATCCCCCGTATGACGTGGACTATGTCAAGCGCACCGAGCAGATCATGGCGGCTGCCAAGGCGGAGATCGCCGAGTGCCAGTCGTTCCGCATTGTCCACACGTATGACGAGATGATGAAGGCGAACGCTGACGGCAAGATCTACATTTTCATCGGCATCGAGGGCATGGCCGCGATGGGAAAAGACCTCAGCTGGATCGATCGCTACTATAATTTCGGCTGCCGCCACGGCATTCTGACGTGGAACGAGGCGAACGAGCTCGGCGCGGGTGCGCTGTCCGGCAAGGACTACGGCCTGACGGAGACCGGCAAGGAGGCTGTTCGCCGCATGCAGGAGAAGGGCATGATGCTCGACGTTTCCCACCTGAACGAGGCGGGCTTCTGGGATCTCATGAAGATCACGAAGAAGCCCTTCATCGCATCCCACTCCAACAGCCGCGCGCTGTGTGATGTGCCCCGTAACCTGACGGATGACCAGCTGCGCGCGATTCGCGATGTGAACGGCGTAGTGGGTCTGAACGCCTTTAACCTTTTCATTGACGACGACCCTGCAAACCAGACCGTCCAGCGTCTGGCCGAGCACGCGGCACATATGATCGACGTCATGGGCATTGACCACGTCGGCTGCGGCTTCGACTTCTTCGAGTTCATCGACAACCCCGACACCATGGGCACGATGACCGATACCGGAAGCCCCTGCACGAAGGGCCTTGCCAATGCGTCCGAGATTCCGAACATCTTTGCCTGCTTCGAGAAGATGGGCATGAGCAAGGAGGATATGGAGAAAATCGCGCGCCTCAACTTCCAGCGTGTCGTGAAGGACGCAATTGGATAAGTATTTGCGCGTTCGAGAAGAGCACCCGTCAGGGTGCTCTTTTTGCATGGGCGGCGGATTTTGCGTAGGGGTCGATGCCCACATCGCCCCGGCGGTAAAATCCGTTTTTACGGAAATCTTCGGCGAATTCGTACTGCTCTGGGGTCGATGTGGGCATCGACCCCTACGAACCTTAATGGGAGATTTCAAAAGAACCGTAGGGGCGGACGACTCTTGTCCGACCGGCAAAACGCATGCCCGAAACGCGAAAATCTTCGGCGAATTTGGTACTTCCCTTGGGCGGACAGAGGCATCGATCCTACAAAGTTTCCGGAAGTATGCGTGCTGTTTTTTAACGCTTTGTGAATTTTTCGGAAAGGGGTTGCAAAATTGGAAAGGTGCAGTATAATAAGTTTAGCACTCAAGATTGAAGAGCGCTAATATTACCAATACGGGACGTGAAGATATATGGCAAAGAAACAGTTCAAGGCGGAGTCGAAGCGGCTGCTGGACTTGATGATCAACTCAATTTATACGCATCAGGAGATCTTCCTGCGTGAGATTATCTCGAACGCTTCCGACGCCATCGATAAGCTGGCATATCAGGCGCTGACGGACGAAAAGGTCGGCCTCAGCCGCAGTGATTTCGCAATTCAGCTGAAGGTCGACGAGCCCAGCCGGACGCTCACCGTGAGCGACAACGGTATCGGCATGGACAAAGACGAGTTGGAAAACAACCTCGGCACGATCTGCAAGTCGGGAAGCCTCCAGTTCAAGAAGGACATGGAGAAGCAGGACGATATCGACATCATCGGCCAGTTCGGCGTGGGCTTCTACTCTGCGTTCATGGTGGCCGACACCGTGACAGTCGTCTCCAAGAAGTATGGATCCGACGAGGCGTGGAAGTGGACCTCCTCCGGTGCGGACGGGTACACGATGGAGCCTGCCGAGCGCGAGAGCGCCGGTACGGACGTGATCATGACGCTGAAGGCTGACACCGAGGACGAGCAGTATTCGCGCTTCCTGAAGACGTGGGAGCTTCAGAAGCTGGTGAAAAAATACTCCGACTACATCCGCTACCCGATCAAGCTCGAGATGGAAAAGTCGCGGATGAAGGAGGAAACCAAAGACTCTGACAAGCCCGAGTATGAGACGTACACCGAAAACGAGACGCTCAACTCGATGGTTCCCCTCTGGCAGCGGGCAAAGAAGGACATCACGCCCGAGGAGTACAACAACTTCTACAAGGAAAAGTTCTTCGACTTTGAAGACCCGATTGCGACGATCCATGTAAGCGTCGAGGGCGCGGTGACGTACAAGGCGCTGCTCTATATCCCGGCCAGAGCGCCGTATGATTTCTACACGAAGGACTTCAAGAAGGGCCTGCAGCTGTACTCCTCCGGTGTGATGATCATGGAAAACTGCGAAGAGCTGCTGCCGGACTGCTTCCGCTTTGTCCGCGGCGTGGTCGACTCGCAGGACTTAAGCCTCAACATTTCGCGTGAAATGCTCCAGCACGACCGCCAGCTCAAGTTTATTGCCGGAAATCTCGAGAAGAAGATCAAAGCCGAGCTCGCAAAGCTCATGGAGCAAGATCGCGAGAAATACGAGAAGTTCTATGCGGCGTTTGGCATGCAGATCAAGTACGGCGTGCTGAACGATTACGGCGCGAAAAAAGAGCTCCTGCAGGACCTGCTTCTCTACTGGTCCCACAAGCAGAACAAGCTCGTCTCCTTCAAGGAATACGTGGACGCCATGCCCGAGGAGCAGAAGTATATCTACTTTGCAAGCGGCGAAAACCGGCAGAGACTTTCTCAGCTGCCGCAGCTTGAGAAGCTGGGGGAGAAGGGCTTCGACGTGCTGCTCATGACCGACGAGGTCGACAGCTTCGTACCGCAGACGCTCGGAAAGTACGCGGAAAAGGACTTCCGCTCTGTCACGCAGGAGGACCTCGGCCTTTCTACCGACGAAGAAAAGAAGGAAGCTGCCGAGCAGGCCGAAAAGTCGAAGGCAACGCTGGAGTTTGTGAAGACGACGCTTGGCGACGATGTGAAGGAAGTGCGCCTTTCTGAAAACCTCGGTACGCATCCTGTTTGCATGGTGCCGGAAGAAGGCATGACGTTCGAGATGGAGAAATACTTCAAGCGCCTGAACCCCGAGATGGGCATGAAGGCGGGAAGAATCCTCGAACTCAACCCGAACCACCGGCTCTTTGGCCTGCTGCAGGTGGCCGTCGCGCAGGACGAGGAGAAGGCAAAGAAGATCGCGAAGATTCTCTATGCGCAGGCGCTTCTGATGGCCGATCTGCCGCTTGAGAACCCCGGCGAGTATACCGACCTCGTGTGCGAGCTGGTGCAGTAAAGCGCAAAACGGTTATTTGATTGTCGCTACAGGACTTGATCTATGTATCGATCATGTACGTAGGGGGTGATGCCTACATCGCCCCGGCAGTACAATCCGGTTTTAGGGGAAGTTCCGGCGAATTCGTGCCTTCCCAAAGGGTCGATGTGCTCAATCGACCCCTACGCATAACCGGAGAGAATTTTGGTATTTGTAGGGACGGACGACCCTGTCCGCCTGCAGAAAATTGACCAAAACGCGAAAAGCTGCGGCGAATTCGCAACTTCCCAAGGGCGGGCAGAGTCGCCCGCACCTACAACCTGACTGGAGTCATATAAAAAATCCGGATGCAAAATGCATCCGGATTTTTTTGATCGGAAAGTCAGTCCTTGGAAAGCGCTTCCTTCTTGTTCTGGACGTACTGGATGGCGAACACACCGCCGATGAGCACGAGGCCGACGAGGTCGGAGAGCGCGCCGGGGATCATCAGGCCGAGGCCGCCGCCGATACAGATGAGGCGGAACAGCCAGTTCATCTTGCGCAGCATGAAGCCCTCCAGACCCGCAGCAACGCCAAAGATACCAAGAAGCGCCGACAGGACGATCTGGATGACCGCCCACACGCTCGTAACGTTCACGAAGAGCATGGCGGGGCTATAGGCGAAGATATACGGCACGATGAAGGCTGCGATGGCAAGCTTGGTAGCATTGATGCCGGTCTTCATGGGGTTGCCCTTTGCAATCGCGGAGCCCGCATAGGCCGCCAGCGCGACGGGGGGCGTGATGTCGGCGACGATGCCAAAGTAGAATACGAAGAAGTGCGCCGCGACGAGCGGGAAGCCCATTTTAATCAGAATCGGCGCGCAGGTCGAGGCCATGATGCAGTAGTTTGCGGTCGTGGGAACGCCCATGCCGAGAACGATGCAGCAGACCATCGTGAGGATGAGGCCAATAAAGGTCGCGGAGCCCGCGAGCTGGACGATGGCGTTGATGAGGATGGATGCAAGGCCTGTGACAGTGATGCAGCCTGCGATCATGCCTGCAATTGCGCAGGCCACGCCGACGGTAATTGCGCCCTTCGCGCCCGCCTCCAAGGCCTCAAAGATCTTCTTAAAGGTGAGTCGTTCATCCTTGTTCAAAAAGCCCACAATGACGGCGGCCAGAATTGACACGGCGGCAGAGAACTGCATGGTCTTTGCGCCCGAGGAGACGAGCCAGACGAGCAGAACCAGCGGCGCAAGCAGGTAGATTTTCTGAAGCAGGAAGCTCCACTTGGGCATTTCGTCCTTCGAAAGGCCCTTGAGACCGAGCTTTTTGGCCTCTAAGTGCACAGAGATGAAAATGCCCGTGAAGTAAAGAACCGCGGGTAAAATCGCCTTGACGGCGACGGTTGCGTAGGGAAGATCCATGTACTCGGCCATCAGGAAGGCTGCCGCGCCCATGATGGGAGGCATGATCTGGCCGCCGGTGGAGGCAGCCGCTTCGACTGCGCCCGCAAAATCCGGGTGATAGCCGGTCTTTTTCATCATCGGTATGGTAACCGAGCCTGTGGTCACGGTGTTGCCGACGGAAGAGCCCGAAACCATGCCGCAGAGCGCCGACGAGATGACCGCGACCTTTGCAGGACCGCCGGCAGACCAACCGGCCAAACGGTTTGCAAGGGCAATGAAGAAGTTCGCAATGCCGGTACGCTCTAAGAACGCGCCGAAGATGATGAAGAGGACAATGAGATCGGAAGGGCGTCGGGTAGGAATAGAGTGTAGATCTCGGTGGTCGCCGTTT
>CALCJW010000005.1:0-3495 GCA_937967235.1 uncultured Clostridia bacterium
AGGAGGAGATCGACCGCGCCCTCCTTCGCGGGGGCATCACAGATCCCGCCGATGTTCGTCTGCGGCTGGAGGACAGCCAGCTCCCCAATGAGGTGGATACTCTGGAACAACAGCCAATTGACGAGGACAGCGCCAAAGTGCTGATCCTCCGACTTGCGGCAGAGCAATACGCCGCACTGGGGAATGAGGAATATGAAACAAATTGTCTCCGGCGCCTCTTCTCCGCCTTCGAATGTGTGGCGGAACTGAACGCTGATCTTCTGAAAAACACCGTAGCGCCCTTCCCATCGTCCGTCTTTCCGCTTGCGGATGTTGCCTTCCCCATTTGCCCGTTTTTTCGCCATCTGTGTTCCCCTTTCCGTTTTGGTAACACAAACAACTACCACAGAAAAGCAATAAAGTCTAGCAAATTTTTGAAAATTTCGGACATTTTTCAGAGATTTGTATTTCAGTAGAAAAGCCTATTCTTTGTTTACTGCGGCGTAGTTTTTGCGCCGCTAAATCCCCCAGAAGTAGCTCTGACTGCGCTCTTAGAAATAGTTATGTAAACTCATATCCTCATTTGTATTACACGCCCAAGACATTCAGGATTTACAGATTTTGTTCATAGCCCTGTGCCTGCTCATGGTCGTCCTGCTTATGTCCCATTGCCAGCCGCTTTTGCATCAGCTTTTTGCGTCGCTTGGAGTCCACGCGGATACCCATTGGATTGCTGGGCGGCGTGGCATTCTCGCGGAAGATTTGCACCATCTGATGGAACAATCTGATAGTTGAATTCAGCAGATACTCGGATGGAAGCCGCACAGAATGAGAGGTTGGGGACGAAGTATTTTCATCTGCAAGCGTCGGATTTGTAGAAGTGTCTCTAGAAGTTTCTTCCGCAGACGGTTCTTCACCCTGTGAAGATTCCTGCTCCATCTGCCGCCGCAGACGCTCCGCTTCCTGAATGATTGCGTTCTTGATGGCTCGGAATTCTTTCTGCTGTGAGAGTGGGTTGTGCTGCCTAGGACGGTTCTTGTAGTAGCCCTCCAGCGTGTCGCGCAGACCATTCCAGACGGAATAGTACGCCGCCACCTCCGGCAGATTTTCGAGTTCGTCTACGATGGAATCCACCATATCCTTGAGTGGCTTTTTGAGATATCCATACTGCTTTTTACCGTTGACCGTGTGCAGCTCCAGCGCAAGCTCCATGAGCTTTTGTTGAATCGATTCCGGTGGATTTTCAACAGATTCTAACTTGCCAACAATTCTGCGCATGGTTTCCCGTGCTGCTTCGGTCACGTCTTTATAGGCAATATCTTTCTTAATGTAAACTTCTTTCAGCTCGTCCGCATAGATCATGTTCGTCAACACAGATTGCAAATGCAGCAGTTTATCTTTGCGCAGGAAGCCGTATTTCGGATCGTCTGACCAAAGCATCATGTGGATGTGCGGATGGTCGCCCTCGTCGTGAAATGCTGCATACCAGCGAAGCTGCGACGGTGGAATTTGCATGGCTTCCGCAAAGTCTGCCTGTTTGGAGCACAGAAGCGCCCGCCAGCTTGCGGCGTTATCGTAGCCAAGCCGCGCGGCATCCTCGCGACGCAGCGAGTAAATAATCGTCCAGACGTTGCCCTCATGCGCTTTCAACTCGCCCAACGTCTTTTCCAGATCAACAGCATCTTCGGCTCCAAACAAGCCGTGTTCGCCGTGCTTTTCCGCGCGAGGCCGTGTGGCAATATAGCGCATATAAATGCTGTCTGCGTTTTCATCCAAAAGCTCCACGCCGTCACGCGTAGCGATGTAATTCATATAACGTCCGGCACGTTTTGGATTCAGAAAACCTGCTTTCTGAATCAGCTTTGACATTTTCACACGCCCCTTTCGCTCAACAATGCGTCTTCAAAATCAATTTTTCCGTTCGTTCTTTTGACTTCATCCATACTAAGTCCGCGCATTTTCTGATAGCTCCGGGCGTCAATGTCCGTGTCCGAAGCAAGGATATGGTTGTTGACATTCTGCTCAACAGCCAGCTTGAAAAGCTGCCGTCCAATGCGCTCTGCAAATCGATCCAGCGTTCCGGCGAGTATCTGCTGCAAGACTTTCGGGAGATAACGGTCAGCTTTTTCGGCATATAAGAAGCCGGTATAAAATAAGATTGCCTTTTCAATGTACTCGCTGCGGCTCTGGCATTGATCGTCCGCATAACAGTCATCGACGAGCTGCTTACACTCCGGCGTGATCCAGAGTGCAAATTTTTCTTTTCCTTTTACCATTTTTCTGTATTCACCTCGTGTTTTTCGTTGGAACCCCTCTGTTTCCCTTGAAACGGCGGGCTTTTTTCATTCTGCAACACCCCATGGCTGATTTTTGCGCCTTTTGGAACGCCCTCGTAAATCCCCGAAACTGCCCGCCCCGCGGGCAGATGTGACCGCCGCGGGGCGCGCACGCCCCCGCAGCTTTGTCCTGCTTTCTTGCCGCAGCGTCCAAAATCGCTCGATTTTGACCGTTTTCAGCGTTTTCCCGCGTTGCCGCAAGCGGCTTTCCCCACTGCCGTTCTTGCCAATACGAGCATTTTTTCCAACGCTCCCGCACGTCGGCGCAACGTGCGCTTTTCCGCTCCAAGCGGGTACGCGCCCGGCTGGGCGGTGAAAGCGGCACAAACCGCCGACACGGGCGCTACGGCGTGGACGCACTGTTTCGGCTGCCTGCTCAACCTGTGTTCTCAATCAGATCGGCGTATTTCTGCCTTGCCGCATCCTCGTCCAGCTTTTGCATTTGCCGGGCATAGTCCTGCTAAAGCGCCGCCTGAATCAGGCGAATTGTGAAGCGCAGATTTCCGTTTCGAGTTCGTCCGTCTTTCGTTGTAACGGTTGTCGGCTCGGTGACGATCAGACCGCGTTCTTCGAGTGACCGGATGTATTTGCGGATCGTGTTCGGACTCAGTCCAACCGCTTCCCCGATTTTTCGGTAGCTCGGCCAGCACTGAAACGTCTGCCTGTCCTCGCAGAACAGCAGATAGGTATAGATGGCGATTTCGGCTGCGCTGAGTCCCAACGAGAAAATTTCCTTCGGCAGTGGAAAGTAGTCGCGGACAGAATCCCGCGTTGGCCAAAGGCTGCGCTTCATTCTGCCCCTCCTGTGTGCTGCTCCACCCAGCAAATAAACGCTTCTTTTGGAATGACAATCCGATTGCCGATCCGCAGCGCGGGAAAATCTTTCTCGTGCATCAGCTCGTAGGCGCTGGACGGCGCAACGCCCAGCACCTTTGCTACCGTCGCCGCGTTCAGGAACAGCGGCAGTTCGTCGTAGCTTTTGTAATTTGATTCTTTCATGTCTTCCTCCTTTGTTCGTATCTGTTTTTCTGCCCGTACTTTGTCTTTCCGAAAAACACCTCCTACCCTTTATCCGTATTCAGAGGGCTTTTGCACCAAACTTTTTTCAATTCTGCCGGAAAAGCGAAAAAAACTTGACAATCGCCGCGCGATCTTTTATAATGCACCGAGCGCCACAACA
>CALCJW010000006.1:0-9539 GCA_937967235.1 uncultured Clostridia bacterium
AGACACCCTCGCGCAGGGCCTCGCTTCCCACAATGTCGCCATAGGTCAGCCTTCTTGCGCAGAAGCGCTCCAAAAATGCCTGCTTGTCCTCGCCCGCGAGCAAAAACAGCTCGTCAAGAGACACCGAGTCCACACATGTCTCAGCAATATTGTACCGCGCGCCGTCTTCGTACGCGTTCATCCATTCTTCCACGGCAAAGGGTTTGATTTTCATGCAAGTGCTCCTTATTAAAACATTTCCCTATGTTTTATCGGGATTTCCCCGGAAAGTCAAGCCTTTTCCGGCGTGTACCGGCAATAAACGATGCGTGAAGCTTTTGCGGAAGTTGTTTCGTGCCCGTAAAAAATCGCGCCGGGTGCGCCGGTTTTTCCCATTTTGCACAATTTGTTGTTGACAGCACGGCCGGTTTTATATTATATTGGACAGGTAGAAACCACCTGCGTAGCCAAGACAATTTCTTCTGGCCCCAGCAAGTGTATATCGCCGGATGAAACGGTCAGGAGAGCGCGCACAGCGTTGGTGCGCCACCGAAGGGGCTCGCGCAAGGAACTCTCAGGTAAAAAGAACTGATCGTGGACGGGACTCTGGAAAGCCGTTTTCGGCACCGAAGAAGCAATCCCTCCGGGGAGAATCTTTCAGGTTAGTCAACAGAGCGCGCCTTACGTTGGCGCGCTCTGTTTTTTCACTCCGTAAGGGGCGTAAAAAACGGGCTGCCCGCCGCGCGGTCAACGCAAGAAGTTTTTCCCTCGCAGATAGCGTCAGCTGACGCTAACAACGCAATTTACATTATAAGGAGGAAACTATGAGCGAACTGAAACGGACGATTTTGTACCAGGCACATCTCGACGCAGGCGCGACCATGGTCGACTTCGGCGGCTGGGATATGCCCATCCAGTATCCCGAAGGCATCATCGCAGAGCATCTCTACTGCCGCCGTCACTGCGGCATCTTTGACGTGTCCCACATGGGACGGATCGACGTCGAAGGTCCCGATCAGGTGGCGTTCTTGCAGCATGTGCTTTCCAGCAACGTGCTTGCGCTCGACCTCAACCAGGCGCAGTACTGCATCATCCCGGACGCAAACGGATACGCCATCGACGACGCGTACCTGTACCGCTTTGAAGAAGGCAAGTACTTCCTCGTCATCAACGCCGGCAACATCGACAAGGACTGGGCGCACCTGATGAACGAAGCGAAAAACTTCGACGTCAAGCTCACGAACGTCTCTGACAAGTATGCAGCCATCGCCGTGCAGGGCCCGGAATCCAAGAAGATCCTCATGACGCTCTCCGGCGGCCGTCAGCTGACGCCCGAGAATGTCAAGAACGCGCTGAACAGCCTCACCATGGAGGGTAAGCCCGTCCGCATCGCAAAGACCGGCTACACCGGCGAGCCCATCGGCTATGAGCTGTACTGCAACAGTGAAGACGCCCGGTACTTCTGGGACCGTCTCATCGAGCTCGGCGCGAAACCCACCGCGCTCGGCGCACGTGACACCACGCGTATGGAAGCCGCGCTCCCGCTCTACGGCCACGAAATGGGCGAGTGCGAAATGGGCGGCGAGATTCAGATCTACGCCGTGCCGCTGGCGAAGTTCGCCGTTTCCTTCGACGAGGCCAAGGGCGATTTCATCGGCCGCGAACCGCTCAAGAAGCAGTTTGAGGCGCTCAAGAAGATCATGAACCGCGACTACTCCTCGATCGAGGACCTGCCGTACCGCATCCAGCCCATCTATCTCGAGGGCAAGGGCGTTCTGCGTAAGGGCTTCCCGATCTACTGCAAGGACGCATGGGCTGAGGGCAAGCAGATCGGCTATGTCACCTCCGGCACCATGATCCCGTATTACAAGACCGAGGGCCAGGGCCTCGAGAGCGTCTTCACCGACGAGACCGGCAAGCGCTCCATCGGCCTTGCTTACATGGACAGCCGCATCTGCCAGGACTTCGACATTGAAATCGACATCCGCGGCCGCCGTCAGCCCGCAAAGGTCGTCGGCTATCACATCCGTCAGGACGCTGCGCCCTATGTCCGCCCGATCCTTCCCGATGTGAAGATCGAAACGGCTGCTCCCAGCACCGATTCCTATCCCGAGAAGATGAAGAACCTCGTCGCCGCCGCCAAGCAGAACCATCTGTGGCGCCAGACCGAGTGCATCAACCTCATCCCGTCGGAGAACACGCAGTCCAGAGCCGTCCGGATGCTCTCCGCGTCCGACCCCTGCAACCGCTACGCCGAGCACAAGAAGCAGAAGGCGTTCTACGACGCAGAGATCTTCTACTATCAGGGCACGGGCTTTATTGCCTCCGTCGAGGCGATGCTCGTTGAGGAAATGAAGAAGTTCCTCGGCGCGTCGCAGGTCGAGACCCGCGTCACGTCCGGCCAGATGTCGAACACGGCAGTCTTCTCCGCGATGATGGACTTTAAAAACCGCGTCGACCGCAAGCGCACCCCGCAGCGGCTCGGCTGGGTCATGAACAACCACATTGTGCGCGGCGGCCACCTCTCGGCGCAGCCCATGGGCGCGTTCCACGACTACGTCGCCATCGACCCCGTCACCGAAAAACAGATGGTCGTCAACTTCCCGGTCTGCGAGGATAACCCCTACAAGATCGACGTCGAGAAGACGAAGGTTCTGCTCGCGCAGTACAAGCCCGAGTTCATCATCTTCGGTAAGTCCATGGTCCTTTATAAAGAGCCGGTCGCCGAGATCCGCAAGTTTGTCGACGAGCAGGGCATTAAGACCACCATCATGTACGATATGGCGCACGTTCTGGGTCTGATCGGCGATCACTTCCAGAAGCCGTTTGAAGAGGGCGCGGAAATCGTCACCGGTTCGACGCACAAGACCTTCTTCGGCGCGCAGCGCGGCGTCATCGGCGTGAACTGGAAGCCCGAGGACCTCAAGTGGGGCCTGTGGGAGACCATTGAAACGCGCACCTTCCCGGGCAGCGTCTCAAACCACCATCTCGGCACGCTCCTTGGCCAGCTGATGGCAGCGTACGAAATGAACGCGTTCAAGGACGAGTACCAGAAGGCCGTCGTTGAAAACGCAAAGCACTTTGCAAAGTGCCTGGCCGCCGAGGGCCTCGACGTTGCGGGCGATCCTGCCATGGATTACACCGAGACGCACCAGGTCATCGTCAAGGTCGGCTACGCGCACGGCCCCGAGGTCGCCGACCGTCTGGAGGCCAACAACATCGTCTGCAACTACCAGGCGACCCCCGAGGAGGAGGGTTTCTCCGCTTCCGGCGCGCTGCGTATGGGCGTGAACGAAATGACCCGCTTCGGCTTCGGCAAGGAAGACTTCGCGAAGCTGGCGCACCTGATTGCCGACTGCGTGCTGCATCACGCAAACGTCAAGGAAGAGGTCAAAAAGCTCCGCGCAGAGCATCTGGAGATGAAGTACTGCTTCTCCGACAAGGATACCGAAGAACTCCTGAACGCCTTCGCTTCCGCAACGGGCATCTAATCACATTACGGAACACCTGACCCGGTTGTGAGGGCAGCCGGATCGGGTTACCCCCGGGAATTTCCCGGCATCTGATAAACCACAGCAACAAAACTAAGGAGGAAACACATTATGAATTACCCGACTGATCTGAAATACTCCAAGACGCATGAGTGGGTCAAGGAAGAAGATGGCCTGACCGTGATCGGCATCTCCGACTTCGCGCAGGACTCCCTTGGCGATATCGTTTTCATCGGCCTTCCGTCCGTCGGTGACACCGTCACCATGGGCGAGGCGCTCGGCGATGTGGAATCCGTCAAGGCGGTTTCCGATATCATCTGCCCGGTCACCGGCGTTGTCGAAGAGGTCAACGAGGACCTGGCCGACGCACCCGAAAGCCTGAACTCCGATCCGTACGGCTCCTGGATCATCAAGGTCAAGGAAGTCTCCGCTACCGAAGAGCTGCTCGACGCTGCTGCGTACGAAGCGTTCTGCGCAACCGAGGAGGCGTAATATGGGCTCTTATGTTCCTACCACTGCGGCGGAACGAGAGCAAATGCTGGAACAGGTCGGCGTCAAGTCGCTGAACGATCTCTACGCGGCAGTGCCGCAGGAGATGTTCCTGCATAACGGCTTGAATCTGCCGGAGGGCCTGAGCGAGCTGGAAGTGCGCGAGAAGGTTACCGACCTGGCCGAGAAGAACAAGGTCTTCAAGACCGTCCTTCGCGGCGCGGGCAGCTACCGCCACTTCATCCCCGCCGTTGTCAAATCCATTACCTCGCGCGAGGAGCTTGTCACCTGCTATACCCCCTATCAGGCGGAGATCAGCCAGGGCGTTCTGCAGGGCACGTTTGAGTTCCAGACCATGATCTGCGAGCTGACCGGCATGGACGTCGCGAACGCGTCTCACTACGACGGCGCGACCGCCGCAGCGGAAACCATTCCGATGTGCAAAGAGCGCAAGCGCAACGTCGCTTATGTCTCCGAGACCACAAACCCGCAGGTCATCGAGGTCATGAAGACCTACTGCTTTGCTTCCAACACCGAGCTCCACCTCGTTCCCGCCAAGGACGGCAAGACCGATGCAGAGGCGCTCAAGGCCGCGCTCTCGGACAATGCCGCGTGCTTCTATGTCCAGCAGCCGAACTTCTTCGGCCAGATCGAAGATACCGTGGCGCTTGGCGAGATCACCCATGCTGCTGGCGCGAAGTTCGTCATGGGCGTGAACCCCATCGCCTGCGCGCTGCTGCCGACGCCTCGTGAGGTCGGCGCGGACGTTGCTGTCGGCGATGGTCAGCCCCTCGGCCTCGACACCGCGTTCGGCGGCCCGTACCTCGGCTTCATGGCCACCACCAGCGCCATGACCCGCAAGCTCCCCGGCCGTATTGTCGGCGAGACGAAGGACGTTGACGGCAAGACCGGCTACGTTCTGACGCTTTCGGCCCGTGAGCAGCACATCCGCCGTGAAAAGGCTTCGTCCAACATTTGCTCGAACCAGGCGCTGTGCGCCTTCACAGCAGGCGTCTATATGGCAGCCATGGGCGAAGACGGCATGAAGCAGTGCGCGCGTCTTTGCACCTCGAAGGCCCATTACCTTGCCTCCGAGCTCGAGAAAATCGGCTGCAAGCTGAAGTACACAGGTGAGTTCTTCCATGAATTCGTCACCGAGACGGCCTGCCCCAACTGCCGCAAGAAGATCCTCGACGCGCTCGCTGAGAAGAACATCCTCGGCGGCGCAGAGGTAGACGGCGGCATTCTGTGGTGCGTCACAGAGCTCATCTCCAAAGAAAAGCTCGACGAAGTGGTCGCAATCGTAAAGGAGGTGCAAGGCTGATGAAACTGATTTTTGAGCAAGGCGCAGAGGGTCATTGCCTGCATCTTCTCCCCGCGTGCGACGTTCCGGAGTATACGCTTCCGAACGAACGCACGACGCCCATTCGTCTGCCCCACGTGAGCGAAAACGAGCTGACCCGTCACTACACCGCGCTCTGCAAGCGCATCCACGGCGTGAACGACGGCTTCTATCCGCTCGGCTCGTGCACGATGAAGTATAACCCCAAGATCGATGAAGATATGGCGGCGCTGCCCGGCTTCACGCAGCTGCATCCGCTGCAGCCCATCGAGACCGCGCAGGGCGCTCTGGAAGCGCTCCATGTGCTCGGCACGGAGCTTGGCGAGGTCTTCGGCATGGACGCCGTTACCTTCCAGCCCGCAGCAGGCGCGCACGGCGAGTTTACCGGTGTTCTTCTTATCAAGGCCTATCACACCGACCGCGGCGACACGGCCAGAACGAAGATCATCGTTCCCGACTCTGCCCACGGCACGAACCCCGCGACGGCTGCCATGTGCGGCTATCAGGTCGTCAACATCAAGTCGAACGACAAGGGCGGCGTAGACCTCGACGCGCTGCGCGCAGCTGTCGGCCCCGATACTGCTGGCCTGATGCTCACGAACCCCAACACCGTCGGCATCTTCGATGCGAACATTCTCGAGATCACGAAGATCGTCCACGACGCAGGCGGCCTGTGCTACTACGACGGCGCGAACCTGAACGCTGTTATGGGCGTTGTCCGTCCTGGCGATATGGGCTTCGACTGCATCCACTCCAACCTTCACAAGACCTTCGCTACCCCGCATGGCGGCGGCGGACCCGGCGCTGGCGCAGTCGGCTGCAAGGAGTTCCTGCGGAAATACATGCCCGGTCCTCTGGTTGTGGAAAAAGACGGCGCGTATGGCTTTGACTATCCCGAAAAGTCCATCGGCCGCGTGAAGATGTTCTACGGCAACTTTGACGTCTGCATCAAGGCGCTGACCTACGTGCTGACCCTCGGCAAGGAGGGTATCCCCGAGGCCGCGAAGAACGCTGTTCTGAACGCCAACTACATGATGGCGCGCCTGAAGGCTAAATTCGACATGGCCTATGATGAGATCTGCATGCACGAGTTCGTCATGAACCTGACGCGGCTTCATAAAGAGACCGGCGTTTCCGCACTCGATATGGCCAAGGGAATGTTGGACTTCGATCTCCATCCGCCCACAATGTACTTCCCGCTCATCGTTCACGAAGCGCTCATGGTCGAGCCCTGCGAGACAGAGGCCAAACAGCTCATGGACGAGGTCTGCGACATCTACTGCAAGCTCTACGACATGGCGTACACGGATCCTGAGGCGCTGCATACCGCGCCGCACAATACCCCGGTCCGCCGTCTGGACGAGGTAGGCGCAGCAAGAAATATGGTTCTTCGGTACAACTTCGGCGCATGATCAAACACTTACAAGCTTTCATCGGTGCGGGTACCAACCCGCACCGAAACCTTGCAATCGAGGAATATTTGACGGATACCGTACCGGAAGATACGCTCATCGTCTATCTCTGGCAGAACAAGCATACCGTGGTCATCGGCCGCAACCAGAACGCATGGGCGGAATGCCGCACGGCGGAACTCGAGCGCGACGGTGGGACACTGGCCCGTCGGCTTTCCGGCGGCGGCGCGGTCTATCACGACATGGGGAACCTCAACTTTACGTTCTCGCTTCGCACGGAGGACTATGACCTTCGCAAGCAGCAGAGCGTCATTGTCGAGGCCTGCCGGATGCTGGGGATTCCTGCCGAAATTTCCGGCCGGAACGACATTCTGACAAACGGCTGCAAATTCTCCGGAAACTCGTTCTACAGCCACAACGGCCGGTCGTTCCACAACGGAACGCTGCTTCTTTCCGTCGACATGGCAAACCTCGGCAAGTACCTCACACCGTCCAAAGTCAAGCTTGAGAGCAAGGGTGTTGCGTCCGTCCGCTCGCGCGTCATCAATCTCACCGAGCTTGTCCCAACGCTGAGCGTTGCGCAAATGGCTGATGCGATGGTCAAGGCCGCCGAGAAAGTCTACGGGCTGGAAGCAAAGACGCTTTCGGAGACTGACTTTGACGAGGCGGAGATCGAGAAGCGCTACCAGCGTTTTTCGAGCTTCGACTGGAACTACGGCAAGAGCGTTCCGTGCTCGTTCGAGTGCGCAAAGCGCTTTGCGTGGGGCGAGGTGACGATCCAGCTGGCCGTGAAAAACGGACTGTGCGAGGACGCCGCCGTCTACTCCGACGCGATGGACGCAGAATTTGCCGCGCCGTTAGCCAAAGCCCTCGCTGGCTGCCGGTTCCATCCGGACGCGCTCTGCGATTGCATCAAGCGTGTTCCCGAATGCGCCGCCGTCGCAGACGATCTGTGCGCATTTCTGCAATCGCAGGAAATTTGAGCGGCACATTCTTTCCAATTCCAAACAGTAAAACCGGGTGGTTCGCGCCATCCGGTTTTTTATGCGCATTTTTCGTGTCGCATGCACAGCACTTCCGCATGCGTTTCCTTTTTCTTGCCGTTCATTCTGCAAGTCAAAATTCATTTTTGGTCACTTTGACGCATCTTCCTGCATTTTTATCTTTCTTTCTTATGCTTTTTGAATTTTGCAGGAGTATTTTTTTCAAAATTCATGGAACGCCTCTTGCAAATCGCCGCCGCATCCTGTATAGTAAAACCTGTGAAAAGAAATCTGTGCGCCCGGCGCACACATAGGAGGATTCAAAATGAAAAAGCTTGTTGCTCTTCTACTCGCAGCTGTCATGCTGCTGGCGCTCACCGCCTGCGGAGAAAAGACCGAAACCGCAGCGCCTGCTGATACCAGTTCTACCTCGTCTTCTGCTTCTTCGTCCGGCGCGAAGCTCCGCTTTGTCACCGGCGGCGAATCCGGCACCTACTATGCCTTCGGCTCCGTCATCGCCCAGCACGCGACCAATAATGCGGGCGTGAACGTCGTTGGCCTCGTCGGCAACGGCTCGCAGGCAAACGTCATGGAGCTTCAGGACGGCAACGCCGAGCTTGCGTTCTGCCAGTCCGACGTTATGGCCTACGCCTACAACGGAACGAACCTCTTTGAGGAGACCGGCAAGGTCGACTGCTTCTCCACCGTCGCCGCGCTCTACATGGAGCAGGTGCAGATCGTCACGACCGACGCTTCCATCAAGTCCGTCGCGGACCTCGCCGGTAAGCGTGTTTCCATCGGCTCTGCCGGTTCCGGCGTGTACTTCAACGCCATCGACATCCTCGGCGCATACGGCCTGACCGAGAACGACATCATCCCGACCTACCAGTCCTTCGGCGACAGCGCCAACGATATCAAGGACGGTAAGATCGATGCGGCCTTCATCGTCGCCGGCGCTCCCACGACCGCCATCACCGACCTCGCCACCACCAAGGACGTCTACCTCGTTTCCCTTGACGACGAGCACATCGAAAGCCTCTGCGCAACGTCTGACTACTATACCAAGAACGTCATCCCCGCCGATGTTTACGGCACCGACGGCGATGTGACCACGGTTGCGGTCGGCGCGGTCATTCTGGCCCGTGACGACGTTTCCGAGGACGCGATCTACAACTTCACGAAGGACCTGTTCGATAACGCCGAGGCAGAGGTCTCCAGCCACGCCAAGTACGGCGAGCTGAATCTCGACTTTGCCGCCTCCGTCACCTCTGTCCCGTATCATCCGGGCGCTGCGAAGTACTTCGCGGAAAAAGGCTACACGGTCGCAACCAAGTAATCTTTACACGTCCTTCACGCAAGTGAACCATTTTCCAGCTACGGCAGTGCCAATTGCCGTAGCTGGAGTCATCCCATCGAACATTTCCCCTGCCGCGGAGCGATCCGTGAGCCCCATTTCAAAGGAGAAAGCTTATGTCCGCCAACAAGAACGACCCCAAGGACGCCGTAAAGATGACCTCCGGGCTTGACAGCCAGACGCAGGCAGACCTCGACGCGCTGATGCGCAAATACGACCGTGAGTCCAACACGCGCGTGTGGGAGGGCTGGCAGCGCTGGGCTGTCGGCGCGATCATGGTTATTTTCAGCCTGTACTGCATCGGTATGACGCTGTTCTATTCCGGCCTTCCCGAAACGAGACTTGCCGCGTTTCTGGCGATGATCGTATTCATCGGCTTCCTCACCTACCCTGTCAAAAAGGGTCACGTGAAGGTGAACTCCATGCCGTGGTACGACATCATCCTCATGCTCGTGGGCGCATCGTGCTTTTTGTACTTCGCCTTCAACG
>CALCJW010000007.1:0-26049 GCA_937967235.1 uncultured Clostridia bacterium
GCATAAGCCGGAAACTTGGATGCTCGGTCAGCTTGGCTGCTTTCATGGGGATTCCCTCCAAATCAGATAGTTTCACTAAAACAGAAGTTTCGATTGACTTTTTTACAATCGTCTGTCATACTAATAGCATAATTCAAATTAGCATAATTGAAATTATATTAAAGGACGTGAGCCGAAATGAAATTTATTGGGCGGCAGAGCGAATTACAGACGCTGGAACAGGAATATCGCCGTGACGGCGGTTTTGTTGTGATCTACGGCCGGCGGCGTGTCGGAAAGACCCGGCTGATCAAGGAATTTATCAAGGACAAGCCCGCTGTATATTTCCTCGCCACAGAGGAGGTTGAGGCGCAGAGCATGAAACGGATGGCCGGTGTGATCGCAAGAGCCACTGGGAATGTGCTGCTTGGCAATGTAACATTTTCCGATTGGGCTGACCTGTTTCGTGCCGTCGCCGCATACCGGCCAGAGCAGAAAAAGGTGATCGTGCTGGATGAATTTCCATACATGGTCAAAACGAATCCGGCCTTCCCATCCATTCTGCAAAACATCTGGGATGAGTTTTTACAGGACAGCAATATCATGCTGATCCTCAGCGGTTCACTGATTGGAATGATGAAAAAGCACGCGCTTTCCTATGACAGTCCGCTCTACGGCAGAAGAACGGCGCAGATCCGTTTGATGCCGCTGCCGTTTACGGCGGTCTATGCCGCGCAGTCCTTGCCCTTTGAACAGGCAGTCCAGCAATATGCGCTGACCGGCGGTGTGCCGAAATATCTGGAGTTCTTTACCGAGCAGGAACCGCTGATCGATCAGATCCGCTCGATCGTGCTGTCCAAAAACGGATTTCTATACGAGGAACCAAACTTCCTGCTGCGCGATGAGGTGCAGACGCCGATCAATTATTTCTCCATCATCCGGGTCATTGCGGACGGCAACCACAAGCTGAGTAAGATCTGCGGCGTTCTCGAACAGGAAAGCCCCTCAATCTCGCCGTATCTGGCAACACTGTCTGAGCTGGGCTTTGTTGTAAAAGACACGCCAATCACAGAAAAGAATCCAGAGCATTCCCGAAAAGGACTGTATTTTGTATCGGACAACTTTACCCGCTTCTGGTTCCGGTATGTCTATCCGTATAAGGGAGAACTGGAACTGGACAATCAGCAGATCGTGTTGGACGAGCTGCAAAAGACCTTTATCAGCAGCTTTGTCGCGTTTGCGTATGAAGATGTCTGCAAGAACATCTTCGCGGAGCTTTGCCGGAACGGACAGCTCGCGTTCGTTCCCTCCAGAATCGGCTCGTATTGGCACAATGATTTGAACGCCGACACGGAGATTGACGTAGCGGCAGTTGACCGCCAGAACAAAAAACTGTTTATTGGAGAATGCAAGTACCATCAGAAGCCGGTCGATCTGCCTGTCCTTACGGCGCTTCAGCAAAAGGTCGCGGCTTCGGTTGATCTCCAGAACAGCTTTATCCGGCAAGGCTACCAGATACTCTATGGTCTGTTTTCCAAGAGCGGCTTTTCTAATCGCCTGGTCGCGTTCGCCAGGGAGTGCGATGACCTGTTGCTGATCCATGAGGATCAAATCGTCCGATTATAAGCCACGAATAGACTCCACCGTACACTCCACCATTCCAATCTCATCATCTTCAGCCAGATCGTAGGCGGGCGGCTGCTCGCTGCGGCCGCAACGCTTTTTGAAGCTCCGCCAGCTTGCGGAACGCTGCCGTGACGCTCTGCTCACAGATGCGAAGCTCTTTCGCCAGCGCCTTGCGGGGGAAGATCACGAACACCTCACCGGCATCGTTCACCCAGCTGTTGCGCCTGGAGAGCTGAAAGCGGTTCAGGAGAAAGGTGTACGTCACCTTGGCGTCCAGACTCATATCCGCATAACGTGGGTCGGAAAATAACCATCGCGGCATCTGCATATGCCAGACGTTCTGTACGTCCGTCTGCCGCATAAGCCGGAAACTTGGATGCTCGGTCAGCTTGGCTGCTTTCATGGGGATTCCTCCTGTTTTAAGTAAATGGGCAAAAGGTGCAAATAATACAAAAAATAATCCGTGAATTGGTGCAATAAACTATGGATAGCGCGTGATGGCCCGTTCGTTTCCAACCATATTGCTGTGCGTGTCCGTTGCTGATCAAAGTGTAGCTGCATACGATAAGTGCCAAAAATGCGGAAGTAGAGTGCGATATTCGTACGAATTTTGCGTCGCTCTTGACCATGCACGCTTTTTACACATAATATCAGTAGACGCAGACTTGAAAACTTAGCGTAATTATGCTAAACTGCAAGTGATAGGAGGCTGATACTATGAACATGATCCGTCCGGTTTCCGACCTGAGAAACAACTTTGCGGAGATCTCCAAAACCGTCCACGAAACCGCGCAGCCGGTGTTCCTGACGAAGAACGGCTACGGTGATATGGTCGTTCTGAGTATGGAAGCATTTGAAAATCTGCAATTTGAAAGTGAAATCTACTTCAAACTGCAAGCCGCCGAGCGTGAAGCAGAGCTGTCCAGTGAGCGCTATTCCTCCAAAGATGTTCTGAAAGCCATGAAAGACGCGATCGGAGGATCGAGAGTTGTATAGTGTAGAGTATATGCCGCTTGCCGTGCAGGACATGGTAGAGATTGTCTTGTATATTGCACAGGAACTGAGCAATCCAGCTGCGGCAGAGCGCATTGCGGAGCGGCTGGCAGAGGCCGGAGAAAGTCTTCGGGATTTCCCGTATGCGCAGCCTGCCTATGCGCCGCTGCGCCCGTTAAAGCACGAGTATCGCAAGCTGCTTGTTGAGAACTATATGATGTTCTACTGGGTGACGGAGACAGAAAAGCGTGTGACGATTGCCAGAGTGGTCTACGCCCGCCGAAATTACGCGAAACTGTTGGAGTGATGCTATATGATGATTCGTGATAAATCTGCCATTCAGGATGAAACAGAGCAGAAACTGGATGAGGCGGATCAGGCTGCGGCAGCAGACCCTTCTCGTTATGCAGAAACGGATGTTTTTGCCAGGATGAGGGAGCGCATCCAAGTGTATGTCGAGAAAGGTTAAAACGGAGAGAACTTTTTGGCTTGATATTAGACGCTTACATATCCAGTATGCTGTCCACCGTACACTCCACCATTCCAATCTCATCGTCTTCAGCCAGATCGTAGGCGGGCGTTTGCTCGCTGCGGTCTGGCTGGTTTTCTCTGTCGAGCGGTTTGGGGATGTTTGACGCTTCTTTCTGAACAGATGCTTTCTTTTGCGGCGCTGCTTCGGCTTCTTTTCTCCGCCATTCCGGGATATAGTCAATGACGCGGCAGGTGGTGAGACCGGCGTAGTCCGGCAGCTCCTCCGGCGTCATTTTGTAGAGGAGCGCGGGCTTGTGCCCTTTGAACAGGGCCAAGCATTTTTTATTCTCCAAGCGAAGGACTTCATCGGGGTTCATCAGATCGCGCTGGGTGTTGCTTCGCGTCTGGGAGTACGGGCGCGTGGACGAATACACCGGCGAAAACAGCGGCATCATCGGCATCTGGTTATTGAGAACAGAAATTGTCACCTTGCCGCATTTTTCTGAAATGTACTTTGCCGACGTCAGATCGTTGCAGCCCATGTAGAGCGTCTGGTCAAACGTTGCCAGCTGATTTTCCCACTCCTTGCCCGGATACTTTTCCTGCCACTGTGATAAACTCTGCACGACGATCTGCGCGGACATATTGAAGCCGCGGATGCTATTGAGGCTGTCCGCTACGCCGTCCAGATAACCAATGTTGCAGTATTCGTCCAGACAGAAATTTGTCAGTACCGGCAGCCGACCACCCGCGCATTGCAGGCGTGCGAAGTTGGAAAGCTGCGGCAGCGCCAGCGAGAAGAACAGAGACGACAGGAATCGGTACGCGCTGTCCTGCGCGGAGATAATGACGAAATATGCACACGGCTGTTTTCCAGGGAGCAGAAGGTCTACATCATGGTTGCGCGTGATCTTATCCACCAGACGGCTCTGGAAGACTGCCAGCCGGTTGCCGAGGCCAATGACAATGTTGCCCCAGAGGTTTTCCTTTGCCTTGAGGAACAGCCCGTGCGGATACTTGGCCGGATGCTCCGGCGGGAGGGCTTCGAGCTTGCGGTTGATCTCCTCGATGCTCTCCGTCGCGATCATGCGGTACACATCGCCGAGCCCACGCTGCTCAATGGGCAGCAGATTCCCGTCGGCATCGCGCAGATTGACGACATAGTGAATGAGAGCCATGAGCAAATTCAGTTCCGCACGGCTCCAGAAGTCATTTGCTTCTTTCGGACCAGATGTGTTCTGCACGATCGTGTTGGCCACTGTCTGCACGAGCTGCGGCTGGGTGTCCAGTCCATACAGACAGTTCCAACCGTCCGAGTGTTCCATGTCCAGAAAATTCACAGCTTTCACATAGAAGCCATGCTGCCGGAAATATGGGGAAAGACGTTCAAAAAGTTCGCCCTTGGCATCCGTGATGAATGCGGACTCGCCGCGCTTTGCGCAGCCCATGAGGAACGGGATGATAAAGCCTCTGGATTTGCCGCTGCCCGGCGCGCCGATGCAGAGTAGGTTATTATTGTCTCCGGCGACCATCCGGTGCGCGGCATAGAGTGCGTAAGCATCCGGATCGTCCGGATGCTTTTTGACTTTGCCGAGGATCATGCCCTCCGCTTTGCCCGCAGGCGACAGCTCCAGAAACTCACGCATTTCCTTCTCCGTCAGAAAACCGGACGTACCATGCGTGCCGTCCGGGAGAATGTCAAACCCGCGCGGGTCGTGCGTGTATTTGTAGCCGGAGAACCAGATATAGCCCTTTTTCGTGATGAGGCAGATAATGAGAACGATCACCAGCGTTGTCACGATCCCGAAGCCGGTGAACACTGCGCCCCAGTTTTTGAACGGATTCAGTACCCAGATGCTTTTGATCTCATCCTCGCCGGTGTGAAAGGTCGATGCAATTCCAAGCCTCAGAGAATTGAGAAACATCCCATAAAAATACCAGCCGACGATCACGGCTGGCACGCGCATGGGCAGCTTGGCTTTGTTTCGGGCAAACCAGCTTTTGAATCTTGCTTCCGATTTGTCCTCCAGCTTTTCAAGGAGCTTTGAGAGGCGGAACATCCAGAACACTTCCTTCCGATGTGTAAAATGGCAGGTCAGGCGGCGTGTATGGCGCGGTACTTCCAAGCAGCTCCCGCAGCGCCGATTCCGTAATGGTAAAGACACGCGCTTTTCCGGTTTCGCGGTAGCGGTGATTCAGAACAGCATCCACCTGTTCCGGAAGCGCGGCCAGCGCAATTTGAGAAAGGCCGTCCAAACGGGCAGCGTCTACTGCCGCGTCAACGCGCCGCAAGTCCATATCCGCCGCCATGATGAAAGGCGCGCCCTGATACAGCGCGTCATACATGGGACGGTTTTCGGGCGGCGGAACATACTTTGACTTCAGGATGATTTTCGCCAGAAGTTCGCGGTAATTGGGTGCGCCCATGATGCGGAGCTGCAAACAGCCTGTGCCATTGCACGGCAGCAGAAAGAGCGGCAGCTTCAGGCAATCGTAGACCTCTCGGTAGGATTGCAGGCGCGTGTTCCGGTTCTCTTGCACAGCCTCCAGTTCCGCGATGATTTTCTCGTAGCTGGACGCGACAAAGATCATGGCACGCTGCTTTGCGGGAATTGCCGCCGTGTGATTCTGGAACGCGGTCAACTCATCCGTCAGCGCGACGCAGCCGATACCGGGGCTGACCCAGTGGATCGCACACATGAGGTCGCCGGTATGGAGCAGTGCGGCCACGCGGGTGCTGCCCCACGGATTGGAGCCGCGATTGCGGGCGATCATGGGGAGGAACATCGCCTGTTCGCACAGCGCGGAAACATCTGTCGTAAAAACAGAAACACCGGCCTGATACGCGGTGGTCATCAGCTTTGCTTGCCGGATACGGCGGATGGTATCGGCGGCTTTGTAAGCTGGGGCGACCGCGGCAGGGAGCTTTGGAAAGGCAGCGTCAAGCAGCCGGTTCCCGGAGGCGGTCAGCATGTAGGCTTGCGCAGGGCAATATAGCTTTATCAGGCAGAGGATTTCAAGGTTCTGAACCTCAACCTTGGAAAACACACCGGTCAAATCTTCTGCCAGCACAAAGCGGCACCAGCGGAGAAAGCGCAGGATATCAAGGTCGCGGGTCGTAAAAATCATGGCAGCTCCCGTTTTCCTGCGAGGCACCGAAACTGCGCTTGCGCCGGTTCCGGCGCAACCACAATTTCGGTGCTTCTGCGTGACTTTTGGCTGCTTGACCGATGGGTAGCCGTAGATGCCGGTTTTTCGCCACCCGCCAGACTCTTCAAATTGCAAAAAAGCATAGAATTACACGCGGTTTGACCCATCGGGTCTGTCCGAGCCTCAGACAAGGCAAAAAGAAGTCGCTGAGCGCAGGGTAACGGATGGCTCCAACGGCCGGTATGCGATCCCTTTTCGATGGAACCGGAAAAATTCTTCCTCCGATTCCGGCAGCACCAGACTGATATGGCAGACATTCTCCGCGCTGCGGCTGGACATCATGTGGACGGATAGGTGGTACTGGTCGTCATCGTCAATGACCAAGCCTTTCAGCGCATTGCTCACGGCTTTCCACCCCTTGTTGTCCTGATCGAATACACGCCGCCCGTCCACATCGCTGTGTTCGTCGATCACCAAAAGCATTTGCTTGAAATGCAGGCGGAAGTTTGTGCGCTGCATATACGCGGTCAAAAGCTGCCGCACAGTATCCGTCAGCCAAGTCGCGGGCATATACCGGCAGTGCGGCAGGAGCGTATCGAGCTGCATATGTACCCAGCCCGCGCCCGCGATTTCAATGTGCCCGGACGGGAGCTGGAACTCCAGCCCGTCGCGCCGCCCGTATCCGCCAGCGCCCGGCATCTGTGTTTCGCAGAGGGCGCGCAGATAGAGCGTCGCGGATTCAAAGAAATACGCGGTTTCTTCCAGCGTGAGCTGTAATTTCTCGCGGCTCATTTTGCCGCCGTCCACAAGCGCCGCCAGCGTATTGGCTTTCTGCAAAGCCCTGCTGACGACCGACTGGATCTTCTTCATTTCCTTTGCAAAGCGTTCTTCGTTCATACTTCTCGTTCCTTTCTGTTCAGCAAATCTGTTGGCGATGTTGTAATGGCATCGTATTCTTTTTGTGTCGCGTAAAACGCGATGGGTACATGGTTATAGCCAATGCACAGAAGCCCCTCGCCGCGGCGGAATCTGGTGATCTGACGGACTTCTTCCTCGGAGAGATTCAAGACGTTCTGAATCAGCCGCGCCTCCTGTTCCTCCATCTGCATAACGATCTTGATGCGGCTGGAATCCAGAATGCCTTTGCCGTATTTGCCGTTATCCAGCGAGAACAGATCCTGCATACCCTGTGTAGATGTGATCGCGATACCGCCAAGGCCGCGGATGGTCTTGACCATCTCCTGAATGTACCCAGCCGCTAGCGGATTGGAGTTCGCGCCGACCAGCGACCATAGCTCGTCTGAGATCAGCGCGGAGAGCTGCCCGCCGGCACCGGAAATGAGGTCATTTGCAATGTCTGTCGCCCAGAAGATGCCGGGTAGAAGCAAATCGTCCGGCATACCCGACGTGTCAATAACGATATATTTGTTGTCGAGGTCGATCTCGTTGCGGCTGCCCATCGCGGAGGCCGAGCCGGTCACATACCGCGCCAGCACAACGGCAAGATGCTTCGTGTCTGCGCTGCTTTGCAGCACGTCGTACCAGTCCGCCAGAATGGGCATTCTGCGAAAACCCCCGTCCTCGTTCAGAACGGAAGCATTGTCAAACGTGATGCCGTACCGCCGATAGCATTCAACCAGCGACGTATCGAGATAGTTCCGGTCCTCATCGCTGAGGTCGCGCTTTTGCAGGCTGTACCAGATGATAAGCCGCGAAATTTTATCCGCCAGCACTGAATCATCCCGGGAAGCAAGCCCCTTGAGACCCGCATAGGTGTCGAGCGATTTTCTGCGGATGGCCATGATATTCGGGCAGTCCGGAGAGGACGGCGACATTCTCAGATACAGTCCGCCAAGCTGCTCGCAGCGCGGACGAAACTCATGGCCCTTCTTCGGGATAATGTAAATGACACGTTTCCCTTGCTGACGTAAACGCCCGCCGACGCATTGGAGTGTAAACGTCTTGCCCGCACCGGACGAGCCGCCGATCCAGATGTTGCCGTTCGTATATTTATAGTCGTCGTAGGGGTTCAGAAAGACCGGCGAACGATTGTACATATTGAGACCGAGGAAGATACCGTTGCGGTCGGATAACTCATAGGACGCGAACGGGAACGCTGCCGCCACGCCGCTGGTAAGTGCGTTACGGCGTGACTTGCGTTCAATGTCCGGGTCGAGATAGAGGATAGGGAGCATGGACAAAAACGCCTGCTCCTGCTTGTACTCGCAGCGGCGGGCAATCATGTCCACGGAGACGCATAGCTTTTCAACTGCCGTGACGCGATGCTCCAGCGTTTCAGGATCACCGGCTGTGACCTCGATGAGCGTGTGCATATAATAAAAATCCTCGCCCTGCCGGTTCATCACGTCCTTGAGGTACATCCCGGAGGCAATGGCGCTGTCCAGCTCCTCGAAGTCCTGCCGGGTGTCCGCAACGTCACGCATCCGGCTGCGGTTCATCATGGTCTGCTGGGAGATCTTCGCCAGAATTTTCTCCTTGGATTGCTTGTCAAAGTGGAACGAAATGCTGACGCCTTCGCCGGCCTCGACCAGCGGAGCCAGCCAGCTTGCACCGACAGTCGTGGAATAGCCGTAGCCTGTAATGTAAAGATAGGCATGAAAAATGCCGTCCACTACAATGTAGTCCCGGCTTTTGGTGTCCACGCTCGTAGGCGAAAGAATGTCCAGAATTGTTGTTGAGCCAGCCTCCAGCTCGCTCAGATCCGGCGTTTCCTCACCGAACAGCAGCCGCTTGAGAAACGGCTGCTTCTTCGTCTGCTCCTCGATAGGCTGCTTCTCCTCCGGCGGCAGGCCGGGCGGCGGGGCAGGTTTGTTCTTGCGGTTCTTTTTCAATTTGATATCTCCGTTTCAATTAATATGTGTATCATTTATCTGTGTTTTACTTGAAAACATAGACAAATAATCGTATAATAAATCAATCAAAGGAATGAGGTGATTGCTAGAAATGCCCAAAAGCATTGACGGACTTATGCGTTATTTGCGCGATAAAAAGGGAATTGAAATCAGTGGGTCAGCACAAAAACGGAAACTAAGAAATATTGGATATTATCATGGATATAAGGGCTACCGCTTTGTGGGTACTTCTACTAATACTGTTCCTTATACAAATTTTGATCAAGTTCAAGCGTTCTATGACTTTGATATGCGGTTAAAAGCCATACTGTATCCTCAACTTATGTTTATTGAAACTGCGCTGAAAAACTATGTGTTGGAAGAACTGATCCGATTTGGAAACAGCGATAATTTCAATTACATTTACACAACGCTGTTGACTGACCATGTGCGTCTGCAAGTTGGATCGGGCTCTTATAAGGATGCACTAAAACGGCGGCTATCCTTGCGAGACCGTGTTTATTCTGCATTAACCAGAGAGTACGATAAAAACGCTATTATCCAGCATTTTTACCACAATGATTCAAGCGTTCCAATATGGGCGATTTTTGAGGTTTTAACGCTTGGAGAGTTCGGTACGTTTTTCTGGTGCTTAAACTATGACGTGCGCAAAGCAGTATCGAAATCACTAGGGCTATACCAAGCAACGGATACGGATGCTTTTTTAACAAAGAAGATTATCTTTGCCATCCGAGATCTTCGGAACGCTGTCGCTCATAATGACATAGTATTTGATACACGGTTCTCAAAATCCAGAATTAGTGGATCCGTTTCTAGTACACTTGAAATCGAAACAGGTATTCAAAATATTGGTTTTAGCAGCATAGTGGATTATGTAGTTCTCGTTGCCTATCTGCTGAAAAAGCTCGGAACATCAAAAACCGACATTAAGAAATTCGTTTCAGATATTCAGAATACAGTTGAAACTTTCCGTGCAAGTGTTCCAAGCAATCTTTTTGCAAAAGTTGTATATACGGATACACGTCGAAAGCTACTACAATTAAAGGAATTCATTTCTTGCTAAATTATTTCTTAAATTTCAAAAGAAATGTTGCATATTTGAGACTATTGTAGTATACTCTAATTAGGAATTGCGGTGTTACTCTGCGGAGGACACCTAGGGGGAGTGGATGCGTCCGCTCCTCCTTTTCCTTTTATTCCCCATACACCCCATCTACCTCCGTTGCCATTCTGAATACGTCTGTTGACCTCAAACCGGAGTATAATGAGGTCAACTATGACCATGATGACCCCGAAAAAGACATTCCTGACCCCATTCAAGCTCAAAGTGACCTCAAACGGCTCAATGGTGACCTTAATTGCGAAAGCGGTGACCTTAAAAATCAAGCTATGCAGGATGGTTCAGTTGGAGCGCAGAGAAACTTCGAGTTACGGTTGATTGACGTTATCCGGCAGAATCCCAGCTTGACGTATAAGGCATATGGCGAGAAACTCTCTGTTTCGCAGGCGACGATTAAACGGTTAGTTGCAAAACTGAAGGAAAATGGCAGCATACGTCGTGAAGGATCGCAGCGAAAAGGAATGTGGATCATAACGGATGATGAATAGCAACCGCCAGACATTAGCCCCAAAAGAGGAACGGACGCATCCGTTCCTCGTTTTATTCTCCATACACCCCATGCACCTCCGTGGTCATATCGAACACGCCCTCCGGGAGCTTGACGCGCAGGCTGGTGCCTTTGTTGATCAGTTCATACAGGAGCTTCAGCACGAAATCATCCGTGTAGCGCGGCTCTAAGACTTCAAGTTCGCAAATATCCAGATAGCGCCGAGCGGTGTCCGCTTCTTCGTTCAGGCGCTGGATAATGCCCTTGACCGTATTACGCTTGGCGCGCATCTTGGCTTCGTACTGGAACACGAGGAAAAACCTATGCCGGATGGACTCACTGGCAATGCCGAGACCGATCTTTTCAATATTGTCCTCTATCTCCGCACGGCAGTTTTCGCTTTCTTCGGTTTTCTGGAACTGCCGCATCTGCTCGACATACTCGCTTGTGTCTGGCGGGAGTGTGCGTACCTCGCAGCTCATGCTGTCCGGCGCAATTTTCAGATATGCGGCGTAGGATGTAATGATATTCTGCTGATCGGACGGGGATTTCAGATAGAAGTTGACCGGCAGCACCTCAAGAATTTTGATGAACCGATTGTCCTTTGTGATGACCACGCCGCCGATAATATTCTTGACCGGCAGCCACGCCTGGATGCTGTCACGATAGGTCGCGCCGCCGTGACTGGATGGCGCGGCTGTGCCGAAAATGGCGTCCTTCATGCTCATAGACGCACCTCCCCGCGGTAAAAGATCATGCGCCGGTGCTTGCGCCACTGCATCCACGCTTTGAGCCATCTTGTGAGGCTGTCGCCGCCGATGCCAATGAGCGCAAAACCGCCCACGGGAACGAGGATCGTCATCGTGACGATGATCTTCGGCATAAGCGTCAGCGGCAGAAGCGCCAGACAGAGAAAGAGGATGGGAATGCACAGCAGCACGGTTTCGACTGCGTTGCGGATCTCAAACACGCCGAACAGCTTGCCCGCGTCCGTAAAATTTACGGGGATATGATAGGTTTCATAGCTCATATTCGTATTCTCCCACGCGCTCCATCAGACTGTTTTTGCAGGTGATATATTCTTGCTGCAATGTATCAAGTTTTTCTCCGCGCTGGGCGATGATCGCCTCAAAGCCGCTCTGGATTTTTTGCACAGTCTCCGCCGATGGTCTGTTTTCGCTCAGTTCCAGTTCGCTGATCCGCTGCGCGGATACGCCGCAGGCCCGGCCAAGCTCTACCATGCTGACATGGTGCCGCAGGCGGAGAATGCGGAATCTTCTGACCTTCATAGGTTGCCTCCTTTAGTCGTCATATTGTATGTACGGGATCTTGCACCAGCCCTGCCAGCCGCGCCCTTCGACTTTCGTGCGTACCACGCCGTACTGCGTGCCCATCGCTTCAATGGCATAGCCGTTTCCGACATAGACGCCCCAGTGTCCCTTCTTCCAGAGACCAAGACCGACGATATCCGGCATCGTGTCCATGCCGCCGTACTCCGTGCCGTTTTCCTTGGCAGAGGCGTACATCTGATCCGCGGTATAGTCCGGCATTCCGTTTGTATTGTAGTCAATGGTCAGCGTATCGGGGTTCAGCCAGCCGTAGCCTTTCAGCAAGCCAACGCAGTCTGTTGTGCGCCTGCCGAGCCAGTGTTCGCGGATGAACGCCTCCGACGCGCCGATATCCGGGTACTGCTCCAGCTTGTATTGGAGCATGGATTCCGTCAGGACGGTTCCAAACGTCCCCCACACATACCCCCAGCCGTGTTCCCACGCCTGTATCGCATAGGCGGCGAGATCATGGTTGTTTTTTGTGCGCGGATTTGTAAAGCCGGAGATGTCGATGGTATTGTCGGCGCTGCCGCCGCTCTCCGCGCCGCCTCCGCCACCACTGCCGCCAGGGGAGGATTCTGCCGGGCCGGTATAGCCGGTATCGCCAGCGTAATTTGGCTTGTAGGCTTCAAATTTATCTTTGTATTTGTTGAGCGCGTCGCTCTCATAGATCGTCTCAAACAGTGCGCCTGCCCACGTTTTGGCGTCCTCGTCAAACTCCAGATCATCCATGAGCTTGTCTTTATCGAGCGGCTGGAAGATGATACGGAGGACAGTCTGGTTGCCGGAGGATTCCAGCCGCGTTGTGTGCTTGAGATTGGAGATCAGAAGTGACTGGACCTCCTCCGGCTTCATTTCTGACAAATCCTGCTTGTGGGCAACGGAATTGATGGCGATGTACCAGCAGAGATCTTCTTCATCGAATTTGCTGGAAACCCGAATTTCATCAATTGTGACGCCCTGATTCTCATACGCGGCAGCTTCGCCGGTAATAATGGCGTCCTGCTGCGTCTTTTCAAAGTCCTCCAACGATAGATATGCGCCGCCGATGGAAAGCGCCTGCTCCCGCATGGTGATCTGCGGGTCCTTTTCGGACGTTTCGTAGCCGAAAAACATATTTGGCATAGCGGAGATCACGAACATTGGGATCACGATGATGGCAATGAGAACGCCGACGGCAAACTTGATGATCGTCGGCAAGAGCTCCTTCGCAGCGGCGGCAGCCGCGCCGTGAAGCCCTCCTGCGATCGCCGCCCGCACGATGTTGACAGCTGCCTTGACCACGCGTGCCGCATTCGCCATGACCTCCGCAGCGGAGCGGCGGTTCCGGTCATTCATCCGACGTCACCTCCTGGTTGTTCTCCTGCGGGCGCTTCGTCGTCTTCTGCGAGGCTTCATGCAGATCGAGATGCGACGGAATGGATTCCGGTGTTCGGCCGGTCAGCGGAACGAACGGTTTCTTTGCCGCCTTTTCCGCAGCAGGCTTCTGCGCCGCCGATGCTGCTTCCGTGTTGATCCCAACTGCCGTGGGCGCGATTCCTGCGGTACCGGGGTGATGGTAGAGCGTCTGCTCCTTCTTCTGCGACTCCGGTTGTGTACCGGCCTTGCGTTCCTGCGGTGCCGGACGCTTGGCGGAAGGTTCCGCTGCTGGACTTCTTTGCGGCCCGCGTGATTCCTGCGATACCGGAGCCGACGCAGTCATGCTGCCTGTGGGAGCCGGGGCAGCCGGTTTCCTGCTCTGCCGTTCGGAAGAAACGGTAGAAGCGGGAGACGTATGCGCAAGAGTTTGCGGCGTGGGCTTTTCTGCGCTGCCGTTCTGCGCGGGAATTGGGCGCTGCGAAGCGCGCTGTTCCGCCGGACGCGCTGCATCAGGCCGCGCGGTCGAGCGCGGAGGCGTACCAGTTTCGCGGTTGGAAGATGGTGCTGCCGGAGATGCCGGCATTGTGGGTGTAGGATGCTCCCGATTTGTAGAGCGGCCCTCCATACGGACTCCGCTGGACGGCTGCACCGTGCCGCCGGACTGCTGGGCAGAAACATGGTTCTGCTGCGTGATCTGGGTGTTTCCATTCGTGGAAACGCGTGTCGTCTGCTGCACCGGCTGGGTATAGCGTCCGCCGATGGACGTGCGCTGCGTTCCTGCCGTACCGGGCGCTGGCGTATTCTGGGGGCTGCCCGGTTGCTGCGGCCGCGTACCAGTTCCTGCGGTATCGCGGGCGGGTGCGGAATGAGAATCTGGCTGTTTTCCTGCTACACCGTTTTGTGCGGGAATTGGCGGTGTGCTGCTGTGTGGCACAGACGGATTTCCTGCCATACCGGATCGCGGAGAAGCAGGCGAAGCCGGATGATCTGCTGCTGGCTGCGCGCCTGCCATGTTCGGAGTCTGCACAAAGGTGCTGCGCTGCTGCGTCGTTTCTGTATGCGCAGACTGCATCTGACCTTTTCCTGCGCTGCCGACAGGCTGTGCCGGGCTGCGCGGAGTGGCAAACGGCAAAACAGAATTGTTCGGCATTGCATTTGGAGCAGCTGCCATTCCGGGCGCTCCGCGTTGTGTATCAGGCTGCTGCACAAAGGTGCTGCGCTGCTGTGCGGATTCGGTCTGTACCGTCTGTCCCTGTGCGTTGCTGCTGTGATACGATTTCCCTGCGCCGCCGGTTGGCTGATTGGCGCTGCGCGGCGGATTTTGGCCTGCTGCTTTTCCTGCCGCGTCGAACAAAACCGCGCCAGCATGATTCTGTGCCGCCGCGCTGCTGCGTGGATGGGATTCTGACTGGGAATGTACGGCCTGTTCCTGCTGCGTGTTCTGCGTGCCCGCGCCGCCCATGACAGGCTGCGAAGCTCCTGCGGGACGATACGGCGCACCGGGCGAGGTTTTTGCTGTCGTGGGCGCTGCATGGTTCTTCGGCGCTGCCACGTGGCCCGGTGCACGTCTGGTGCCGGGCGGCACAGCAGTTTTGCGCGTAGAGTTGGGCTGCTTGCCGGTGCCAGCAGGCGCGGCTTGTGGGAATGCGCCCGCCATCTTTTCTGCGGCGGATTGTACGGTATCCGTCTGTGCAGCAACCGTCTGAGCCGAAATGGATTCTTGATTGAATGCAGGATTCGCGCTGTTTTGCTGCGCAGACGTGCTATGATGATAGCCGTTTGCGTGCGAGGGCGCATTGACATTGGAAGCGCTGCCAGCGCCTCCAGTGCGCGGGCCGGTCGGTGCGTTCGGCTTGGAATTTCCGCTGCCGCTGCGCGGCTGATTGCCGTTCCTGCCGAGGGTATGCGCTGCATTGGACACCATTGAGCGAACGACCATCATCGTCATTGCGCCGGGGAATCCACGGCCTAATGGGTCGCCTGTCATGGCAGGATTCAAACCGATCCGTGCAAGAATGCTGTCCGCTTTTTTCGCTACCTTGACGATGGTAACGACCAGCACCATCCATGGCAGCACGTCAAGGCCGCTCGGATAGTACGACAGCACAGATAGGAGCATTTTGACGAACATCACGTTCGTCGCCATGAGCAGGCACATCGAGCCGAACATCCGGCACCAGCCGTTAAAAATGTCCGACGTGTTCCGGCTGCCGCCCATGCCAAAGGCCAGCGGCGAGGTGATCGTCAGCACGGCGAGAATGAAATACCGCTCTGCCATCTCCATAATGAGCTTAAAGGTTTGGAACATGACGATGATGCCGCAGATCACGACGAGCAGCCAGGCTCCGGTCATTCCTGCGAATGACGCTTCATCCGCAAACGTAATATCCACAGCGTCCGGCATTTCCAGCAGCTCAATGACGGTCGAGGTCATGTTCAGCCCCAGCTCGCAGATCTGCGGGCTTGCTACCAGCAGAAACGAAAAGGCAAACGTCCTTGTGAACAGCAGCTTTGGATCTTCGGCGTCGAAGCCGAGCCCCGCCGCCATGCCGCGCGTAGCCTGAAAGACGAGATTGCCAATGAGCAGCGCCCAGCCGACGCCCAGCATGATCTGGCGGATGGTGTCGATGATGGGAATATGCTCTTGCAGATACGCAAAATCCAGGCTCATAATGTCAAACAGCACGGACGCGAAATATTCCCAACATTCGAGAATCAGCCCGTAGAGCCATTCTACAAATCCCTGAAAGAGAAGCTCCAGCAAGCACCGTCACCTCCGTTCCGCGCCGGATGATTCTGTCCTGACTTTTTAACTCTGGATCGTTGCAAGACCCTGAAACAGTGGCGCAACGTAGGCGATGAATGCGCCGATGCCGTTGATAACTGCCCACGCGATCCAGATGCGGCGCAGCCAGTCCCACGCCTGATCGACCTTGTGCTGGTTATTGGAGAGCTTCGCGCCGACGACCGCGACGGCGGACATCAGGCCGGCCAGCACCGTGCTGATGCCTGCGATCTTGTTGTAAACGTCCACGATGATACGGTTTGCCGCCGTCCACATATCCTCGACGGCAAACGCCTGCACACAAAACAGGCCGACGCACAGCAAAAGCAGCAGGCAGAGTGTATAAAAACGATATAGCTTTTTCATTGATTCCTCCAAAAATGGATGTGCCGAAGGCTGCTCAGCCCCCGGCGTTGAAATGTTCATATTTGAACGGTAAACTGAAAATATAAAGGAGTGAACGCCATGCTCTACGCATGTAATACCTGTAAGCAAACCTTCTGGGGATTTGAACGGTTTGTACCGCGGCAGTGCCCGGAATGCGGGTGTATGACGGTGCGCAAAGCGACCGAGGAAGAACAGACCGCCTATGAATTGGAGCAAGCCCTGTCCTGGCAGGCTGCGCACAACAGAAAAGAAGCGTAAACCTGAGAACGGAAAAACCGTTCTCAGGTTTTTGTCATTACGGAAGCCATTCCAGAACGAACACGACGCTTAAAACGTCCTGCTCGGTAACCGGCTGCGAGACTGCCGACACGACAGCGTCATAATCAATGGGAAGCCTTGTGTTCTCCGCAATCTGCCACGGTGTGTTCAGGTCAAATGTTTCTGCATCGCCGGTTTTCGTTGTCACAGAGTCGTTGATCTTGAAACCAAGCTGTTTCGCATCGACTTTAGCATGCGCCATGTCGGTATCAAACGGAACGAGCTGCCAGCCATTCTTCGTGCTAATGCTAACCGAAGATACAACAACTGTGCCGGTAGAAGCATTGATGATCTCCGCGCTGCCCGTGTGAACCTCGCCGCTTTCATCGACAACGAGGGGCAATGTGACCGGAACAGTGACCGAGAAAACCTCGGTGATCTCCCAATGGGCGTAATACGTTTTATCTGCGGTTTCCGTGAAAGTGTCATTCGCCGTTACTTGTGTACCGCCGGTCGCTTCGGTGAACCAGCCTAAAAATTCTGCATTTTTGCGTTCCGGGTCCTTGGGCAGCACCAGCTTTTCACCGTAAGTCTGCTCGGTCGTTTCGCTCTGACCGGTGCCCAGATCCCATGTTACGGTGTACTTGTTGGCCTCAAACTGTGCGTAAAACGTTGTGCTGGCTGTGATCGAAGTGACGGTGTTGTAGAGCTTGCCGCCTGTTTTGGCCGTGTACCAGCCCTTAAAGCTGTGTCCCTTTTTGACAGGGAGCGATGCGGGGATCGTCGGCTTGCTGTTCGGCTGGACGGTTTCGCTGTACGTTGCTTTGCCGTCAATCGTGCCGCCGTTGCTGCCTGCGTCCCATGTAACGGTCAAAGAGACGGTCGCGCCGCAATCGTCGCACTTGCCGTCGCCGTTGGCATCCACATGGTCGGCGTACTCTTCACCGCTTGCCTTACAAACGGAACAGGTCTTCGCGCGCTTGTGCTGGGTATCGCTTACGCTTGACCACTTGCCGTAAGTAAAAAAATGGCCAGCGTACTCATAGTCGCTGGTGGAGCAAGTCGCGCAGCTTCTCGTGCGTCTGTGCTGACTATCGCTGTAGCTGCTCCAACTGCCATTCTTGAAGCTGTGGTTTGCGTAGGTGTAACCAGAATAGCCGCAAAGACTGCATGATGCGCTTCTGCGATGCTGCGTATCCGAATCGTTTTCCCAATTCCCATATTTCAAGGAATGGTTCTGTTTCGTGGCAGAACCAACGTCGGAATTACAGACGCTGCAATACTTTTCGACTGTATGCTGCGTTTCATTATACTCATAGTATTCGGTTGAGGTACTGTGGCTGCCGTACTGGTATTTACCGCCACCGCCGCAATCGTCGCAAGTGCCATAGCGCCGATGCTGAGACGTAGAATAATACTCCCAATCACCATAGGAATACGAGCCGTGAGACGTGCCCCAGTCAACGACCTCGCCGCAGTCCCGGCAAATTTCTTCCCAATCACATCCATCCCACGACGTATAGGTGTTGTCGTGCTGGCAGGTTGCATCTTCCTCATAGCCGCACTTTGTGCAGACACCGCTGGAATTGAAACTATGGGATTGCGTGTGGCGATACGCATACTCGTTTGCGCTGCAATTCGTACAGCACTCCCAGACGTAATGCTTGGATTCATCCTTCTGCTCATAATCGTAGGTGAAGCTGCAAGACGAGCAGTTACAGCCCGAAACGCCGCAAGCGCCGGAGGAAATCATAAGAACGGGGTATGCCGCGACAAAGGCGAGGCCTTTTGCGTCAAGAATGCCCATCGTGACCTCATCGCAGGTTACGATTTCGAGTGCAGACATATCTACGCCAGAAAATGCAGTATCCGAAATGTAAAAACTATCGTCGTTGTAGTGCAGCTGCAACCGGTTCAGATTTGCGCAATCCTTGAACGCATCCGCGCCAAGGTTTGCAAAGGATGGCAGGACACAGCTTTTCAAATTGATGCAGTCTGCGAACCAGTACGCAACGTCGGGAACAACCATATGTGCGCCGGGATCAAACTTCACGCTTGTGATGTTTTCCCGCATTTCGTGCCACGGTTGGTCTTCTGCGCTTGTAAACGCGGCAATTCTGCCGTTGCCGGAGATAGAAAGTGTGCCGCTGTCGTCCAGCGCCCACGTCAGGTATCCTGTGGGCGTTTTCTCCGCAGCGAACGCGGAAATGCTCAGAGAGAACAACATGCAAAGAGCCAGCACAAATGCGGTGAATTTCTTGAAATTCTTCATCATGCAGCCTCCTTTTCGTTTACAGCGGCGATCGTGAAGATCACGGTCGCGGCGTTGATGTTCGTGACGGCTTCACTCGCGGAAACCTTTGCCTTGTAGCGGATGGCAAGATTTTTCTCGGCGGCAATCGCCGGGAATGCGCCGTCCACGAGGGTCAAAGCGCCCGCACCTTTGGTCTGGCATCCGTTGATATTCAGTGCGATGCTGTTCTTGCTTGCCGTAAAATCGGCAAAATTACCGATTTCAAATGTGCCCGCCTGAACATCAACCTTTGTGACTTTAATTGCGCCGATCTTTCCAGTATTTGTGATGGCGGCGTTATTTGCACAAACGACGTAGCCATCTACCAGCGACACAGGCAGGCAAGCCGGAACCGTACACGAAATCGGAGAAACCGTATTGACCACGGTGAGCGTCACCGGCACACGGGCTTCGGTTGTTTCGGCTGCCGACGCGCCCACGCTCAGTGACAGAATCATTGTCAGTGCCAACAGTAAAGTGATAAGTTTCTTCTTATCCATCACTGCACCTCCTTCGGCCAGAGGTATGCGGCATGGAGCGTCAATTCTGTTTGCATGGAGCCGATCTGCTTGCCATCGCGGAATGCCGTGACTGTTACGGTGCAATCTACATTGCCAAACTCCGGTGCTTCCAGCAGTGTAAGCGTCAAAATGCTCTTGCCTGCGGCAAGCGCAAAAGCATCTGCAATGAGGGCGTTATCCTTATTCCTGCGGATTTCCACCTTGTAGGTGTCCGACTTGCTGTTGTTCGTAAACTCGGCTTTCACGTCGGTTGCCCCGACAAGTGCGTAAAGATGAGCAGGAGCAGTAACAGCCAGAAGATTGTTCTCGACGATAGAGTTGAGATCTTTCTGGGCTTCGCGGAGCCCGGAGACGTCATAAAAGATAACCTCGGTTTCTTTGAACGCCTTTGCTCTGTCCGTAATGCGTACCTTGATGGTGTCGATGACCGCGAGCGTAGAATCTCTGTCGTAGATTACTTTTACAGCATCATCTACACGCGCCACCACAACAGCAGGCATATTCGTGCCGTTGTTGCAGTACACAGCTTTCGTACCGCCGCCCCAGACGAGTAGCCGACCTTTGACGGTCACGTTGTCGAGCGTGATTTTGCCGTCCGCCGCGCCGCAGCCGATGATGAGATCGCCGTCCACGGTCAGGTTTTTCAATTCTACATCGTCGGTGCGAATCAGGACGCTGCCCTTGATGTCTTTGTCGTAGGTTCCCTTGGACACAATGTAAGTGCCAATGATGTTATGGAAAATCTGCGCAAATTCTGCGCGGGTGATATTATCCAGCGGTTCCAGCCCTTTGGTTCTGCCGTGGATATAATCCGCACCGACCATCGCGCGGACGTATGGTAGCGCCCAGTTGGAAATCTCGCTGCGGTCAGAGAATGCGGACAGGTCTGTTTTGGAATACGAATCGTAGTCCAGTTCCAGTGCACGGGCAACAACCGTCATGGCTTCCTGCCGCGAGATCGGCGCATCCGGAGCCATGGACGAAGCAGACCGGCCGTTGTAAGTACCCATCTGCACGGCGAGGGCTACATCTTTGTAGTACCACTTGGATTTTGCAACGTCCTTGTACTGCGAAATGTCAGCCGTTTTATAGCAGCCGAACGAGCGGTTGATGATCGCTGCCATTTCCGCGCGGGTCATATCACCGTTCGGGTCAATAATGGTGCTGGATTTACCGTAAAGCAAGCCGTTATCTACGGCTGCACTCACGGCTTCGGCATACCATGCGCTACGGTCGTAGTCCTTGAAATCTGTTGCTTTGCGGGTAGTCGTGCCTGCCGCCGACGCGGATACGGCCAGTGACAAGCACGATACTGCCGCGAGGAATAGTGCGAGGATTCGTTTTTTCTTCACGTTGAATACCTCCTCAAAAGATGTTGGGGAAGGCAAAAGCCTTCCCCATATTGTCCTGTGCGATAATTACTGCACTGCGTCCCATGCGATGATGAACAGAACAGACGCGATGGCGGTGTTCGTCACAGCTTCGGAGACCGGGGTAACGATGGCATCATAGGCAATGCCAACGCTGTTTGCGGAGGTATCGCCCACGCCGGACATATAGCAGCCCTCGATGGCATCCGTCAGAAGAGCCTGCTTGCTGGCATCCTTGTTGTCCGTTGCCGCAGCGACACCGTCACCAACGGAAAGCTGGAAACCGAACTTGTTGGAGTCAACTTTCTCGCGAGCAAGGGTTGCCTTGTCACCGAACGCGGTCAGATGCCAATTCTGCGCGGCTTCGATGCTCACGGAATTGACCTTGACTGCGCCGAAGGAGTTGTTGACGATCTTCGCATCGGTGGCGGTGCTGACAGTGCCATCCGTACCAACGGCGATGGGCAGAACGGTCGGAACAGTGACGCTCATTTTGGTGGCTGCGGGGTCGCCGCCGATGCTGCCGTCCGCGGTGCTGGACAGGGTAACAGACGAAGTGCCAGTGCCGCCAGAAGCGTCCACGGTGTTGGCAGCAGAAGCGGAAATGGCGAGGGACGCGATCATGCAGATGGCGAGAACGAGGGAAATGATCTTCTTAGTGTTTTTCATGGTAAAATCTCCTTTAAATATTAAAGTTTTAATTGGTTGTTGTGAAATCAGTTTTTCACGGTGATGGTGATGATTGCTCCAGCCGTGCCGATGACTTCGCCACTGACCGGATCAAGATTGTGGAACATGGCTGTGCATTCGTATGTGCCAGCCGGAAGCTCCACATCAAGGGCAGCGCGTTCGATCTTGCTGCCCACGGGGATCGCTTTGCTCTGGTAGATCTGTTCGCCGGTGTCGTTGCGGATGAACTCCACCTGCTGGGGGTAATTGTTGATCGATTCATTTACGATCATAACATTGCCATCAGCCTTGCCGTTTTCAAAATATGGTGCGGTGTTCATTGAAATATTGATCATGCCCTCCGCGACCTTTTCATTGAGTTTTTCTGCAATTTCCTCCGGCGAAAGGTTGTCCCAACCGCCCTCCACGGCAGCGGAATCATAGACAATGCCCGCTTTGGCGCGTGCTTCTTCCTTGGTCAGCGGTTTGCTGACCAGACGGGTAATGAGAAAGATGCCCGTACCAATGGCACAGATAAGAAATGCGATGGCAAGCACAACGCGGACGTTGAGCTTTGCCTGTTTTGGATGATCCTGATATACTTCGTACATCTTGAAGCAGCTCCTTTGTATTTTGTTCTTGCATACTAGGGTGGAATACGGTAGCGACACAGCAGGCGATACAGGTTGTCCGCCGTGCATGGGATTTGATTTCCGGGCAATTCGATACCTCCTCCGTCTGAATTTGAGTATAAAAAAACACGACCTTGTGAAAGGTTGCGTGACTTTCTGAATTTTAACGTAAAATCTTCAATCGGTTTTAGCCTTGACAGAACTGCACTATGTGCATATAATAATAACAACAGGACCTCCCGCACCTCTCCACGGCAACGTGTGATGTGTCCCAGGGAGGGCATTTTTATATCTGGAGATGACAGATATGACGCAGTTAAAAAAGCCAACGACCTATCAGGAACAGTTAGATATTCTGAAATCGCGCGGCATTATAATTGATGATCCGAACCAATGCATCGCGGTGCTGGAAACTGTGAATTATTATCGCTTCACTGCTTATTTTCTCCCATTCAAGCGAAGCGATGGGCAATACTGCGAAAACACGCAGTTTAGCCGTGTGTATAGAATCTATGAATTTGATCGCAAGCTTCGGAGTGTTTTATTTGCAGCACTGGAAGAAGTGGAAATCTATCTTCGGGCAAAACTTTCCTATTTCTATGCACACAAATACGGTGCCGAAGGCTACATGAACGATGCCAATTTTTCCTCAAAACATCAGGCGGAAAAATTCAAAGAAAATTTGGAACGCGAGATTTCCAGCAACAAACGCTCTGCGTTTGTCGCTCATCACAATGAAAAATATGATGGTCATTTTCCACTGTGGGTTGCCGTCGAGTTATTCTCGTTTGGTATGCTGTCACGGTTTTACAGCGACATGAAAACCGAAGATAAGAAACAGCTTGCAAGGAGGCTTTATGGGACTGTTCCGAAAAATGTGAGCAGTTGGCTTCGCTGCTGCACGGACCTCCGAAATATCTGCGCGCATTACGGACGCTTATATTATAGAATTTTTCCAGCAATTCCTGCCGGTATCGAGATGAAAATGCCGCAGCTATCGCAGCTTTGGGGCGCTGTTCTTGCGTTGAAGCAGTTGTACCCGAACGCTACGACATGGAATGGCGCAATTCTTTCCGCAATATCAGCATTGATTGAGGAATACCAGGACGATATTATCTTGTCCCATATTGGATTTCCTGCAGATTGGGCTACGCAACTGCGAAAAGAGAACAAGTAAGTAACTGTTATCAGGGAGTAAGCCATAGATTGGCTTACTCCCTGACTTTTATGGAAGACCTGTATGCTGTTTCAGGAAAAGGATAAACAATTCTTCAATTTCCTTGTCGCTTTTGAACTTGCTCAGGTACGGTGCAAAGCGTTTTCGGTCAAAGCTCAGCTTTTTCGGCGGCGCGGCAGCCCGCGACGTTGCCTTTTCCCGTGCCTCCCGCCATGTGACGTAAATTGCCTGTTGGTCCGCTGATGGCGGCGGGCATTGCGCCTGAATAAACGCCATTGTCTGTTTGTTCAGTGCGTAGCCTTCGATCTGGCACATCTCGATAAATGCCGCCTGCGCAGTCTCATCATAATCCGCAATCAAATCAGCGCAGACCAGATTCAGCTTCTTGGGCTCATTCTCCACGATCTCGGCAAGGGGCGGGATCAGCTGTGCCAGCTTGACAGCTTTGCGGATTTCATACTCTGTCACACCAAAGAACTCGGCCACGATACCGCGGGCGGAATACTTCTGGCGAGATTCGCCAGAAGTTAAATCCGTGCGGAAACCGTGCCGGTTCCGTGCGTCCAGCAGCGCCTTATATGCCTTGCCGCGTTCGATGATCGTCAGATCCTGCCGCCGCAGAAGATTTGTTGCGATTGCAATGCTGATGGCACGCTGGTCGTTGACGGTCATGATCGTTGCAGGGATATCCGTCCAGCCTGCCAGCTTCGCTGCTTCTGTGCGGTTATGCCCGGCAAGAACTTCAAATTGATCCGTTCCTGCGATGGGACGAACCAGAATCCGCTCATACAAACCGTTCTCCTTCAATTCTTCCGCAAAGGCTTCCAGCTTGGCGTGAGGGTAGGGGTGAAAGCCGATGTCGGCGGTAAAGAACGGGCGCAGCTTGCTGATCGGCACGTCACGAAATTGCGTTTCCGTCTGCGGCACTGGCATCTGAAAAATCTGCTCATACGCTGCATCGCCAGTCTGCTGCTCGGATACCTGCTGGGTCGCGCTCATGCGCCTGCGCAGCATCTCGTTCATGTTCGCTCTAGCCAAGCCGCAGCACCTCCGAGGCAAGATTCCGATAAGATTCCGCAGCTAGATTGCCCGGCTCGTAGTCCAGAATACTCATACCGGCCATTGGGCATTCCGCAATGCGGATGGTGTACTCGATAGGGCGGTCAAAGACGTGCAAATCATCGCCGTAGATCTCTCGGACGCTCTGCTGCACACTTTTGCAGAGCTGCGGCCGCGACTGATACATCGTAAGCAGAATGCCCGCAATCTTCAAATCCGGATTGAAATGCTTCTGTACGGAACGTACCATGTCCAGCACATCCGGGATGCCCTCAGATGCGAGGAAGTGGGACTGTACCGGAATGATGCAGTAGTCCGACGCGCTCAGCGCATTGACGGTCAAAAGCTCCTGCTTGAGTCCGCAGTCAATAATAATGTAGTCATAGGCGTCGAGCAGCGCTTCCAACACCTGCGCCAGCATCTTCTCCGCACAGCGCCCGGATTCATTTGCGACGCTGCACTGCGAGATCTGCATGACTTGGAGCCGCGCCGCCGCATCCGATAAGCGCCGGTTCGCGGGAATCAAATCCAGCTTGCCGTCTGTGTGCAGGATGCAGCGCGGCAGATGCAGCTCCAGATCCTCCGGATAGTCGATGGCGGCAAGCAGAAGGTTCGCCAGCGTATATTTCTGTTCGGCTGGGGTGTAGCCCATAGACGCGGTGAGATTGCCCTGCGGGTCGTTGTCGATGAGAAGTACGCGCTTGTTTTCGCCTGCCAGAGCAGAAGCAAGGTTCAGAGCGGTGGTCGTCTTGCCGACGCCGCCTTTTTGATTGGTGATAGAAATAATAGTATTCATATCGTTCCTCCTATGGCCGGTGACTTGCTTGTGTCTTTAGCCATTGAATAAAAACAGAACGTGGAACTCTAAAGGAATTGCCAATACGAATTGCAGGAAAGCCTTTGGAATGAATGATGTTATACGCTGCGTTGATGCTGATATGAAAGTATTTCTTTATGTCTTTCGCGGTCAGCATTTCACCATATCCACTCATATCTATTGCATCAAATAGGGCAGGGTCAACGCCATGTATGGCCAATGCAGGTAATGTTTGAATTTCCTTTTTCATGTTTAGGCACACTCCGTTTTTAAGATTCGAGTCAAAGCATCTGTACCTATCAATTCAATAATTCTGTCAAATCTCCGTTTGCAGTTGGTTTGCTTTTTGTTTCATTCAGTAGGGCTTAATGCCAGTCAATTTCAGAAAATCAGTTTGCTGAAGATATTTGCAGTTTCCTTTATTTGTTCCATGTATATCAGCAAAAAATGAACCCCCGGCCTCCAGCTTGGGAGCCACTTTAAGGGTAGCTCATAACCCGGAGGTCGGGGGTTCAAATCCCTCTCCCGCAACCATAAAGCCACCGTATTTCGCTTGAAATACGGTGGTTTTTCTAACTTTTATGCGCGTTTTGAAGAATTGCCGAAAATCGTTTGACCCCATTTTGACCCCAATTGAAGGTAAACTGCTCCCCAAGTCAAGGACAAAATAAGGTGACCCATTACGCTAGCATGGA
>CALCJW010000008.1:0-6191 GCA_937967235.1 uncultured Clostridia bacterium
GCTTGAGCCGCAGTAATCGCACTCCAGCCTGCCGGATTCTCCTACAAAATGGAGTGGCCCCGTACAGGCGGGACATTGATAATTTGTTACTTGTGTTGCCATCTAAGTTCCTCATTTCCCAGGACAGCGTTACAGCCCGCAAGAGCAGATTGCAGCGCCGAGCACAGTTATGATCGTGTTTTTCCGGATATATCCCGCAGGCTCACTGCTTGTGATAGATCGTGTCCGTGTCTCTTATGATGTTTTCTTCCGAATCGTACAAGACGCACACATCCGCCGCCGCAGGGTCGCTGTTGACAAGCGTGATGGCGATCAGCTTTTTGGCCTTTTCTGCGATTTCGTCGTAATCGCAGTCTGCATCGCAATCAAAGCCAACCACAAGTAAGGCGCCAAAGCCTTTCGTCTGGAACGCAGACTTTGCAAAAACATACTGCTCCTCCCAGCTCTGTTCGCCCTCGTTCCACCACATTTGGCTGCATGTCATACCGCTTTTATCTTCATTCACGGTGAACTCATATTTTCTCAGCCCATCCTCGCAGACCCACGTGCCCTCCAAAAGTGCAAAGGTCTCCAGTGATTCCTGCCGTATTGCGGCTTTTCTGTCCGCTTCTGCCTGTAACTCCTCTGCGCTGTAGTAGGCTTCTGCGTCTCCTGTCTCGCTCCAACCGTCGTCATACCAGAAAATGTCCGTCAAAGAGGCAAACTGCGAAGAATCCAGGTAGCGCAGACGATATCTGACGCTCTGGCCCGGATCGTCGATCATCAGTCCGCTGATTTGCTCTGCAAAATCTGCCCGGATGGTCAGAACGCCGTTTTGAAACGTATACGCAAACGCATCGCCTAAGTCCTCAAAATCCGCGCCGTAGCATCGGACCGTGTTGTCTTTGAACGCCCCGCCACGGTAATAGAGCTTCAGTTCTCCCGGCGTATAGACCGCTTTTTTTACATAGAAGTTCTGGAATACCTCTGTTTCCCGGTATTGGTATACCGTCCGGCTGCTGGCTTCACCGCAGGCAGAAAAACCGAGCAGTCCCAGCAAAATGCTCATTGCAAGCAGCGTCTTTTTCATGTTCCTGCCCTCCGCGCATCCGGCGCGTTTTTGCGCCGGATGGCAAGCTCCGTCTTTTCCCCGATCAGCCGCTGCCCCATCTGTTCGGCATGGCGCGTCTCGGTTTGATTTCCAGCGTAAAGGTCATCTCGGCACTCGTCCCTTCTGCATCTGTCACAACGCAGCGATAGTAGTAAGGTTCGCTTCCGACCCGGATGCTCAGCTCGTTCGTTTTCTGACCGGCATGGTCTTCATCGTCAATCTTGAGGAAGCGGAGGTATCCGCCGTTTTCCGGAATGGAAGCTCTCGTCCACTCGTACTGATACGGCGCTTTTCCGCCGCTCGCCGTCACAAAGAACTCGACCACCTCTCCGTTTTCGGCTTTGACCTGCGTTTGCTGCGCACTTAGCTTCAGCGAAGCAGTGCCGGCCGACTGCGTGATCTTTTCAGAAATCTCTGCCGGCTGTGTTTGGATGCTTCGCCCGTCCGCATCGAAAACAACGCAGCGGTACCGGACATGATCCCTCCACTCATAGCCGGAGATCTCCACCTGCAGCAGCCCTTTTGCATCATCGTAATACATGGAGGTATCCTGAAGCGTATCGATCCAGGTCCAGCCCATCGTATCGTCGGAAACCTCCCACTGATACCGGTAAGGAGGTTTGCCTCCGGCAGCACGGATGCGGAACTCTGCAATATCCATCGGCGCTGCCTCCACAGACATCGGCTGCATGGTGATCCGCAGCTCTTCTGTCTTTACGAAAAACGCCGCGGAATTGGAGGTGACGCTGTTGCCGTCTGCATCCGTTACAACGCAGCGGAACGCATAGCCCCGCTCGGCAAGGCTTGAAAACGCACCGGGCGAAATGCGCAGCACCTGCGCATCGACATTGTTGATCGTCTGCTCCACCGCGCTGCGCGGGGTTTTGCTGAGGTCCGACCAGTCGGTATCGGCGGTACGCCGCTGCCAGCGGTAGGTATAGGGTGTCTTGCCGCCGGAGGCTTCCACCTGATACGAAACGTACCCGGTTTCATCGATACTGACCGTATTATCCTGCGGATGCGTTATAATTTTGAGCGTACTTGCTTCCAGCGTCATTCCGGCCGCCTCGGATGTAACGCTTCTGCCGTCTGCATCTGTTACGACACAGCGGAACTTCCAGCTCTTCTCCGAAGCTTTTGTGAGATAGGTACCGGTTGCCCAGAACGTGTCTGTCTTGTGCCCGCCGAACGAAGCGTTTTTCTCGTCGGAGATCCACGTCCAGCTGCTCTTTTCATCCATCACCTGCCAGCGGTAGGTATAGGGCGTCTTGCCGCCAGCAGCTTCCACGCTCAGCTTCAGCGTGTTTGTTGCCTTCCCGGAGACGTTTTGCGGCTGCTTTGTAATTCGGAGTGCATTCGCATCACCGACCGTAAAGCTCAGGCGTTTGTCGGCGTAGACCATGCGCGTCAAAATCGCTGCGACCTCACTGCGGCGGATATTTGTGTTCGGCTTGCAGCTGAACTGCTTGTCGCTGCCCTGCACAACGCCTGCGCGGTAGAGCTTGTAGATCGAGCTTGCCTGCGGGTGGGTCATGGGAACATCGGGAATTGCGCCGTCTTCCACGGTGTTGATTGCGTCAAGCGGTTTTGTTCCCTTCAGCGTCGGATTGGAGGAAATGGCGCGTGAAAATATGTCCATGAAATGCGCGCGCGTTGCCGCCGCGTTCCAGTCGTAGTCCTTGGAAATGATCTGCTTACTGCGCGCATAGTCTACATAGGGCTGATACCAGACAGTGCCGGCTGCAAACTCGGTGCTGCCCGTATCCGTCAGCTTGTAGATGCAGGCAGCCAGCTTGACTGTCTCGGCGTAGGTCACGTTATCATTCGGCGCATAGATCGTGGGGGCTTTTCCGTTGACAAGTCCGCCCTCCACAGCAAGGCGCACGTCCTCATAGTACCATTCGTTTTTCGGCACATCGGTAAACGACAGTTCTGCTGCCAGTACGCCGATCGGCAGCGCCGTCAGCAGCAGCGCCAGCAGCAATATGGCGGCAAGTATCCGCCGGGGGGAAATCGTTTTCATTGGCAACCTCCCTCTTATAAAGAGTCTTATCGCTCCCGCCCCGGATTGGGGCGGGAGCTGCGTTCATAACGTTGCAGAATTAGTTTCTTCTCCTGCACGCCGTGTGTGATGTGCGCGCCGAAGTCTGGGAAAATTCTGCGCGGCCGCTTCTGCTTTACTGGAACGTCATGTTGGTGAGAATGATGTCGGGCATCGTTCCCGGGACGCAGTCCAATTTCGTCAGTCCGATGGACAGTGCGCGGCCGTCGTCGATCTGCGCGACATACTGGATCCAATTGTAGCCGATGTGCTTGTAGGTGCGGCCTTTGAAGGTGATGCCGCCGATCACGCGATCGTCGATGTCCTGATAGTTTTCAAAGTCGTCCTTGTAGTAGTCGAAGTCCTCCACATTGGTTCTTACCTCGAATCTGATGGCGCCTGCACCGAAGGCTGTGGGATCGTCGTTTTCCACCAGGCAGCGCCCACTATCATCGAATGACCAGCCGGATACCGGGATCTTCGTCGTGATCTTGACAGAAACATCCTCATCTCTAAACATGATGATCGTCGCGGAGAAGTCCTTCATCTCGGCGTTTGCAGACGCTGCCTTGTTCGCCTCGGCGGCCTCGGCCTTCACGATGTCCAGATACTTTTCTATGGCTTCTGTGCTGGAGAAGCCGCTGGTGTTGTACGCACTCACCGTATAAACGCCCGACTCGTTCTCCTTGAAATTGACGTAGATGAAATGGGAGTCGTCGTCCTTGGATATCCATTTGTAGTAGCGGTAGTTTGCCTTCATGTGGTCGCTGTACTCTTCCTTGACGAACTGGCCTTCCACGCCGAAGTAGGCAACGATATCCTCATAGGTTGCGTCAAAAATATTATTATTGACCTCGTTCATCCAGACGTAGCCCTTCTGTACCTGCTCTTCCGTCACGATGCCGTCTCCGCCGGAGGACATCGCGTCCGTCGGAGTGAGCGGAGCGCCTTCTGTCGGAACAGCTTCTTCCGGAGCACCTTCTCCAATGGCATCCGGCATAGACTTGCCTGCGTCAATCAGCGGCAGATACCAGTCGGTATAGCGGTAGGGATAGCCGCTCTCGTCCATGTCCTCCCAGTACAGGCCCCACGGGCGCAGATAGATGTCGTAGTGGAACTCGTCATCACCGTCTTCATAGTCGCCGCTGATCCAGATCATGTCGTCATAGTCCAACAGCGCGGGATCGACGATCCAGTCCGCATGCTCCAGAGCCACATTTGTGAACCAGCCGCCCTCGGACATCACCGTGCCGTGCTCGCCGGTTCCGGCTTCGCTCAGACTGACCTGCGCGGAAGCCATGGGATCGGACCTTGTGTAGTCCTCGTCCCAAAGCGTGATCGTGCCAGTGTAGTCCGTGCCGATGTCAATGACGCCGCAGATATCCCACCACTGACCTTCCATCTGCTCATAGTAGCCATAACAGCCGCTCATCTTCCACCAGCCGTACCATTCGCCGTTCCACCAGTCGAGCAGCGCGTCACCGGTCGTGGCCATCGTGCTCGTTCCCACGTTGGGGTCCGTCGCCATCGTTTCCGTGCTTGCGGCATCTTCACGGCTGAGCGTGGTCGGGTCAATCGTAACTTTGCCGCTTTTCTTGCCGAAGAACTGCTCGAAAGTTGCCTCGACTGGACTGGTCGTGTCCTGAAGCAGATATGCTGTCCGAACTTCCAGCGTTGCGCCCGGAGCGACATCTGCAAACTGGCCTTCTATCACGGTTTCAAAGGTGTCGTAGTCGGTAAAGACAGTTGCTGTTTCCAGTTCTACGCCATTTTGCATAACCGTTTCATCGACGCTCCAAAGATACGACGCATTATCCTTGCCGTTGTTTGTGAAGTCCAGGGTCAGAACGATTGCGTCATTTCCGTCCGAATCTTCCATGATGGACGCACCCTTGTAGAGCAGCTCATAGTCACCGAGCTTGATCAAATTGGAATCTTTTTCCTTATCCTTTCCGCAGGCGGTGAGGCTGCTGAGCAGCATCAGTGCCGCAAGAAGCAGGCATAGAAGCTTGGTCTTCGTCTGTTTCATAATTCCCTCCCAATATCCTTCAGGGATGCACAAATCTGCCGATCAACAGAAAATAACATATCATTCCGGCAAAAAACAGGAGTGCATACCCAAGCCATTTTGCTTTCCTTATTTCTTTTCGCGCTGGATCAGGTTCCCGTCCTTGTCAGTAAACTTGCCGCAAAGAATCTTGATAAAGTCGACAAGATACCCGATGCCGAACAGACCTGCCGTCAGCGTATAAAGAATACCCGTGCCGATCTTGCCGACATAGTAGCGGTGGACGCCAAGCCCGCCAAGGAAGAGGCAGAGCAGGAACGTTGTCATCCAGTCCTTCGTTTCGACCGGAACCTCTGGCGCGACATAGTCCTCTACTTCCTCACCGTTCAAAATCTTCTTCACGGTTTCAGTCACGGTGTCGATATAGGCGCCACGCTCCGTTGCTAGACCAACTGTCGCACCCTTGAGACCCTTGCGCAATGCACTGTTCTTATCAACGCGCATACCGCCAACCGACATCTTGGCCTCCGTAATGACCGGCTGGATCCGGATGTGTGTGCCGTCCTTGAGGAAAAGCCAGAGGCCAACGTCCACATTTGGTTCTTTCTCGAACGAGATACGTTGGCCGGGAATGCCGCCCTTGATCTGGAACGGCATCTGGAACGCCGCCCTGCGGGCATTGAGCTTCTCCACGATCTCCTCGAGTGTGGTGGAATAGGAAAGATCAAATTCACGGGGACTGGTCGCGAATGCGACGTCTTTCATGCTGCCGGTAAGGTTATCCATAGCGTTTTCTCCTTTCTAAAGTCCGGTGGGTGGATGATATGTATTGTTTCTTATGCGGCTTATTTTTTTGCAAAAGTGCCGCTGATACCGTAGCCGGAGTTCTCATTCATGGTAAGGCTGCTGCCGTCCACGGAGAACGTGTAAGTAGACGGTTCGCCCCAAGCCTCCAGCGTCACCGTAAGCTGGTCGCCGTCAATGGTATAGGTGCCATTCTGCTTCATGTACGCATTCTCCATGGTGCATTTGCCTTTTCCGTTGAACGTCCA
>CALCJW010000009.1:0-5074 GCA_937967235.1 uncultured Clostridia bacterium
GGCTGCGTCCAAGCTGCACAGCTTTCCCGCGCTGTCCAGAGATATTTTTCAGTCGTTTTACTCGCTGTTCCCAAAGCGAACCGACGCGGACAGACTTACGGCAGAAGCGCAGAAATTCAACGCAAAGCTGCTCGACCATGTGATTGAGGATGCGGACTATCCCACGATCAAGTCGATTTGCGAAGGACGGGAGCTGCCCGCTTACGAGGCCGCGTCCGAATTTACGGCAAAGATCGGCGCACAACTGGATAAATTGCTGCCGGAGCTTGGCGGCGAGGACGGCACGCTGAAAACGCTTGAAAAGTTACAGGCTGCGCGGAATCAGGCGCAGCAGAAGCTCACAGAGCTTTTGGAGCAGATGCGGGATTCTGTGCAGAATCCCACGCTGGAGCAGGCGGTGATCGACGCGGCAAATCAGGCGGAAAGCAAAACGCAGCAGGCTGAGGCTGTGGCAAAAATGGTAGATACCACAGCGCGGCAAAACAAAGTGGCTATATCCGAGAGTGTTTCTGCCGCCGTCGGTGCAGCTGCGGAAAAGGCAAAGGAAGTCCAAACGATTCTCGGCGCGTGGAGTGATGATGTCGGCACGATGGAGAAAAACGCGGTGAACACCGAGCTTCTTCAAAAGGTTCGGCAAAATCCCGCGCTGTTGGAGATTTCAAAGCACCTTGGGCGCTTCCGGGAGATTTTCGCGCAGGGCAAGCGCAACGGCTACGCCTATGGGCGCGGAGAAACCTATGCGCTGGAGCTTGGCAATGATCTTTCCCGTGCTATCGGCTCGGAGTTTGCCATGCTTGCCTCGCCGCAGACGCTGCCGCTGTTTGTAAAGAAGTATCAGCAGCGGCGGCTCAAGCAGTATCGCAGGCGCGAGCCTGTCCACAAGGGTATGGGCGATATGATCTGCTGCCTCGATGAATCCGGCTCCACGCGCGGCGACGCCGCCGCATGGGGCAAGGCCGTGGCGCTGACGCTGCTGGACATTGCCGCAGAAAGCCGGCGCAAATTCGCGCTCATTCATTTTGCCGGTTCTTCTGAGTGCAAGGTGGACGTTTTTCTGCCCGGTCAGTATTCCATGCAGGATAAGATGAACGCCGCCGAGACGTTTTTAGGCGGCGGCACCAATTTCAAACAGCCCTTGGATGAGGCGATCCATCTCATGGACACCGGCTTTGAAAATGCCGATATTGTTTTCCTGACCGACGGCCTGTGTGAGCTGCCGGAGGACTATCTGGCAAAGCTCCATAAGGAGCAGACCGCCCGAAAATTCACCGTGACCGGCATCCTGCTCGACGCAGGCAATCCCGGTATGGATTTCAGCCTGACGCCGTTTTGTCAGAAAATCTATCGGACCAGCGAACTGGCCGGTGATGAGATCGTAAGAGGTTTGGTTACGCAGCGTATGTAAAAGCGGCGAAAATGATTGACAGTTATCCTGAAACCATTATAATAAAGGAAAAGGTACTGTATAATTGATTATGTGGATGCCTGAAAGGAGGCGTTTTTATGAAGGGTACAACGCTGAAAATTGAACCGGAATTGACAGCACAGGCCGCCGCTCTCTTTAAGGAGCTCGGAATGGATTTGAGCACTGCGACCGGAATCTTTTATCGTCAGGCATTGCGGTATCGCGGTCTGCCATTCGATGTGCGTCTGGATGAACCGAATGAAACCACGTATGCCGCGATGGATGCCGCAGAAAACGATAAAATGTATGGTCCGTTTGATACAGTGTCCGATCTGATGGAGGCACTGAATGCTTAAACCAGAGTTTTCAGGACAGTTCAAGCGCGACTATAAGCTGGCCGTCAAACGCGGCTGCGACCCCAAGAAATTGGAGACTGTCATTACAACACTATGCGCCGAACAGCCTCTTCCAGCTGAGTATCGAGATCATGCGCTGACAAATTCCCGTAATTATAAGGGGATGCGTGAGTGTCATATTCAACCCGACTGGCTGCTGGTCTACCGGATCAGGCACGAGATTCTGGTCTTACAGTTGATCCGAACAGGAACGCACAGCGATCTGTTTTAGCCTTTTTTCTCAAAGCGAAGATTATTGCAAATCCATAGTAGGCACGAAGCAGACAAGCACGGCTTGTCTGCTTCGTTTTTTATGCTCCGCTTTTCAGCATCGCTTTCGTTTTCAGAATCGCTGCGCGGAATGTTTTCTGCGCTTCGCGCTCTGGTGGTAAGACTGGGAGCAGGAAGTCCAACGCAGCTTGAATCCGCTTCAAATCATCTGATGTCAAATGACCATCCGTTAAGTGCCGATGTACCTGCTGGTATGCCAGACGCAGAGATTCAGAAACACTTGCTCGTGAGAAATATTCTGTAATCAGACCGTCGATGAGTGCGGATTCCTCTATGGAATATGTCAATGCTGTTGCCACTTCCTTTCCACGAGGGTATATGCTATCATATTTCGTAGAAAAGAGCAATGCCAACGATTATTCGTGTAGAAAGGAGCCTTCATGAACAAAGAAGTATTGCTTACGGTGCTTGGTGTTATTGGCACACTTGGCGGCACGCTGCTCGGTTGGCTGCTAAATGCGTATACATACAAAATCGGAAGAACCGAAATCCGCGGAACATTTGAAACAAGAATAACGATGCCGCCTGCCCGCCCTGATGATGCCGCTGGCGGAACTGTAAAGAAGGAATATTTCATCAAATGCTGCGCAAAGAATAGCAGGCAAATTGCAGTTTTACTTGAAAATTTCCACTTTGAAGTGCAGAAAAGCAAAGACGCGAAAACCGTTCGTGTTTCTGCATTGAACGAGAAAGACAGTTGCTGCTGCGTGGGAAAGGTTCAGGTCAGCGCTAGAACTGCAATGGCTCCACAGATCATAGAACCGCGGAAATTGCAGTTTTTCACTGTTCGGATCGATACCGCTGACCCTGAGATACAATACGCAAAATTGACGTTGTGCGCGTATGACGAAGACGGGAAACTCCACAAGTTTTTGGTGTACAATGGTCTGAAAGCTAAACGTCCCCCGGCGCACACGCCGAGGGACTAACATCAGCGAATGATCGTTTTTTATCATATCAAAAAAGCGGGGCATGCGCTATCGAGAGATGCCGTGCCAGAAGAACCGTTCAACGTCTGCAAAAGCAGCTTGCAAGTCCAAAGACTCGCAAGCTGCTTTCCTAATATCCTTGCTGTATTTTGGCTCCTTGCGTCAATCAAGCGATCGGGTGCTTGAGCGCCCACTCGCGGCCGTACTTTTTGAGTTCGTCCTTTTCGATCTTGTCGTTCCACTCCAGGAAGCACCAGCCGTTCGGAATTGCCGGATAGAACCGTCCGGCCGGGCAATAGGTGTCGACTGCGCGGCGCACCTCGGCGCGGATCTGCTCCTCGGTGATGTTTTCAACGTCGATCTTCGGGCCGTCAATGCCGCCGACCATGGCGAGCTTGCCCTCCGTTATGCGCTGGATCTCCACAATATCGTTCTGCGCGATGACGCCCTGCCAGATGTCAATGCCGATCTCTACCATATCCGTCACAAGCGGCTGGCAGATGCAGTCCGCGTGGTGCATATAAATCATGCCTTCTTCATGGATCGCGTCAGCAATTTCCTTTTGCAGGGGCTTGATGATCTCGCGCCAGACTCTCGGCGGCAGGAAAACGTTCTGCTTGGAGCCCCAATCGTCGTGATAGAAGATGATGTCCGGGTGGATCTGCTTGCCCATTTCGTGGATGTAATCGATCTTGTAGTCTGCGATCACACGCAGCAGCTCTGCCATCTCTTCCGGGTATTCCAGATAGCTGCACAGCGCGTTTTCCATGCCCATCAGATGATGCGAGCGTTCAAACAGGCCGCCGCCGAACAGCACACCGACAAATTTTTCCTTACGGTCAGTTTCGTCGGCAACTTTTTTTGCCGCACTCCAGTCCAGCCCTCTCGTTGGGGGAACGACCACAGAGTCCTTCCAGTGTTCAATGTCCTTGATGACCGCGTTTTCCGCCGTCACATGCGGATGCGGACCCGGCGCGCCGGGCTTATAAATGTAGGCAGTTCCCCACGGGTCTTTGTATTCCTTTCCGTCCTGCGGGAACATACCGGCCATTAAAACCGGATCGGGAACCAGTTGAATGGCGTCCATCAGATCAAAATAATAATCCGGCTGCTGACGGTTGTAGATCGCCATTGCGTTTTCGCGTAATGTCATCATCGCAATAAACCTCCTGTTACAGTATATTTGCTTTTGAATTGGAATCGAATCAGTTCATTATTTGACGCCTTTGATCGTGCATACGCCGATCATGCCCAGGAGCGTTAGCGCGCCGAAGACACAGAAGCTCGCGGTGTAGCCGATCGCGACGGCAAGCACGCCAAACAGCGCGGATGCCAGAAGCGTACCGATGCCGATAAAGGTATTCACAACGGAAATGCCGACGCTGGCCTTTTCCGGCGCGATCGCTTCGCCCGCAACGGTATAAAGAAGCCCCATTGCAACAGCGGGCAGACCCTGAAGCCAGATGGTAATGTTCAGAAGCATACCGGCCGGCAGGAACGCGATCAAAAAGCGCGAGACCGCCATCCAGGTCAGCGCGCCGAAATAGATCCATTTGCGCGTCTTCAGAAGATCGGAAAGCGTTCCTCCAATGGCTGTGGAGAGCGCGCCGACAATGGCGCAGACACTCACCAGAGAGCCCGCCGCCTCTGCCGTGTAGCCATGCTCGACGACAAGGAAGGTCGGCGCGAAGCTCATAATGGCCATTGTACTCATCATAAAGAACAGGCCGCCAATGGCAAGCTGCAAAACGTTTTTGTCCCGGATCGCTTCCAGAAAGCTGATCTTCGGTGCGCCGGAACCGGTTTTTCCCATGGGAGGCGCAACCTCGTCAGTGATAAAGAGCATCCAGACCACAAGCATAACCACGCTGTAGCCGATGGTGAACCACCATGCGGGCGCAATGTTCTCCGCCGTTGTAATGCGGGGGACAAGGTTATACATGACGAGCTGCGCAATGGTGCCGCCCGTGATGTAAATGCCGTTTGCCCTTCCGCGAAGCTCCGGCGCAAAGAGACACGCGATCACATAGGGGCCGAGGATACCAGTCGCGCAG
>CALCJW010000010.1:0-4527 GCA_937967235.1 uncultured Clostridia bacterium
TGGAGACATATGCCGGAACGCAAAGGACAATACACCGTCATGCTGTCCAGCCGCCCGACGGTGTTGGGATACGCCGCCGTCGTGGGAAAAAAGGAAGGCGAAGGCCCTCTGGGACGTGTTTTCGACGCCGTGTTCGACGACACGACTATGGGTGAGAAAACCTGGGAGAAGGCGGAAAGCGCCTTTCAAAAAGAAGCGTTTACCCGTGCGCTCAACAAAGCGGGCTTTTCGCCGTCCCAGGTCAATTTCCTGTTTGCAGGCGATCTGCTCAATCAGAATATCGCCTCCACCTTCGGCCTCCGGGAGACGAACGTCCCCCTGCTCGGGCAGTTCGGCGCCTGCTCCACTATGGCGCAGACCCTGGCTCTGGCCGCTATTTTTGTGGACAGCGGCGCAGCCGATGTGTGCAGCGCCGTCACCTCGTCCCATTTTTGTACGGCAGAACGCCAGTTCCGCTACCCGCTGGAATATGGGGGACAGCGTCCGCCGACCTCGCAGTGGACCGCCACCGCCGCCGGTTCTGCCGTGGTGGGCATGGGAGGGACCGGCCCGCATATCGAATCGGTCTGCATTGGGCGGGTCACCGATCTCGGCGTGACCGATATGAACAATATGGGGGCAGCCATGGCCCCGGCCGCGGCCGACACGCTGTACAATTATTTCCAGGATACCGCGACGAAACCGGACGATTACGACCTGATCCTCACAGGAGACCTCTCCTCCGTGGGAAGCGACCTTCTGCGGAAGCTGCTGGAGAAAAAGGGCTACAAGCTCGGGGACGAATACAACGACTGCGGCCTGCTGATGTACGACCGTGACAAGCAGGATGTCCACGCGGGGGGATCCGGCTGCGGCTGTTCCGCCGCCGTGCTGTGCTCCTACATCCTCGGCAAGATGGAGCGGGGCGAGCTTTCCAGCGTCCTCTTCGTGGGGACCGGCGCGCTCATGTCCCCCACCTCCTCCCAGCAGGGGGAAAGTATCCCCGGCATCGCCCATTTGGTGCATCTGGTCAAACAGCCCTCGTAAATAAACAGCAGAACTCCCGTCCGTTATTATGCGGACGGGAGTTCTGCTTCGCTTGACAGGGCTGGCGGCGCGTATTATAATCAATAGCGTTCCATCCGCCTCTCCAGGGGCTATCGGGGTGTGGCGAAGTTTGGTATCGCGCCTGGTTTGGGACCAGGAGATTTCGCAGGTTCGAATCCTGTCACCTCGACCAACTAATCACTCATGTTTTAATACAAAGCATGAGTGATTTTTTTATGTTTACGGACAGAAAAAGCCGAAAAAAGTGGGTATCGGCGATAATTCTGGGTAAAAAGCCGCATTACGCCCGCTAAAAATGATGATAGGACCGGTTTAGTTTCTGATGTAGGACCAGAGTTTTCCTTTTCATCTGTTCTGTTTCTTTCAATCCAACCCGCCGCATTTAAGGCCTCATGATTTCATAATCGACAGATTGCAAAGCGGACCATCTCCTGCTATAATGTTATCGGTTCTTCGGAATTTGCAGCGCGGAATCCTTTTTCCGGCAGACGACCGACTGTGAAGCGCCGCAGCAGCAGCTTCGATTCACACCGTCAAAGATATGCAGAATATCAAAGGAGGCCGCTCTGATGCAACAAATCAATTTAAACTTCGGATGGCTATTCACCCTTGAAAAGGATCTGGACTGCTTCAACGGTTTCAGCTTCGATAAATACTCCGACGCCATCGGTGCGCCCGCGCGATATTACGACCACTGCAGCTGGCAGAAGATCGATCTGCCCCACGATTGGAGTATTGCGCTTGAAAAGGATCTGAAGGCCAACACCTTTGCCGGAGCACGGCCCAATACGCGCTGGCACCGCTTTATGACCGAGCGGCACTCCGATATCGACGACGTCAGCAGCGTCGGCTGGTACCGCAAGCATTTCATGCCCGATCCCTGCTGGCAGGGAAAGCGCGTATTCATCGAATTTGAGGGCGTGTTCCGCGATTCGGTATTCTGGATCAATGGAACCTATATGGACCGTCACAACAGCGGCTACACATCCTTCCTGTTTGAAATTACCGATCACCTTGTCTTCGGCGAGGATAATTCCATCGCTGTGCGCGTGGACACCTCTCAGGCCGAGGGCTGGTGGTACGAGGGCTCCGGAGTCTACCGCAACGTATTTCTGTACGTCGCCGAGCCAGTATACATAAAGCCGCGCAAGACCATCATCAAAACCGCTCTGGACGGCAGGGTTTCCGTGGAATGCACCGTCGTGAACGATACGCCCGAGCCCTTCTGCGGAGATGTTGTCTTTGAAACCGCTGACATAGCTTCAGCCGTACACACGGCCATCGCTCCCTATGGCGAAGCCGTTGTAAAGGTGGAGCTTCATATTGAGTCCCCGCGCCTCTGGCACGTGGATGCTCCTAACCTGTATACGCTGTCCATCCGCATCGGCGAAGAAATCCATACGGAATCCTTCGGCGTGCGCACCGTCGGCTTCGATCCCGACCGCGGCTTCCTGCTCAACAGCAAACCGCTGAAGATTCACGGCGCATGCGTCCACCAGGACTTCGGCGGCGTCGGCGTCGCACTGACCGACAACCTGCAGCGCTACAAGATCGCCCGCCTCAAGGCGATGGGCGTAAACGCTTATCGCTGCTCCCATCATGCACCCGCTCCGGCGCTGCTGCGAGCCTGCGATGAGCTGGGCATGCTGGTGATGGACGAAACGCGCCTGTTCGGCACTTCGCCCGAGGCCGTCCGTCAGCTCACCAGCGTCATGGAACGGGACCGCAACCATCCCTGCGTATTCATCTGGTCGCTGGGCAACGAGGAATTCTCCGTTCAGAACGATCCATGGAGCCATCGCCTGATGAAAAAAATGACTCGCATCGCCAAGGCTCTTGACGATACGCGCCCCGTAACCTATTCCGGCAACAACGGCCCCACCTTCGCAGGCGCAAACGGCGCGGCGGAGGTACGCGGCGTAAACTACATCCGTGGCGTTCTTCACGAGGACGGCAGGTGGCTCGACCGGTATCACGCCGACCACCCCCATCAGCCCATCATCGGAACCGAGGAGAGCAGCTATGTCCTCAGCCGGGGCGGCGCAAGGACGGATCTGGGCAACGGTCTTCTGGACTCCTCCGGCCTCATCACCATGCCCTGGGGCTCGACTCCCAAGGGCTGGGTAAAGTACTTTGAAAAGCGCGATTTCCTCGCGGGCAGCTTCATGTGGACGGGCTTCGACTATCGCGGCGAGCCCAATCCCTTCGTCACGACGAACGTCTGCTCCTCCTTCGGTGCCATCGATCTGTGCGGCATGGAAAAACCGCCCTTCTACTATTATAAAGCGTGGTGGACGGACGAGCCGGTACTGAAGCTCACCCCTCACTGGAACCACATGGCCGGAGAAATTGTGGAAATCTGCGCATTCACCAATTGCAGTGAAATCAGACTGAGCCTCAACGGGCGCGAGCTGGAAACCCGCAGAGTGGAGCGCTTTGATGCGCCCGTATTCCGTATTCCCTTCGAACCGGGCGTGCTGTGCGCCGAGGCCGAATACAACGGTCAGATTTTGCGAAGCGAGCTGCGCACCAGCACGGAAACGGCGGTCGTCGCCTGCACCTGCGCGCTTCCGGCCCACAGCAGCGCGGACGTTGCCATCTATGAGTTGTCCGCCGTGGATGAAAACGGACTTTTCTGTCCCGTCGCTGAGGAATACGTCGATCTGAGCATCGAAAACGGCCGCATCATCGGCGTGGGAAACGGCGACCCCGCCTGCCTCGATCCCGAGCAGCTCCTTCCTGTGGAGGAAGCAGTCTACCTGCGCTGCTTCCGTATGAACGAAACAGAGTTGTACAGCATGCCGCAGAAGGATCACAACGTTCTCCGCAGCCGCCACGACTGGCTGGAAACCGAGTCCGCCGGAAACGGCTTCGAGGACGACGAGCGCCGCGTGGCCAGATTCTCCGACAATCTGGAGCCCGATAGAACCGTCACACTTACGGCACAGGTCCGCGGCGTAGAGAAGTATGAATACATCGAATTCGAGCGCCTCGGCGGCGACGCCCGCATATTTCTCAATGGTGTCGAGCTCGGCGACAACTTTACCCGCAGCGGCCGCATGTCCTTCAGCCATGTGCGTCCGTACCGGTTCTACGGCTGCTTCCGCAAGGGAGACAACGAAATCAGAATCGAGTCCGTACAGCACGAAACCTCCGGACGTCCCGTGTCCGGCTACGCTAAAATTGGCAGACTGAAGGAACAGCCGCAGCGCGTCCGCCTGCACTACGGCCTTGCTAGGGTCTTTGTGAAATCAGAAACGCCGGATGCAGTCTTCCTGCAGGCAAAAATCGCTGACTGAAAAAGTGCGGGCATCTGGCAGTCACTACACATATTTCCGATTACGACCGTGTGGATGAAAAGCACTGGCTGCCGGGCGAAGGCTGCATTGACTTTAAGCACGTGATCAATTGCCTGAAAAGCGCGGGCTACAGCGGACAATTGCTGTTTGAAACCAAGCAGACGCGCGCCCTGCCGGGCAG
>CALCJW010000011.1:0-16842 GCA_937967235.1 uncultured Clostridia bacterium
AAAGCGCCGAAAGCTCGTCAAAGAGCGCACCCAAGTCCTTTCCCTCCGCGTATAGCGCCTCAAAGATCGAAAGCGCCTGCGCCGTATCCTGCTTCCCTGCCGCCATTAAGAGCTCTCCCGTGCGCTTCACACCGGCAAGCCCCAGCGTCTGGCACACGAGCTCTTCTGTCAGCTCTCCCTGACACGCGGACGCGCACTGGTCAAGTAGACTCACGCCGTCTCGCATCGCGCCGTCCGCAAGCCTTGCCAGCAGCCGCAGCGCCGCGGGCGCGATCTGAATGCCCTCCTGATAGGCGATGAAATTGAGCCTGCCCGCAATGTCCTCCGGCCGCAGCCGGCGGAACGAAAAGCGCTGGCAGCGCGATAAGATCGTCGCCGGGACCTTGTTGAGCTCCGTCGTCGCCAGAATGAAAATGAGGTGCTCCGGCGGCTCTTCGATGATCTTTAAAAGCGCATTGAACGCCGCGATGGACAGCATGTGCACCTCGTCGATGATGTACACGCGCCGCCTGACCTCGCTTGGCGTGTAGATCGCATCGTCGCGCAGCACGCGCACCGAGTCCACGCCGTTATTCGACGCTGCGTCGATTTCCAGCACGTCCATGCAGCTTCCGTCGTCGATGGCCCTGCAGGCCGCGCAGCAGTTGCAGGGATTGCCGTCCTGCGGGTCGAGGCAGTTGACGGCCTTGGCAAGAATTTTCGCGCAGGAGGTCTTGCCCGTGCCCCGCGTGCCGGTAAACAGATACGCGTGGCTGAGCTTTCCCGTCTCGATCTGCGCGCGCAGCGTATCCGTCACGCCCTTCTGCCCCACCACGTCCGAAAACGTCTGAGGCCGGTATTTCCGATACAAAGCCTGATACACGCCAGTCACCTACCTTCTGTCATACAGAATTTATTATACACAATTCCCAAGGAAAATGGAAGCACCAAAGTAGGGCTTGTTAAGCCAGACTCCTGTCCTGCGTAGGGGGCGATTCCCACATCGCCCCGTTGGGCACGAACGAATTCGCCGAAGAGTTCCGTAAAAATGGTGCATACTGCCGGGTCGATGTGGGCATCGACCCCTACGAACTTCCCGGCAGGTTAATTCCAGCGCTTTCTGATATAAATAAATCCCTCTGACACAACCCAGTTGTGTCAGAGGGATCTTTTCCGGTACACAGTCAGACTGCACACCCTCCATCGAATACGCACTACATCCGTTACCCATACAGCCAGCTCGGAAACGGCTGCCTCACGGCACACAGGGTGGACTGCTTAGTGCTGCTTGGTTCCCCACCTGACACGGTTCACAGAGCCCTATTGCGTAAGACCAAATCTTCAACGCCGCTTATATGGGTCAGACGACACAATACGCACCCTCCGTCGGGAATTCCTCCCCGCTGTAGCGGATTGCGGGTAACAAGGCACCGCTATCTCCCCGAGTAGTGCAGCCTGACTGCGTACCGGATCTCCGGTTTTTAAAAACGCTCAGTCGAGCTTGCTTGCCACAAATTCGACCAGCTCGCCCACCGTCGTGAGCTTTTCTTCAAGTTCCAGATCAACACCCAGCTGCTCTTCCAGATCCATGACCATCTCAACGGTGTCCAGAGAATCGATGCCCAGACTCTCAAACGTCGTGTCCCGCGTGATATCGTCGGGCGAGATGTCCAGCTGGTTGGCCAGATAGGATTGGATTTTCTCAAACATGACAAATGCCTCCGTAAAACGGTAATTTGGTAATTAAGACACGTCTTATGATACGGAATTTTTCCGCAATGTCAAGAAAAATTTTCAGCCGGGCGCTTTTGGGCCGCGATCAATTGAGGAAATCGCGCAGCTTTTTGCTTCTCGACGGGTGCCGGAGCTTGCGAAGCGCCTTAGACTCGATCTGGCGGATGCGCTCGCGCGTCACGTCAAACTCCTTGCCGACTTCCTCGAGCGTATGGGGCTTACCGTCCACAAGGCCGAAGCGCATGCGAAGCACCTGCTCTTCGCGCGGCGTGAGCGTAGAGAGCACCTCCTCGAGCTGCTCGCGCAGCAGCGTATAGGACGCCTCCTCCGACGGCTGGGACGCTTCGTCGTCCTGAATGAAATCGCCCAGATGGCTGTCCTCTTCCTCGCCGATCGGCGTTTCCAGCGACACCGGCTCCTGCGCGATCTTCAGAATTTCCTCGACCTTGGAGACCTCCATGTGGAGCTCCTGCGCAATTTCCGTCGTCGTCGGCTCACGGCCGAGCTTCTGCACCATGGAATGAGACGTGCGCAGCACGCGGTTGATCGTCTCGACCATATGTACCGGGATACGGATGGTTCTGGCCTGGTCGGCAATCGCGCGCGTGATGGACTGCCGGATCCACCAGGTAGCGTAAGTTGAAAATTTATAGCCCTTCGTGTAGTCGAATTTTTCGACTGCCTTCATAAGCCCGAGGTTTCCCTCCTGAATGAGGTCCAGAAGCTGCATCCCGCGCCCCACATAGCGCTTGGCGATCGACACAACAAGGCGGAGATTGGCCTCCGACATGCGCTTGCGCGCCGCGTCCTTCTCCTGCTCGCTGCCCTCGACCATCTTTTTCGCGACCTCAAGCTCTTCCTCCGGAGAAAGCAGCTTGATTTTGCCGATCTCCTTGAGATACATCCGGATGGGGTCGTCGAGCTTGACGTTGGAGTCGTCAATATCCTCGATATTTTCGTTGGAAACGTCGATTCCCTCATCCTCGATGGCCCGCATTTCGCCAAGCGTCGGGTTATCGAGCTCGGCGGTACCGATGAGGTCGAGCACGTCCGAAACATCGATCTCCACGCCCGCCGCTTCCAGAACGTCATAGAATTTCTCGGTCTGCTCCTCGGTCGCATCCACGGCATCGAGCGTCTCGACCAGCTTCTTGGACGCGACCTTGCCCGTCTTTTTGGACTCCTCGAGCAGCGCCTGCAATTTCGCGCGGTTTTCTTCGGTCAGATCCATTTTGCCCAGCAGTTCCAGTTCCTTTGTCATCGTCTAACCTCCGTGTTCCATTCGTTTTTTCCTCTGCGCCAACTGAAGCAGCCCCTCAGGCCCCGACAGTCTGGCGTTTGCGTACTCCTCGGTGATGATGCGGATGTAATCCTTGAGCGCCCGGTCTGAAAGCGTCGTGTCGCGCCGCTGCGCGACCTGAGACAGGTGCGACATCTCCTGCGGGGTAAATTCCTCGCCGAGGTTTGAAAGCGTTACCATCTGCCCCTGTGCGTGCTGCCGCTGCAAAGCTGCGAATGCCCGCCCCAGAAGCGGGGAAGAAAACTGCTCCGGCGTTACATCGATATCCCGCAAGAGCTCCGGTTCTTTCAGCACCTGCCGCAAAAGCCCTTCCTCCGCCATTGCCGAGCGGACATTGTCGTACCGGATGCCCTGAATCTGCGGCGAGAGCTGGCGCGCAGGCGATAAGTCCTGCGCAAGCTGCTTTTTTTCCTCCTGCCGGCGGCGCTTTTTGTAGGCCTTGTCGACCTCCAGCTTCATCGCCTGCGGAGAAATTCCGGCTGCCTCAGCGGCTCTCGCGCCGTAGACTTCGCGCTGCACCGCGCTGGGGAAGCTCGAAACGAGCTCGGCCGCCTGCTGCAAAAACTGCACGCGCTGCTCATCCTGCGTGAGATCAAACTTCCGCTTCAGGCTCTCGAGCCGGTATTCCGCCTGGTTCTCCGATTGGTCAAGCAAGAGCGAAAACCGGTCCGCGCCGTATTTTTTCAAAAACTCGTCGGGGTCCTTTGCCCCCTGCATCCGAAGGACCTTCACCTGGATCCCCGTTTTTTCCAGCATCGGGATCGCGCGCCGGGTCGCGTTCTGTCCGGCTTCGTCTCCGTCGTATGTGAGCACCACCTGATCGGTGTATTTTGCCAGAATGTTCGCGTGCTCCTCCGTGAGCGATGTGCCAAGCGACGCGACCGCGCAGTCAAAGCCGTATTGATGCAGCGAAATCGCGTCCATGTAGCCTTCCGTCAGGATGATCCTCCCCTGCTTGCTCTTTTTCGCGATGTTGAGGGCAAACAAATTTTTCCGTTTGTTGAAGATCAGCGTCTCGGGCGAGTTTAAATACTTCGGCGTGGAATCATCCATCACGCGCCCGCCGAAGCCGATGATATTGCCCCGAATGTCGATGATCGGGAACATGAGGCGGTTTCGGAACCGGTCGTACATGCCGCCGTTTTTGCCCGAGACGGCAAGCCCGGCCTCCAGAATTTCCTCCCGTGCGTAGCCCTTCTGCGTCATCGCGTCAAGCAGCGCCGACCATTCATTGGGCGAAAATCCGAGTCCAAATCTGGTCACGGTAGCCTTGCTCAGCCCGCGCTTTATGATATACGCCCGCGCCTGCTCGCCGCTCGGCTCTAACAGCTCCTGGTGGAAAAACCGCGCCGCGTCCTTGCAGAGTGCCCACAGCCGCTCCTGCTTCTGGTACTGCGACTGGTACGCCTCGTCCTCCGGCACCTCCAGTCCCGCCCGCTTGGCGAGAAACCGCACCGCATCTGGGTAGCTCAGCGATTCAATTTCCATGATGAAATTGACCGCGCCGCCTCCCTTGTGGCAGCCGAAGCAGTAGTAAATTCCCTTGTCCGGCGCGACGGAAAAAGACGGCGTTTTCTCCGAGTGGAATGGGCACAGGCCGAACAGGTTCGAGCCCTTCTGCGTCAGCGTCACATACTGCCCCACCACGTCCTCGATCGGATTTCTGCTATTCAGTTCGTCCAGAAACGCAGGCGGAAACGGCATGCTTGTCTCCCTTCTTCATCGCACCTGCCAAGCGGTGGGAATGAAAATTTCAGAATATGTATAAATCGCGTATTTGTCGGTCATCCCGGCAATATAGTCACAGATTGTCCGGCTGATGCCGTCAAAATCCAGCTGCGGAATAAAATCCGCCGGCAGTTTGTCGGGATGCGAATAGTAGTAATCAAAGAGCTTGCGCATGATATCCTTTGCCTTGGCCTCTTCGCCCTTGGCAACAGGATTGGTGTAGACTCGTTCAAACATAAATGTACGCAGCGCGCCCATCGCGTCGGAGACCTCCTGATGCATGGACAAAACGCCCGTGTTCTGCGTGTTCGAAATCATGTCCTCCACGAGCGTATTGATACGCGCCGAATGCGACGCGCCCAGAACGTCCGCAATCTCGCGCGGAATATCGCTTTCAGACAAAATCCCCGCACGAATCGCATCGTCGATGTCGTGATTGATATACGCAATGCGGTCGGACGTGCGCACGACCTGCCCCTCGAGCGTCTCGGGAATTCTCGGTCCCGTGTGCCCGAGGATCGCCATGCGCACCTCATAGGTAAGGTTCAGCCCGTCGCCGTCGCGTTCGAGTTTATCCACCACGCGAAGCGACTGCTCGTTGTGGTGAAACGGCGTTCCCATCATATCAGACAGCGCCGCCTCGCCCGCGTGACCAAACGGCGTGTGCCCCAGATCGTGCCCATAGGCCGCGGCCTCGGCAAGATCTTCATTCAGCCGCAGCGCGCGGCAGATCGTCCTTGCGATCCGGCTAACCTCGAGCGTGTGGGTCATGCGCGTGCGGTAGTGGTCTCCCTCGGGCGAGAGAAAGACCTGCGTCTTGTGCATGAGCCGCCGGAAGGACTTGCTGTGGACAATCCGGTCCGCGTCCCGCTGGTAGCAGGTGCGCACCTCGTTTTCCTCCGCCGGATAGAGCCTGCCCTTCGTCTCCGCCGCCTTCTGCGCGTTCGGCGCAAGGAGCATGTATTCCTGCTGTTCGAGTCGTTCGCGGATGGTCATACGCTCACTCCTTCATGTATACGATAGCATGGAAAAATGTCGAAACTTTGAATTTTCTGTATGTTTTGTTTAACCGGCGCAGAAAATCTCTTCCAGAAGCGACGGTACGACGCTCCCGCTGGAGGCCTCCCGCAGCGCCGTCCGGAGCCGTTCGTCCGCTCCCTCCGGGATGCGGTAGGTGATGAGAATGTCCGCGCCATACTGCGCGTCCTCGACAGCGCCGTCCTGCGCCGCGATGAGAAGCTTCGCCCGCTCAAAAAGCGCATAGGGAACGGTGATTTGCTGCCGGAGCCACGGCTGCATTTTGGAAATTCCCGCCGCGTCCAGCGCGTCCTTCGCCGCCTTTGTGTACGCCCGGCAAAGCCCGCCCGCGCCAAGAAGAATGCCGCCAAAATACCGCGTCACGATGCACAGCACGTCCACGACCCCCTCGCGCTCAAACACGTTCAGCATCGGCTGCCCGGCCGTACCCTGGGGCTCTGCGTCGTCGCTGTAGCGCTTCTGGCCGCTTTTTAAAATGTAGCACCAGCAGTTGTGCCGCGCATCATAGTGCTGCTTGCGCACGCGCTCCAAAATCTCTTTGGCCTCCTGCTCCGATGTTACCGGATACACACCGCCCAAAAAGCGCGACTTCTTTTCGATATACTCCGCCTGCCCCACGCCGCGGGGCACCAGATAGTCTTCCATCTGTTACTCCTTTCGGTACGCGGATAATTTGCCGAAAAGCACCTCGTCAACGATCGCCTCGACCTCAATGCCCTCGCCCTGATAGTCAACACGCAGCACCTTCGCATTCTGGTGCAGCGTATCGAGAAAGCCCGCCATGGAATATGGCAGCAGAAACACAGCTTGATGCAGCCCCTTGCCGAGCTCCTGCTCGATCTTTTTGAGAAGCTCGTCCACACCCGCGCCGGTCTTGGCCGAGATGCAGACGCTTCCCGTCTCGCGCGGCAGATCGTCGTCCGGAAGCAGATCGCACTTGTTGTAGCACCGGATGACCGGTACGCCGGGCTTTGCCAGCTGCTCAATTAACCGCTCAACAACTGCCATGTGCTCCTGCCGCTCGGGGTCGGACGCGTCGATGACATGCAGCAAAACGTCTGCATACTCGAGCTCCTCGAGCGTCGCCTTGAATGCCTCCACCAGATGGTGCGGCAGCTTCGCAATAAATCCGACTGTATCCGACAGCAGCACCTGACAGGTATCGGACACCGTCAGCTGCCGGGTCGTCGTGTCGAGCGTGTCAAAAAGCCGGTTGTTTGCCGGAATATCCGCGCCCGTGAGCGCGTTTAAAATCGTCGACTTGCCCGCGTTCGTGTAGCCGACCAGCGCCACAACCGGAACATTATTTTTCATCCGCTGCCTGCGCTGCACGCCGCGCACCTGCCGCACCTCCAAAAGCTCCTGCCGGAGCTTCGCCACGCGCGAGCGGATGTGCCGCTTGTCGGTTTCGAGCTGCGTCTCGCCCGGGCCTCTTGTGCCGATGCCGCCGCCAAGTCTGCCCATCGTCTCGTTCCAGACGGTAAGCCGCGGCAGATAGTATTGGTACTGCGCAAGCTCGACCTGGAGTTTTCCCTCGCGGGTCTTGGCTCTCTGCGCGAAAATATCGAGAATCAGCGCGCTCCTGTCCAGAACCGACGCGCCTGTAATGCTCTCAAGCGCCTTGATCTGAGACGGCGTGAGATCGTTGTCAAAAATCACAAGCTTCGCGCCCGTTTCCTTGACCAGATCGCGGATCTCCTCTGCCTTGCCCTGACCGACGAAGCTGTGCGGATCCGGCGTTGGGCGCGACTGCAAGACCGTTCCGACGCACTCGCCGCCCGCCGTCTCCAAAAGTGCCTGCAATTCCTCGAGCGACGTTTCGCTCGCTGTTTCTTCTCTTGTAAAGCAGGCGGCGTCCAGTCCCGCTAAGACTGCCTTTTCGCCCGCCGCCTGTCTGGTCTGTTCCATACTTCCTCCGAATTCTGGGGAATCTCTGCCCAAGTCCCCAATTGCTGCGCAAATCAGGGCTTTCCCTGTTTGCGACAAGTTTCGCAGATATGAAAAAAGCCCGCACCAATACGCTGGTGCGGACTTGCTTCTTACTTCAGGCCGTATTTCTTGTTGAAACGGTCGACACGTCCACCGGTGTCAACAAGCTTCTGCTTGCCGGTGTAGAACGGGTGACACTTGGAGCAAATTTCAACCTTGATGTCCTTTTTTGTAGAACCAGTCTCAATAACTGCACCACACGCGCATCTGATAGTAGTCTGTTCGTACTTGGGATGGATACCTTCCTTCATGAGTTTCACCTCTCTCATCAGATTTCTGTAAAAAGGCATAATGCCCTTCCCTTGGTTCAAACGCCTGAGTATTTTATCACGAGGAAGCCAAAATTGCAAGCTATTTTTTTAGAAAAATCCGCAAATTTTCTTCCGCATTTCCGTCCGGGATTGTGTCGTCCCGGCAAAAGAGCGGATAGAGCCTTCCCGCGCGCAGCTCCAGATCATACAGCGCCCCATCTTCCGGTTTTTCTCCGGCGTTTACAATTGGAAGTTCTCCAGTCTCCCGCATCCGGCGCAAAATCCCCCGCCCCGTCTCGTCAAAGGCCAGCGCGCGCACATGGGAAACGGGCCTTTTCAAATCCTCCTGCGTGATACCAAGAAACGCGCATAAAAGAAGTCTCTGGATTCTCGTTCTGGGGTAGCGTTTCGACTTCGCCGCGGCAATCACACCTTCCAGACTCCCCTTCTCCCGCGCCGCCTTCATGGCCTTGCTCCAGAGCCCCTCCGAGCCGTGCGCCGTTTTGCTCCAGGCCTCCTCCGGCAAAAGCCGCAGCCCCGCCAGCATTGCCCGCTCGCCCGAAAAAAGGTCATACTGCCGCGCGCTGTGATAGATTTCTGTCGCCTGCGCCGGTATAAAATTCCGAATTTCTTCCCCGCGCGAAAGCCGTTCCCGAAGACTCGTCGCCGACGGGTTCTCAAGCTCCGCCTCCCGCGCGTGATAGTCCCCCTCCCGCAACAGCGTGAGCGGCTGCAAGCAGCTTCCCGTCTGCAAAATCGCCTTGCAGTATTCAAGCGCCAAAATGTCGTTCGGCCGCTCCAGAAGCCCGCCATCAAATTCCAAAGATACGAGCGCCCGCTGCCGCGCCGCGGGGTAGCTCACGCCGGTATTTAAAATGTCCCGCAGCGCCGCGTCATACGCCGGCTCGCACATGGCCCTTGCCGCCGCCAAAAGCGCATCTGCGTTTCCGCTCTCGCAGCCAAAAGCCAGCGTATCGGCGCAGCCGAGCCTTGAGAAAATCTCCACACCCCCGCGTGCAAACCCTTCGGCCGAGGAAAGCGCCTTGGTGATCGGCAGCTCCAGAACGAGGTTCGCCCCCGCCAGAACCGCCGCCTGCGCGCGCACGCGCTTATCAAACACGGCCGGTTCTCCCCGCTGCACAAAGCTCCCGCTCATCAGGCACACAACCGCGGTATCCTCTCCCAGCGCCGCGCGAATCTGCCGCAGCTGCTTCTCATGCCCCCTGTGAAACGGGTTATATTCACAAATCACGCCGCAGATGCGCATGCATTTTCCTCCGTCATCAAAAAAAACATCAAAAGCCCTTGTTTCCCGCTGGCTTTTATTGTATGATATGCAATAGTGACTGCGCCATCCGGCGCGCAAAACCATTCTATCATGGTTTCAAAAATAATGAAAGATACAGGAGTGAATCTACCATGAACATTCTGGTCATCAACGCGGGCAGCTCGAGCCTGAAGTATCAGCTGATGAATCCCGACACCGGCGACGTTACCGCAAAGGGTCTTTGCGAGCGTATTGGCCTTGACGGACGGCTGACCCACAAGGTTCCCGCAACCGGCAAGAAGGTGGAGAAGGACATTCCCATGCCCACTCACAAGGAAGCCATCGAGGCTGTCATGGCCATTCTCGTTGACCCCGAGGACGGCGTCATCAAGTCCGTTGACGAGATCGACGCAGTCGGCCATCGCGTGCTCCATGGCGGCGACAAGTTTGTTGCCTCCTGCCTCATCGACGAGGCCTGCAAGCAGGCCATCCGCGACTGCATCCCCCTCGGCCCGCTCCACAACCCCGCCAACCTCATGGGTATTGAGGCCTGCGAGAAAGCCATGCCGGACAAGCCCCAGGTCGCCGTATTCGACACCGCGTTCCATATGACCATGCCCCCGAAGGCTTATCGCTACGCCATCCCCACCAAGTGGTACACTGAGGAACATCTGCGCCGCTATGGCTTCCATGGTACCTCCCACCGCTTCGTCTCCAAGCGCTGCATCGAGCTCATGGGCGCTGAAAAGGCCAGCCGTGTCATCGTCTGCCACCTCGGCAACGGCTCTTCCCTGTCCGCAGTGAAAGACGGCAAGTGCCAGGATACCTCCATGGGTCTTTCCCCTCTTGCAGGCGTCCCCATGGGTACCCGCGCGGGCGATATCGACACCTGCGTTGCGCAGTACATGATGAACCACGATAACCTGACAGCTGACGAGTGCCTCAATATTCTCAACAAGAAGTCCGGCGTTCTGGCGCTCTCCGGTGTCTCCTCCGACTTCCGTGACATTGAGACTGCAGCCAACGAAGGCAACGAAGACTGCCGTCTGGCACTCGACAAGTTCGCCTATGAGGTCAAGAAGTACATCGGCTCCTACACCACCGTGCTCGGCGGCCTCGACTGCCTCGTCTTTACGGCCGGTGTCGGCGAGAACTCCGCAACGATGCGTGCCTCCATCTGCGAGGGTCTCGAGTACCTTGGCATCAAGATCGATCCAGAGAAGAACAAGACCCGCGGCGAAGAAGCCATCATCTCCACGCCCGACTCCAAAGTCACCGTTTGGGTCATCCCGACCAACGAGGAACTCATGATCGCGCAGGATACCGCTGCGCTCTGCAAATAATTTACCCAAACCATAAAAGGAGCCTCCCGGAACGCCCGGGAGGCTCCTTTCCTTATAAATACGTCTTACAGCATCCCGGTCGTGCGGGGAATGAACGTACCGGCCGCGCCGACTTTCACCTCGCCGTGTTCGACGGCAAGCTTGCCGCGCAGATAAACCTGCGCAATCGAGCCGCGCGTGCGCATACCCTCATAGGGCGTGTACTTTGCTTCAGAGATCATGTCTTCTCCCCGGATCGTCGTGTCGGCCTCCGGGTCGTAGACCACGATGTCCGCGTCGCTGCCGGCTAAAATCGCGCCCTTTCTCGGCCACGCGCCATAGAGCTTCGCGGGATTCTCGCTCAGGACCTCGGCCATCTTCTCTTTCGTGATTTTACCGGCTGCCACGCCGAAGGTATAAAGCAGCACGCCCCTTGTCTCCACGCCAGGAAGGCCGCCGGGAATCTTTGTGAAGTCTTCCCTGCCCGCTTCCTTCTGCTCAAGCGTGAAGCTGCAATGGTCGGTGGAGACGGTCTGGATCGCGCCGTTATAGAGCCCCTTCCAGAGCGCCTTCTGATCCTCCTTCGTCCGAAGCGGAGGCGCGCAGATATACCCCGCCGCCTTGCGGAAGTCCTTTTCATAGTAGCCGGATTCGTCCAGCGTCAGATAATGCGGGCAGGTTTCCACATAGACCTTCTGGCCTCTGGCTCTCGCGGCCATGACCTCGGCCAGCGCCTCCTTCGTGCTCAGGTGAACGATCACGACCGGCGTATCGGCGACCTCGCAGATACGCAGCAGATGCGCCACCGCCTCAGCCTCCGTCGCGTTCGGGCGGCACTCGGGATGCGAGCCCGGCACAAACTTCCCATCCGCCTTATGCTGCTCAATGAGCGCGTCGATCACGCCCGCGTTTTCGCAGTGCACGCCTGCAATACCGCCGAACTTTTTGATCTCCTCCAGCGCGTAGAACAGATCCTTGTCGCCAATCATCATCGCGGGATACGTCATGTACATCTTGAACGAAGAAATCCCCTGCTCGAACATTCTGGGTACCTCAGCTTTAATTTCGTCGTTCCAGTCGTCGATCGTCATGTGGAAGCTGTAGTCGCAGCTCGACCGGCCGTCGGCCTTCTTGTGCCAGAGGTCGAGGCCGTATTGCAGGCTCTCGCCCTTGTTCGGGCAGGCGAAATCGATGACCATCGTCGTGCCGCCGCGAATGGCGCTGCGCGTGCCGGTGTCAAAGTTGTCCGCCGTCGTCGTATTGCACACGTCAAGGTCAAAATGCGTGTGCGCGTCGATAAAGCCCGGGAACAGGAGCTTTCCCGTCACATCGACCACGTTCGCTTCCGCGCACGAGATATGTTCCGCGACCCGCTCGATCTTCTCGCCGTCTACCAGCACGTCCAGCTGCGCCGAGCCGCCGCCGGACACCACGATACCGCCCTTGAGTAAAGTTTTCATAGTCGTCTTCCTTTTCCTGCGCCGGTGCAAGCACCGGGAATTTAAATTTTATAGGCTACGCCCAACAGCCTATGGCCGTTTTCTGTATTTTATCACAAATACGCGCCGTTTGGCAGACCTCGATTACACAAAATCGCGCCCGTTTTTTCTGCCAAAATGCCAGTCGTTCGCCCCTGCCGGATTTATTTAAAAATTTCAAAGAAAACACTTGCAATTTCCGCCGCAATCTGTTAGAATAGTTCTCGCCGATGGGGGTATAGCTCAGCTGGGAGCCTGGTTGAAGCGGTAAACAACCCCCGCACTAATTGAATAAGAAATTACTCAGCGCACCCCTTATACGGGGGTATAGCTCAGCTGGGAGAGCGCTTGACTGGCAGTCAAGAGGTCAGCGGTTCGATCCCGCTTATCTCCACCAATCGGGTGCGCTGAGTATTCTTAATAAATGCTTGCTTTGAAAAAAGCAAGTTTTTTGTTTTATGCCCACTTCTCTTTTGAAGCGGGCTTTTCTTATGCGGCGATTGCCGAAATGTCCAGTCCAGCGCTGAACTGCTCAAAGTCAATGTTGAAGTCGATATGCAGCCGATAGTCTCGATACACTTCCACACGCCGGATCAGGCAGCTCACAATCATTTTCTTTGACTCCGTGCTGGCGCTGTCGTACATATCCGCCCATGAAATAATATCGTCATACTGAGCGTTTAAGGCGTCCAGCATGGCCTGTCCCTCGTCGTAGGCCGCCTGCGCCGCCTCCATAGTGTGCTGAACTTCGAGACATTTTGTCTCACAGTCAGAAATCAAAGAACCAAGCAAATCCTGCGAAAAAGCACTTTCGCCCCGGAGAGATTTAATGACCTCTGCCCGGAGCGTATCAAGCTCGGCGGCGGCCTTGGCGTAGTCTGATTTTGCACTTTTGAGAAGTGCCTTCCGTTCTTCCATCTTTTCACGATAGCGGATATTGACGATCTCGCTTTTGGGGATCGCTTTCATCCGTTCAAAGATCTGCCGCACCACCTTATCAATGATACCGTCAAGAATATGAGCCGTGTGGCCAGTCTGCCCGTCACACTCGGTTTGTTTGCGGGTCTTGCCGTAGCAGATATACCGCACACGCTTTACAATGCGGTGAGCATCTTCCTTGCACGGATAAGCCTTGCCGTTGGTGGTGAGCGCCAGCCGAGAGCCACAATGCCCGCAAAAGACATTCCCGGCCAGCAAGGACTGGCCACGGGTATTCAGCGGTACACGCCGTTCCTGTTCGGCGGAGTTGGCACGGGAGGTACGAATGTGCTGTGCAGCCTCGAACAGCTCCTGTTCTATAATCTGTAAGTGGGGCAGCGTTTGGGATCGGCTTTTGCCGCTGCGAAGTACCCCAGTATATGTCAGATTACAAATGATACCCCGGACGCTGGCGTGATGCCACATTTTACCCGTTCTCGCCCGATAGCCGAGGTTATTTAAGTAGGTGGCGATCCGTTGAGCACCGAAACCCTCATGCACATATTTGTCAAAGATAATCCGTACCACAGCAGCCTCGGCCTCGTTGACAGCCAGCTCAAAAACCTCGTGCTTGCGTTTATTGAAGCGCCCGCTCTTTACAAGGTCATACCCATAAGGAGCAAGACCGCCCTTGAAACCGCCATCCTCGACAAGCTGGCCGAGAGCAGTTTTTGTGCGAATTGAAGTCTTTTCGCTTTCGCCGTCAGCCTGCCAAAAGCGGATGTAGTTGGTGAGCTTGTCCGTGTGATTATCAAAACGCTGCTCACCCTCCTGCGTACTCCAGACCCGGATGCCGTTCTTAACAAACCATTCCACCACGAAAGGCGTTTCGTCAGCGATACGCCCGATACGGTCAAACATGAACACAAGCAGAATATCGAATTTTCCCTGTTTGGCTCGTTCCTTGATGATTTGCAGCTTGTCCCGGTTTTCGGCTCTAACTTTATGCCCGGACACGCCGTCCTCCTGCTCCTCGTGAACAATCGTCCATCCCATTTTTTCACAGAAGCGATGGCACTCTCTGCGCTGCATGGGAATGTCGGCTTGGCTTTTGTCATTGTAGTCCACCTGCTTGTCGGTGGACACGCGGTATAGGCAATCAACCCGATTACCTGTCATCATTCTGTTTTCTGTCATATTGATCCGTCCTTTCATTTGTCGATGGGTCAATGAAAAAAACGCAATCAATACGCGGGGAATATGAAGTTTTCAAGGTACATAGGGACTACCCCCACTATTATTATCCCTCTGTTCGGGAGGGATTGCAAGGATGTCGCCGGAGCTATTTTTTGCCGTATTGTTGGCAAAGGAAGATAGTAAAATCTGCTTTACATGATGGAGCGCTGCCGCATTTTTGCAGTCTGCAAAGCTGGCGGTGATGGCGTAGCCATCCACAGCAAATGCGGTATGTTGTTTTCTCTGCTGCATAAAGACCTCCTTTTCAATTCTCGGCAACAGGGAAAGGCCAGCGCCTCATAAAAACGCTGGCCTACGGCTTATGACCTTGGGACGAAATGTCCCAAGGTGTTTTTGAAAGGCGGGAGCGCCGCACCCGCTCCTGTTGGCCTGTCATAAGACAGCTCATATTCAATGCGGCGCTCCCTCACAGCGGACAGCGACGATCCGTGACGGAGCATCAACTACTTTGCTGCGGAGAAGTGAAAACTACCTCTCATATACCAAGGACAAAAATCGGGCAAATGGAGCCTCACTCACAGAACTTTTTTCAAATATTTTTTCATAGCAGCCATGCCGCGCTTCACCGAGCGCCGGACAACGCTCTTGTCAACGCCCTGCTCCCGGGCAATCTGGCGGTAGCTTTTGCCGAGGATCAGATGCGCCTCTACCCGGACGCCCTGCACCTCCGGCAGAGAATTGAGGGCGTTCCACAGGTGGACGAACATCTCCATACGATCCAGAAGCTCCTGCGGCGTCGGCTCGTGCAGGCAGGCCGAGTATTCGATCCCATCGTCACAGTCGAGGGAATACTGCGCCTTGTTGCGGGTCGTGCGCCGCTGATAGGCTGCCTCATACAGCTTGTCCGCCTTCAGCTCGGCGGCCACTTCGTCGGAAACTTCGATGTATTCATCATGGGTGTACCAAGCGTAAAAGTCCTTCAGATTGATGGTCGTCATTTGTATTTCCTCCATTCGGTTCATGTGTGGGTGGGTGAACAAAACGGAGGAACGGCGGGGATCGGCAGCCGGGACTGGCTACCTTGGGACAAATTGGACGTGTTGACAAAGTATCGCAATAGCAATCAGCGGTATGCTATAATGAAGAAAAAGGTCTGAGGTGATGGGATGCAGCTGGCGATGCACATGGTAACGATCGAGGATTTAATGCCTCAGCAGCACTTCCTGCGGAAGCTGGAGGCAGCGTTGGACCTTTCCTTCGTGTACGAGGAAACGGCGCGGCTTTATAGCCGAAGGTTCGGACGTCCACCCATTGATCCGGTGGTCATCGTGAAATATCTGCTGGTGGGCTTTCTGTACGGCATTCCGTCAGAGCGGCAGATCGAACAGCGCATCCAGACGGATATTGCCCTGCGGTGGTATCTCGGGCTCGACCTTTTTGACCGGGTACCGGATCACAGCACCGTCTCGCAGCTGCGCCGCCGGAAGCCGTCTTTCCGCAAGGTGTTCCGGCGGTTGTTCGAGGAGGTCGTGCACCAGTGCGTTGAGAAGGGCCTTGTCAGCGGGCGGGTGGTCGGTACAGATTCGACCCACGTCAGAGCCAATGCCTCCCGCACGTCGGCAGAGTTGGTGGAGGTCATTGAGGAAGCCGGTGTCTACTGGGAAAAACTGGATGCCTACGAGGAAGAGGGGCTGGAGCAGTTGGCAACGCAGATCGGCAAACGACGGAAAAAACGCGTAACACAGATCAAGCGGGACAATCGGCGGACCCATAAACGGATCAGCCGCACAGATCCGGAGGCCGGGCACATGAAGCGTCCGGGGAAGCCGGAGGGGCCGCATTACCTCTCCCATCAGGCGGTGGACAGCGACTATGGCATCATCGTGGGGCAGACCGTGACTCCGGGAGATGTCAACGATTCTGCCCCATATCTTGATTTAATGGAATATGTTCATACAAATGTTGTCCCTATCCAAATCGCAACGGCAGATGCTGCCTATGATTTTCCGTTGGCACACCGGGTGCTGGGCGATCTGGGGATCAACTTCTTTGTGCGGCCGCAGAAAACCGCCGTGCGGACAGCCGCACAGTTTACGCGGGATGACTTTCACTATGATGAGGGGCGCAATGTATATCTTTGTCCCGGAGGAAAAGACCTGCGTTTAAGGCGGCTGGCCCGCAGCGCCAGCGGCTTGTTCTGGGAGTATCAGGCGGATAAACGGGATTGTGCGGCCTGCCCTCTGCACGACAAATGTCTGTGCGAAAATGACAGGCGTGGGGCACGAAAGGTGTCCACAAGCTACTTTGCGGTGGACCGGCAGCGCAACCTGAAACACCGTTACAGTCCGGAGTACCGGGAGGCGCTGAAGCTGCGGCAAATCTGGTGTGAGGGCACGTTTGCCGCACAAAAGCGCGAGCATAACTTAACACGCGTCTTACGACGAGGTATCGAGGCAGCAGAGGACCACTGCCTCTTGTCTGCTGCGGCCATGAACCTGAAAAGGATGATAAAATACGCTGAGTGACACCGCACGGCGTCTTTTTTATTTGCCAAAACGTGGATATATATCACTTTTGTCAACACGCCCATTGTGACCCGAAGTGTTTTGCCTCTCATAAGCCATTTCATTTTCCGGCCTAA
>CALCJW010000012.1:0-16853 GCA_937967235.1 uncultured Clostridia bacterium
CAATCCCGGTTATCTATGTTACTTGCGCCGCGCCGGAAATTCCCGACCCGACGGAGTTTATAGGCATAAAGACTGTACCTGTGCAATGCAACAATAAGGCCGACCATTATATGCAGTATGCGATTGATGGCTTGATTGAAAAGAAGTGCGCGGAACTCGTTTGGTCGACCGGCAGCAAGGAGGCCACGCTCAAACTGTATCCGGAGAAGATTGCAAACCGTTTTTCCGCTCTTAAAGGTACGCACACTGCGGTCAGCACCAGTGTCGTTACTGTTACGCTGACGTATAACGGCGGCTGGAAAATCGACGGGGCAATCCCGGTTATCTATGTTACTTGCGCCGCGCCGGAAATTCCCGACCCGACGGACGACGTGAAAGAGCAGTACGTGACGGTGGCGTGCGATAATCAGACGGCGCATCCAAACATTCAGTATCAGTTGAAGAATCTGCCCGCCGGCAGCGTGGACGTGCAGTGGGACGGAACGGCTAAGACCGCGAAGCTTGTCCTGAAGCCGGAAAAAATTGCTGAACATTATGGCAAGTCCTACGGCGCGCATACTGCGGTCAATCCGGCCGACGTCGTAGTTCCGCTGACCTATGCAAATGACGCGTGGAGTCTCAGCGCAGCGATTCCGGATGTCCACGTCACGTGCAAGCCGGCGCAGGAGATCCCGAGCCCGAAGAACTCTTTTGACAAGCTGCTTGTCAATGTCGTCTGCGACACGGAAAATTCCGGCCACGACCCGATCGAAGTGCCGCTGACAGAGGTTGCCAGCAGCGTCGAAGTGCAGTGGGAGCTGAATACTGCTGTTGCGTACATCACGCTCAAACCGACCGCTTTTGCAGCGTATTATAGCCAGCACAACAACGGCGCGCACGACCCGGTCAACCCGGCAGCGGTCAAGGTTGAAGCGCACTATGATAACGAGAAGGGCTGGACTTGGACGAAGCCGACGATCAACGTCAAGTGCGAGCCTGTATATACCATCACCTACAACTGGCGCGGTGTGGTCAAGCCCGCGGACGTTAAAAACGTCAATAACCCCGAGACCTTTACTGCGGATGAGCTTCCGATCACCCTCAAGGCTCCGGATTTCAAGAACAACGAATGGCCGCAGAAGTTCCTCAACTGGCGCGATGCGGAAGGCAATGTTGTCACGCAAATCACCGAGTCCGGCAACGTGGAGCTGTACGCGTACTATCAGTTCCCCGTGCGGTACACGGTCTATGACGAGAACGGCCAGAAGGTCGACAATCTCTCCGTCACCGACTGGTACAACGAGGACGATTTTGCGGACTATAACCTCAAAAGCGGCGAACAGACCGGCCACGACTTCGACGGCTGGTATCAGACCACAAAGGACTTTGGCAACACGAACAAGCGCGTCACCAAGCTCAATATGGCCAAGAAGTATGAACTGGTCGGCAAGCTGACACGTAAAGAGTACACCGTTACCGCAGCGCTTTTCCTGAATGGCAGCGAGGAGGCCGCCAAGGATGCCAGAGGCGTGGTTATCTCCAGAAGCGTCAAGGGCCTGTATGGCGATCTGATCGACTACCCGGAGCTGGAAAAGCAGCTGAAGGAAGCGGCACTTGCGGCTGACGCGGCCAACAAGCCGAATCCGGACATGGCCGACATCAACATCTGCCTGAACGACAAGAGCGGCAAGCCGTTTGACGCGGCAACCTATGGTCAGGAAGGCTACAACTGGCGCAATATGCAGTGGCCGGAAAACAACCCGACCAAAAAGTGGATTGTCGCCTATGCATGGGCTTACGTTGACACCTACTACGACGTAACGTTCAACGTCGACATGGAAGGCGTGGCGCCGGTCGACACACAGACGGTCAAGTGCAATGCAACCGCGAACGAGCCGACTGCACCCACCAAGGAAGGCTACAAGTTCCTCGGTTGGTTCAAGGACGGCGAGAATACTGCGTTCGATTTTGATACCCCAATCACACAGAAGACTGAACTGACGGCGAAGTGGGAGCTCAACTTGCAGACCGTCAACGTTGTGATCTACCGCAACGGCGACATGACCAAGTCATTCAAGACAGTTGCGCTCGAAAAGCAGCCGAAGGGTACAGTCATTGATCTGACTACGCTCGACATTGCCAACTACTACACTGCAAACAGCACCGGCAAATACGACTTCTACGGCTGGTACAACGACGGCAAGTGGAACGAGTACAAGGCGAACCCCGAAACCCCGCCCGCAGGTCTTGATTCGATCACGGTCAACGGCTGGACGAACATCATCTGCATGGTCTATGACTATGAGAAGGTCATCGTCAAAGCGATCACCGACGATGACAAGACCACCGAGACGCAGCTTTTCTCCGGCATGGCTCGCAGAGGCAGCAACCTGCTGGACTATCTCGCAGCACAGAACATCGAACTGGATAAGGTCGGTCATACGCATGACGAGTGGTATAAGTACGATTCGCCCAAGTGGAAGTTCGGCGATGCGGATACCGTCAATGGCTGGACGAACGTTCTGGTGAAGTACACCCGCAAGGAGTACACCGTTGTTGCGAATATGTATCTCGACGGTGCGCCGCACTACCGCCAGAACACGGACTTCTACACGTATCAAGTCACTGGTCTGTACGGCGATCCCATCGACTTTACGGATATCAAGGCGCAGGCCATCGCGCAGGCAGAAAAAGACCGTCCTGCCTCCGCTTCCTATGATGCGTCCGTCATCGAAGACTGGGCTGGCAATGCGACTTGCACGACCTTCGGCGAGCATCAGCCAGACCTGGACAAGCATTATGTAAACGTCCACGTCAACACCACGCAGCACGTCTACGTCTACAGAATGATCGACGGCAAGATGGAGCCGACTGCGTACCATCACTCCACCGCTCCGTTCGGCGCAAATGTGGTTGAGCATCTCAACGCGAATGTGCAAAATCTTGATATGCCCGGCTACTCGCACGACGAGTGGTTCAATAAGGATGTTCCGGCGCTGGACGTCAAGTTTGGCGACACGGATACCATCAACGGCTGGACGAACGTTGTCATCAAGTACACGAAGAACGAGTTCCCCGTGACCTATGACTACGCATGCACAGACCCGGCACTTGTGCCGCACTGGAAGGTGTGGGAAACGCTTCCTGAGAATCCGTACACTTACGCGCCCGGCGAATCGGTTCGTGTGGCCATGATGCCTGACGATGTGGAAGACGGCGAATATATCTGGAAGTTCGTTACGTGGAAACTGAACGGCGTTGACGTTGTTCCCAACGCACAGGTTCCGATGGTCGAAGGCGGCCTTACCTTCGTCGGTATCTGGGAGCGCACGCAGAAAGAATACGGCGTGACCTATGACTACGCATGCACAGACCCGGCACTTGTGCCGAACCCGAAGGTGTGGGCAACGCTTCCTGAGAACAAGGACACCTACACTGTAGGTCAGAAGGTCACAACGGCAGCCAAGCCTGACGATGTGGAAGACGGCGAATATATCTGGAAGTTCATCACATGGAAGCTCGGCGATACAGAGGTCGCACCGAACACGCAGGTTGAGATGGTTGCCGGTGGCCTTACCTTCGTCGGTATCTGGGAGCGCACACAGAAAGAATACGGCGTGAAGTACAGCTATGATCCCAACCTCCCGGCTGAGGTTCAGGCAACGATTCCTAAGAACCCGCACACCTACACGGTGGGCCAGATGGTCACAACGGCAGCCAAGCCCGATTCTGTGAGAGTTGGCGAATATATCTGGACGTTCAAGACGTGGAAGCTTGATGGCGTCGAGGTTGCACCGAACACGCAGGTTCCGATGGTTTCCGGCGGTCTGCACTTTGAAGGCATCTGGGAGACGAAACTGATCCACTTACAGCCTGACGATCCAGTACGTCGATAAGAAGGGCAAGGAACTGGCCGAGAGCCATATGGATCTCCTGGCCAAGGGCGAAGCGTACAAAGTAGACTCTCCGAAGATCAAGGGCTACAAGCTCAAGGAAAAGGAAGACGCGGTGATCGAAGGTAAGATGCCCGGTCATAATCTGACCATCGAGGTCGTCTACATCAAGAAGAGCACCGGTGGCGGTTCAGGTACGATCGACTCCCCGAACAAGCCTACGACGAAGGCACCGGCGCTGACGCTCAACACCGATGACCACTTCGCATTTATCAACGGCTATCCCGACGGCTCCGTGCAGCCCGAAGGCAATGTCACCCGTGCGGAGACCGCAGCGATCCTGTACCGCATCATGGGCGATGCGTGCCAGTCCTACTACAAGACCAACAGCAGCTCCTATTCGGACGTTGCCCGCGGCGACTGGTACAACACCTACGTTGCTACGCTCGAAAATGCCGGCGTGATCGTTGACACCAGAACGAACGGCAAGTTCCGCCCGAATGACGCGATCACCCGCGCCGAGCTCGCTTCCATGATCGCGCAGTTCGCCGGTCTGGAGAGCGCCTCCGCTGCAAAGTTCAATGACGTTGGCTCGCGCTACTGGGCAGCCGAGGAAATTGCGATCGCTGCGAAGATGGGCTGGATCAACGGCTATCCCGACGGCAGCTTCCGCCCGGACCGCAACGTCACCCGTGCCGAACTCATGGCAATGGTGAACCGCGCGCTCGGCCGCACGCCGAAGTCTGCGGACGATCTGCTGTCCGGCATGAAGACCTGGCGCGACAACGCGAACGTGAACGCATGGTACTACCTCGACGTGCAGGAGGCCACCAACGACCACACCTACACCAAGTCCGGTACCCATGAGACCTGGAAGAAGCTTCTGTAATCAAAAGCGTCTGACAGAAAACAGCATACCCCAAGGGGCGGCGAAAGCCGCCCCTTTTGCCTGTCCGAACACAGGAACCGAAAAAGCGCTCCGTTACCGAGGTTGGTAACGGAGCGCTTGTGTATTTGAAAAGAGAACCTACGGTTACTGCGGACGATCCTCCCAAGACTGATTCAGAGCGGCAATCAGGTCACTCGGATGCTGATAGCGGCGGCAGTCATAGACCGAGCGCGCGTCCGTCCGATAGTCCATTTCAACGGTGTACCGTACGCGCATGGCGATTGCAGACGGCGGGGAGCTGATCATTTTAGCCCCCGGTGTGACGAAATTCGGCGAGGACGCGCAGGTCGACAAGCTGATTCGCAAGTACGGCTACCGCGGCAGGCTCCACACGCTGGAACAGTTCAACAAGCCCGAAAATCAGGACCTGCGGGACAACATGGGCGCGGCGGCGCACCTGATTCACGGATCGAGCGACGGACGCTTTACGATTACATACGCCGTAAAGGAGATCGCGCAGCAGGAGATCGCAGGCGTTGGGTTCCAACCGGCAAGCTACGACGAGCTGGCAAAGAAATACGACCCCGAAACGCTCAAATACGGCTATAACACCGTAGATGGCGAGGAAATTTACTTCATCCCGAACCCAGCGCTGGGGCTCTGGATCAACCGCGAAGCATTCGAGGAGGCCTGACGCAGCCCCTTCTTCTCATTGCAAAAACCAACCGGCTGGAAGAGCGGTCTTAAAAGGCCGGATCAGCAGCCAAATGACAAGACCCCCAACCAGCTTAGCTGGTTGGGGGTCTTCGCGCCGTTCCAGGCAGGGCTCTCCGCTTTGCCGGAATCGCGGCCTAGAGATGTGCCGCTGTCACCCTATACAAAGAAGAACGAAGAAGGCACGCGAAATCTTGGACAGGTTTGCCATTGCAAAGAACAAAGAAATAGTGTAGTATATTAGCACGATAACACGTTAGTGAAATAAAGCAAACCGAATTGTGCCTGACACAAGCCGCTGCTGCCAGTTTCAAGCCGGATTGAAAGGAGTCTTCCACATGAAAACCTTCTCGAAACAGCTTCTTTGCCTCTGCCTTTCGCTGATGATGGTGCTTGGACTTGCCGCTTGCAGTATAAACGGCACGGCAGGCAGCAAAAAGGCGGAACGACTCGAGCTGTCCGCCAGACCGGATACACCCAGCGAGATTCCGGACGGACTCGACATCGACTGGAACAGGCGCTATACCTTTGCGGAGCTGGAAGCACAGCTGTCCGCAATGGCGGAGCAGTACCCGGACATCACGGAGCTCTATTCCATCGGCACGTCCTGGCAGGAGCGGGACCTCTGGTGTCTGGAGATCACCAACGAGAAGATTCCTACGGAGGAAAAGACGGGAATCGGCGTGTTTGCCAACATCCACGGCGGCGAACGCGAAAGCGCCTCGTCTGCCATGTACACTGCGTGGTGGTTGACGCTCTGCTCGGACGACGCGTATGTCAAGGGGCTTCTCGACAGCTACATCGTCTACGTCATTCCGGTCATCAACCCTGACGGCTATGAGCAGTCCTTTGTCATCAACAACCGCCCGAACCTGCGCCCGAGAGACGCAAACGGCGACAACATCCCCTTCGGCGACCCCTACACGGACATTGACGGCGACGGCTTCATCGCCACGCTCTATCGCGGCAAAGAAGACGACACGCCCTCGCGTGAGCTTCCCGTCTTCGGTATGGAAAGCCCGGACTGGGATAGAAACGGCATTCTGGGCGACGATTCCCGCACGAGCGGCATCGATATGAACCGTACCTTTGACTATCAGTGGAATCGCTATGACATTGAAACGAAGGATGGCCAGCAGATCGGCAACGTCAACTGGACAACCGCTGGCACCGCGCCCGCCACAGAGCCTGAAATCAAAGCGCTTCAGCAGTTTATGTATACGCGGAATATGGCCGCGCTGGTCACGCTGCACACCGGCATTCAGTCCGTCCTCTATCCGTGGTGCTACCGCGCGTATGACGAGACGAACCCCGACGACGCGGAGATCCCGTTCATGAAGGATACCGCCGCCGAAATGGCGCAGGCATTCCAGAACTACACTGGCCGCGGTTTCTACTCGATGAGCTCCAATGAGGACTATCCCACCGCAGCAGAGCTGATCGACTATGCGTATGGCCGCTACAACATCCACGCCTATACGATCGAGGTATACAGCCCCGGCAAGTCGGAAGACGGCGATATCAGCAGCTGCAAGTGGGAAAACACGATGCCCGAAGCAAAGTGGGTCTTCTACTCCCGCGACGAGATCCGCGACACGCTCGGACTGGACCCGGACGCGATCACGGACAGTGACGGCGTGGGCTTTGCAGAGGGCGAAGGACTGTGGTTCTACACAAGCTCCACCAACCAGATGGTAAACCGCGCGCCCGAGGAGCAGGACGTGATGGTTCGCAGCTGCCGCGACGCGATTCTGACCATGATGGAGAGCGAACCCAACGGAAAAGGCTATCAGAACCCCGGCTTTTACAAGTGAGGTTTGCTCAAATAGAAACAACGAACGCAGGACTTCGCCCTCTGGCGGAGTCCTGCGTTTTGCGTAGGTAAACGTACCGTTTGCCTGCCAAGCAGCATCGAAATCCCCCAACCGGCTTGCCGGTTGGGGGTATGTGCGTGATTGGTTTCTTTTTTACGAGAACTTATTTCCTCGCGTTTTTGATCGCAGCCTGCGCGGCAGCGAGGCGAGCGATGGGGACACGGAACGGGCTGCAGGAAACGTAGCTCAGACCGATGTTGTGGCAGAATTCGACGGTCGAGGGATCGCCGCCCTGTTCGCCGCAGATGCCGAGCTTGATGTCCGGGCGGGTCTGACGGCCGAGCTCCGCAGCCATCTTGACGAGGCGGCCGACGCCAGCCTGGTCGAGCTTGGAGAACGGATCGGATTCGTAGATCTTGTTGTCGTAGTAGGACGCCAGGAACTTGCCCGCATCGTCACGGGAGAAGCCGAAGGTCATCTGGGTCAGGTCGTTCGTGCCGAACGAGAAGAACTCAGCCTGGTTCGCGATTGCGTCAGCAGTCAGCGCAGCACGCGGAATTTCGATCATCGTGCCGACCTTGTAGGTCATGTCGGAACCGGCAGCCTTGATGATCTTCTTTGCGGTCTGGTCGATGACGGACTTGACGAACGCAAGCTCCTTCTCTTCGCCTACCAGCGGAACCATGATTTCCGGAACGATCTTCCATGCAGGTCTGCGGCTGCGGACAGCCAGCGCTGCCTTGATGATCGCGGCGGTCTGCATCTTCGCGATCTCCGGGAACGTGACGTCCAGACGGCAGCCGCGGTGACCCATCATCGGGTTAAACTCATGGAGGCCGGAAATGACCTGCTTCAGATGCTCGACGGAGATGTTCATTTCCTTGGCGAGCTCTTCAATGTCCTTCGGGTCGGTCGGGACGAACTCGTGCAGGGGCGGGTCAAGCAGACGGATGGTAACAGGACGGCCCTTCATAGCCTCGTAGATGGCCTCAAAGTCGCTCTGCTGGATCGGCTCGAGTTTGGCAAGCGCCTTTTCACGCTGCTCAGAGGTCTCGGAGACGATCATTTCGCGCATCGCCTTGATGCGGTCAGCTTCAAAGAACATATGCTCAGTACGGCACAGACCGATGCCCTGCGCGCCGAAAGCGAAGGCCTGTGCAGCGTCGTTCGGGGTGTCGGCGTTCGTGCGCACATCGAGGACGCGGAACTGATCCGCCCAGTTCATGATGCGGTTGAAGTCGCCGGAGATGGCAGCCGCGGCGGTCTTGATCTTTTCGCCGTAGATGTTGCCGGTCGAGCCGTCGATGGAGATCCAGTCTCCCTCTTTGTAGGTCTTTCCGCCGAGCTCAAACTTCTTGTTGGCTTCGTCCATCTTGATCGCGCCGCAGCCGGAGACGCAGCAGGTGCCCATGCCGCGCGCAACGACAGCCGCGTGGGAGGTCATACCGCCGCGGACGGTCAGAACACCCTGTGCGTAGTGCATGCCTTCGATGTCTTCCGGGCTGGTCTCCAGACGGACGAGAATGACCTTGTGGCCGGCCTTGGCCATGTCGGTCGCGGTTTCAGCGGTAAAGACGACCTTGCCGCAGGCAGCGCCGGGAGATGCGGCGAGACCCGTGCCGATGACCTTGGCCTTCTTGAGAGCGGCCGCGTCGAACGTCGGGTGCAGCAGCGCGTCGAGGCTCTTCGGGTCGATCATGGCGACGGCTTCTTCCTCGGTGATCATGCCTTCGTCGACGAGGTCGCAGGCAATCTTCATCGCGGCGGCAGCGGTGCGCTTGCCGTTACGGGTCTGGAGCATGTAGAGCTTCTTATCCTCGATGGTGAACTCCATGTCCTGCATGTCGCGGTAGTGGTACTCGAGCTTGGCGCAGATGTCGGTGAACTGCTTGTAAGCCTCGGGCATGACCTCGGCCAGCTGGTCGATGGTCTGCGGGGTGCGGACACCTGCGACGACGTCTTCGCCCTGTGCGTTCATCAGGAACTCACCGAAGAGCTTCTTTTCGCCGGTCGCCGGGTTGCGCGTGAAGGCAACGCCTGTGCCGGAGGTGTCACCGGTGTTGCCGAAGACCATGGACTGGACGTTGACAGCGGTGCCCCAGTCGGAGGGGATGTCATTCATGCGGCGATAATAGATCGCGCGGGGGTTATCCCAGGAGCGGAAGACGGCCTTGATGGCGCCCATGAGCTGGACCTTGGGGTCCTGCGGGAAGTCTTCGCCGAGCTTTTCTCTGTATTCGGCCTTGAACTTTTCAGCCAGTTCCTTGAGATCGTCCGCGGTGAGTTCGGTGTCGAGCGTCACGCCTCTGGCTTCCTTCATCTCGTCGATGAGCTGCTCAAAGTACTTCTTGCCGACTTCCATGACGACGTCGGAGTACATCTGGATGAAGCGGCGGTAGGAGTCGTAAGCGAAACGCGGGTTCTTCGTCTTCTTTGCGAAGGCGACGACGACCTCGTCGTTAAGACCGAGGTTCAGGATCGTATCCATCATGCCGGGCATGGAAGCACGCGCGCCGGAACGGACGGAAACGAGCAGCGGGTTATAGAGATCGCCGAACTTCTTGCCGGTCATCTCTTCGAGCTTTTCAACATACTGCATGATTTCCGCTTCGATCTCGCTGTTGATCTGGCGGTCGTCCTTGTAGTACTGCGTGCAGGCTTCGGTTGTGATGGTGAAGCCCTGCGGGACCGGCATGCCGAGGTTGGTCATTTCGGCGAGGTTTGCGCCCTTGCCGCCGAGCAGCTCGCGCATGTGGCCGTTTCCTTCCGAGAACAGGTAAACGTATTTATGAGACATTTTGTACCCCTTTCCTGATGGTGGCCGCCTCGTCACTCGATGCGGCCGAGCATACTTGCTTTTGATATTCAGACAATTACATACTATAGCACAAAGTTCGGTTTTTTCAACCGGAAAATGAAAAATATAAGTAAATTATTTAAATTTGTTGGATTTTTCGGTTCTTTCGGGCGAAACACACAAGACCCAACTTTTTCGGACAGGCATTTTGCCCGAAATAAAAACAACACAACGCGGCAGCCCAAGCCGGACTGCCGCATTTTTGTGAAACCTGCTCAATATGCCGTCAGCGGCCGCTCACGGATTTGGGAATTCGGATGGTCAGAACCAGCTCGCGTTCTGTTTCCTCCTGTTCGGTTTGCGGATTGAGCCCGGCGGCGCGGATGAGATCGAGCTGGTGGTTGATCCCGTTCAGAAACAGGCGCATATCGCGCAGCACGAACCGCGAAAGCCGCGCCTTTCCCTTTGCCGCGGAGAGCTGCTCATCGACATAGCGCTCGGTCCTTGCGACCGTCCAGTCATTTTCCGCGATCAGACGAATGGCGCGCAGCTGTGCGGTCTCGTCCTCTAAGCGCAAAAGCGCCCGCGCGTGCCGCTCGGAAAGGCCGCTTGCCCGAAGCGCTGCGCGCACCGGAGAAGATAACCGCAGCAGCCGCAGCTTGTTCGCGACTGCCGGCTGGCTTTTGCCGAGTCTGCGCGCCGCCTGCTCCTGTGTGAGATGGTACTCCTGCATGAGCCGCTGGAGCCCTTCGGCCTGCTCGAGATAGTCAAGGTCCCGCCGCTGTAAGTTTTCAACGAGCGCCAGAAGCCCCGCATCCTGATCGTCGACGCTCACAAGCAGGCACGGCACCTCGCAGAGCCCCGCAAGCCCCGCTGCGCGCAATCGCCGCTCGCCCGCGACGAGCTCAAAGAAGCCCGCCTTTTTCCGGACAGTCAAGGGCTGCAAAACGCCGTACTGCCGGATGGACGCGGCCAGCTCCTGCAGGCCCTGCGCGTCAAAGACCGTGCGCGGCTGCGCGGGGTTGGGACGGATGGACGACAGCGGCAGAAAGACGACTCTTCCGCCCTGTAATGCTCCAGATCGGGCCTTCGTTTGTGTCAGCATGGCGCGCCTCCTTCTCGTTTCTTCCTATATTTTACGAAAACAATCGAGAGAAAACGCGCGAAAAAAAGACTTGACACAAGGAATTGTAGCGGTGGGACAGTGTGGCACAAAATGTGGAGAACCCTGTGGATAATGTGTATAAGTGTGGACAACTGTGTGGATGGTGGATGCGCAACTGTGCAAAAGGGGCGGCCGCCGCACAAATATCGCAGCTGTGCGGCGGCCAGAAGGAGCGTGAAGTATGGACTTGCGGGGAATGCGGAAATCAAATATGGAAAGACGCGGAAGGACCCCAGGGGCTTCTCAAGCCTGTGCGGCCGGAGCGTTCCTGCCGGTCAGGCATTGGCGTCGGGCTCGGTGCGGTTGAGATAGATCTCCTCCGCGGTCTGCTGCGCTTCGATCAGCATCTGCTCCAGACGGCTCAGCTCCTGCCGGGCGCATTCGACCATATGGAACAGATACGCATATTCCTTTGTGATTGTCTGCATGCTGAGAATCCTCCTTTCTGACGCACTTCGTCAGCGACATCTTGCGTACATCTCACTGACTGGCTACATCATACACGATTTGCTTCCAAAAGGGTGTCGAAGCCCGTCGAAGGACAAAAAATAGCAAAATGAACAGAAAATCTTAACATAATCTGTGCAATTTGGTGAAAAAGACGAAAGAAGATGGTAATTAGGGAATTTCTGTCAAACCGTACTTGCGCTTTACGCGTTCGATCTTTTCGAGCATCGGCTCCGCGCCGAACCAGAGGAACAGCGCCGTCGCCGCCGCGTGCACAAGGTCAAACGGGAAGCCCGTCAGATAGTAGGCCTTGAGGACGCTCCACGAGAGATTCGGCTGGTAGAGAATTGCCGACGCGGGATTCATGAGCCCGCCGTAGATGAGCACCACGCTCACCGCGCCGAAAATCGCAAGCGGCGCACGGCCCGCGCGCAGTAGCCACTTCTGGAAGCAAACGCCCGCCAAAAAGCCGATGAGTCCCATCGCGAACATCTGAAACGGCGTCCAGGGACCCTGACCAAACAGAACGTTCGAGGTCAGCATGCTCATCGCACCGACCAAAAATCCCGTTTCCCCGCCGAAGGCCACGCCCGATAAAATCACCAGCGCCGCCACGGGCTTGAACCCCGGCAGCATGAAAAGCGCCGCTCGCCCGGCGACCGCCAGTGCGCACAGAGCCGCAATCAGCACGAGCTCGCGCGCCTTGGGTTTGCGCCCTTCAAAAATCAGGGCGAACGGCGCAATGCACTCGAGAAGCACGAGAATGGAAACAGCGCCATAGCTTTTCTTGCCGAAGTAGACGATTCCAACGAAAATCGTCAGCGGCACAAGTAAAAGCGACACAGCGCTTGCAAGCCTCGTTCTTTTAGACAGCGGCCGTCCGCCAAGGCTCGAGTGGACCGGCTGCGGCGCGGCGCGGCTGAAGGAGACAGCGACAACAAAAAGGCTGACGAGCATCGCAAGATAGAGCTTAAATGTATCGCCCGCCAGACTCGTGAGCCCGCCTTCGGTCAAAAGTTCCGATAAATCGCTGATGCGAAGGATTCTTACAAGGCAGACGACCGCGCCCAGGATCCCGAGCCCGCCTGTCAGCTTGCGCCACAAGGGAAGCGGCGGGATCTCGCTTGGAAGAAGATACGTTTTCGCCTCGGCTTCCGATTCCCGCTTGGCCTGCATCTCCTGCAACGCCTCGTCCGGAAACTCCGGCTCGGGCGGAAGAACGCCGCCGCAGGCTGTGATCACATCCTCGGGGGTAATTGCGCCGGGAAGGAGCCCGCGCGCCATGCGGCTGGCCGAGGTCGTGTAGAAGCTGCCGGAGGAGAAAAATTCCCGGGGCGTTCCTTCGGCGACGATCGCGCCGTCAAAGAACATCGCGCACCGATCGGCAAAGCTCGCGCAGAACTCCGCGTCGTGGCTTACCATGATGACGCACACGCTGCGTGTTGTCAGGCGCCTTATGATCCGGGCAAACGTCTTTTTGAACTCCGCGTCAAGTCCCTTCGTTGGCTCGTCAAGCAGCAGCACCTCGGGCTCCCGCAGAAGAACCTTGCAAAGTGCCGCCCTCTGCTGCTCGCCGCCGGAAAGATCGTAGGGGTGCCGGTCTAAAAGCTCTGTCAGCTCGCAGAGCTTCGCCTTTTGAAGCGCCAGCGCCTTACGCTTGTCCTTCGGCTGATCGTCTAAAACGGAAAGCAGGTCCTCAATGACCGTATTTTTGACAAACAGCGTCTGCGGGTCCTGCGGCAGAAGCGCAACGCGGGACAAAACCTCCTGCGGCGCATGCCCCAAAACGGAAACCTTGCCGCGATAGGCGCGGTTCACGCCGGAAATGAGCCCCATCGTCGTGGATTTTCCCGTGCCGTTGCCGCCCAAGATCGCGAGAAGCTCGCCCTTATAGGCGCGCAGCGACAGCACTTTGACAACGTCGGGAGATTCCTTGTCGTACCGGAAAAATGCTTCCGTCATTTCAACGGCGGGGGCGTCCTCATGCTTTTTGGCGGTAGCGGGCGCCGGAACGGGGGAAAGCTTGTGCGTTTGCGAAAAGCTTTCCAGCCACAGCCTTCCCTGCGCGACCGTGACGGGGCAGGAAAGCGCATTCGGAACGCCCGCGTAGATGCGCATCGGAACGGGCATGGCGGAAAACATGTCACTGTCCGCTGCTTTGAGCCGCGCGCCGACCTCGCTTGCCGTCCCGGTATCCAAGACGCGCCCGCGCTCCATGAAAACGACGTTCGTCGACAGGGCCAGCGCGTCCTCGAGTCTGTGCTCGGAGAGGATGATCGTTGTGCCGAGCTCGCGGTTGATCCTTCCGAGCGTCGAAAGAAAGTCTGTCGCGGCAATAGGGTCGAGCTGGCTCGTCGGCTCGTCGAGCAGCAGGACAGACGGCTCGAGCGCCATGACGGACGCCAAATTTACCAGCTGCTTCTGCCCGCCCGAGAGCTCGGCCACGGGCTTATAAAACCAGTTCTGGATGCCAAAATACGACGCAATTTCCGCCACGCGGCGGCGGATCGTCGGCGTGTCCAGTCCCAGAGACTCCAGGCCAAACGCCAGCTCGTGCCAGACCTTGTCAGTCACCAGCTGCGCGTCTAAGTTTTGCAGCACAAAGCCGATGCGGGCGCTCTGCTCGCGCTGGGAAAGGGTCTCTAAGGGCTTTCCCTCAAAGAGAATCTCCCCCGTTTTTGTCCCGTGCGGCTGCAAGATGGGCTTTAATTGCCGCAGAAGCGTCGACTTGCCGCAGCCGGATCTGCCGCAGAGCACGGTGAACGAGCCTGCCTCGATCGAAAGCGAGACGTTTTGGAGCGCGGGGGCGGTTTCTGTGGGATACGTAAAGCTCAGATCTGAGATCGCAAACGTCTGCATACAGCCGCCTCCTTTTGCTCTAAGATGACCGGGATGAGATTGAGGATCAAGAAGCTCAGATAGCAAAGAACGCTCAAGGGCGCAAAGCCGGCACCCTTGACGCTCGGATAATACCGCCACGAAAGCGCGCCAAGTGCGTATCCGGCGATAACAGTTCCGCCCAAAAGTCCCATGACGGCAAGCAGCAGCTTGTCTCGTTTCGTAAGCGTGAAGATCGAAAACGCGCTCCTTCCGGGAAGGCCGTAGCCCCGGGCGCGCATGGAGTCCGCCGTGTCGACCGCGTTCTCTAAAGACCACGTGACCAGAATCGAGAAGACCATCAGCGCGCATCTGATGCGGTGAACGGGGTTTCCCGTGTGCATGTCGTTTCCGACGGCGGCCTGCGCTCTGGAAACCCGTCTTGCCTGCGCGGAAAAGCGCGGAACGAAGCGGAGCGTCATCGAAAGGACCAGACTCAGCGCCGGGACGATTCTTCCGAACAGGTAGACGAATTTATCGGACGTCATGACCCGCGTGTAATTGGAAAACCAGATGAGCGCCGTGCAGAGCGTGAGCCCCGCGCCAAGACCATATAAAACGGACTCGAGCGTCAGGGGGTTTCCGGACGGGAGATAGCGGAGGATCGTCCGTCCCTCATGGCTGAACGCGGGGTTTACGGCGGCGGTCAGCACGAACAGCGCCAACGCGTACCACAGCCGGAAGCCGCCCGGCTTTTCTCCCCCGAGGCAGCAAAAGCAGGCGATTGCGCCGATCAGCGAAAGCACCTGACACACCGGGTGCCGCAGGACCATCGCCCCCAGCAGCACGAGCGCAAAATATAGAAAGTTCACCAACGGATGGCACCGGGAAAATGCGTCGTTGTGGTTCATGGTTCCCCTTTCCGAGTTGAAGAGACTTCATAGGAGCGGACAGAGTCGTCCGCCCCTACGAAATTTGCAAAATCCCACCGCTTTTGCGTAGGGGTCGATGCCCACATCGACCCGGCGGAACAATCTGTTTTAACGGAAATCTCCGGCGAATTCGTACTGCCCAATGGGGCGATGTGGGCATCGCCCCCTACGAACCTCCCGGGAAAATGTATTTGTCCGGACAAACGAAAGAGCCGCGCGATGCGCGGCTCTATGAAGACCTTGATTACTGAAGAAGATTTGCGCTCAGAAGCAGCCCGCAGAGCATCTGCGCGATCTCGCCGCGCGTGATCTGCCGGGTGGGGGTGAGCGCCGAAACGCCCCGCGCCCAGAGGCCGGAGGCTGCGCAGTAGGCCATGGAGGACCTTGCCCACGAGGAAACGCGGGACGCATCCGTGTAAGCGCGAAGGACCGTGTCCGGGTGTTCCACCACAGGATCCATGCCGCACAGAGAAGCCGCGCGGGCCGTCATGGCCGCCGCCTCCTGCACGGTGATCGCGCCGTCAGAGTTAAACTTCCCGTCGCCCACGCCGTTGACAATGCCGTAGGCCGCCGCCGTGTCGACATAGGGTGCGTACCACGCCGACTGCGCCACATCCTTGAACGTACCGCGGTATTCGGGGGTGAGATTCAGCGCGCCGACGACAATCTTCGCGAACTGCGCGCGCGTGAGGTTCGCGGCGGGCTCAAAGGTTGTCTTTGTCATGCCGTTGAGAACGCCGTAGGCCGCGAGTGTTTCAATCGCCTGCTGTGCTGCAATTCCCTTTGTGTCGGTGAATGCTGGAGTTTCTGCCAGACGCGAGGTATGTGCCGTCACGCCGGACTGCGGGGTGTGCGTCATTTTCTGCACATCTGTCATCGTGAAAAACGCGGATTTACCGCCTGCCTGCCGGACTGCCGCCGTAAGCGCGCAGAGCGCCTGCATGGTCGCGTACGCGTCGAAGCTGTCGTCGTGGCAGAAGCTGCCGTCGGAGAGCTGATAGGTCAGGAGCTTGTCGAGAACGCTCTTGCCGTTTTTCACAAAGCGGCTGTCGTCCATCGAGATTCCCAGCGCACAGAGCGTGAGGACGACCTGCGAGCAGGACTCGGAAGACGTGTAGCCCCACGAGCTGTAGCCGCCGTCGTCATTTTGAAGAGTAGAGAGCCGGTTTACGCCGAGGGTAACTGCATTTTTGACCGGGGTGCTCTCCTGATAGGGCGCGAGCGCCTGCAAAACCATCGCCGTTACGTCGGGGTCCGCTTCCTCCGAGCCGATGGCCCAGCCGCCGTCTGAGAGCTGCCGACCGAGCATGAAATCAACATACATCGGCCGCGTGGCCTGCGTTTTACCTTCCTCTACGGTCGGAATTTTATAATTTCCGCAGTCGAGCGCCAGCAGCACGTAGGCC
>CALCJW010000013.1:0-11490 GCA_937967235.1 uncultured Clostridia bacterium
CGCCCGAAGGCCCTCTGCCGTAGCTTGGCGGATCCATAATGATCGCGTCATAGCGCCGGCCGCGCCGGATCTCGCGCTCGACAAATTTGCCGCAGTCGTCGACGATCCAGCGGATCGGCCTATCCTCCAGCCCGGAGGATCTTGCGTTTTCCTTTGCCCAGGCGACCATGCCCTTCGCCGCGTCTACATGGCAGACGCTCGCACCTGCCGCCGCGCAGGCGATCGTCGCGCCGCCCGTGTAGGCAAAGAGGTTCAGAACGCTAATGGGCCGTCCCGCGCCTCTGATTTTCTCCATCGCAAAGTCCCAGTTGGCGGCCTGCTCCGGGAACACGCCCGTGTGCTTGAAGTTCATGGGCTTTACGTTGAACGTGAGCTCCTTATACCGCACCTGCCACTGCTCGGGAAGATGCAGGTTTGACCATTTGCCGCCGCCGGTATTGGAGCGGCTGTATTTTGCATCATATTTGCGCCACAGGGGGTGATTTTTAGGCGTACTCCAAATGACCTGCGGGTCCGGGCGCACAAGAATATACTTTCCCCAGCGCTCGAGCTTTTCGCCGCTCGAGGTGTCGATGACTTCATAGTCCTTCCATTCGTCTGAAAGCCACATAGCATTCTCCTGCTGTTTTTTAATCGTTCTGACTGCCGCCCGAAAGGATATCGCGCACGGCGGAGGAAATGCGGCTCGCGCTATCTTCCTCGTCATCGTCTTCCGGCGCTTCGGGCTCGGGCAGATCGTCTCTGGTGTGGATGTAGCACTCGACATTGATCGCGTCCACATCCGGGCTCAGAGCCGGGTAATAGCCCGCGGGCAGAGAGTCGTTCGGCACGGCGTAGGCCTGGTCCTGCACCGTGATCCCGCGCACGGGGAAGGCTCGCGAAACATCCAAAAGCCCCACAGTCTTTGTCGTGTTGCCCTCAACCTGCTTGCAGTATTCATTGACCACGTGCCCAGAAGCGCCGCAGATCTCCACTTCCTTATGGACATCACAGTTCTGCGTCGGCACATCGTAGAGACTGAGCTCCACAGTCACGGCGCGGCTTCCTCTCGGGTCCTCACGGCAGGCGTCTGTCATGAGCAGGCCGCTGTCGCGGCAGACCGTGCACTCGACCACGTTCGTGGGCTTGTTAAATTCCTTGTTGGGAAGGCCGTCATGCACCTGCTCCATGACCTTCTGCCAGAGGACGATGGCGGGATTCGTCGACGAATCCGTCAACACGACCTCCTCGGGGTCGTCGTAGCCGCACCAGACAACGCCGGTATAATAGGGCGTATAGCCCGCGAACCAGCGGTCAAAGTCACTCGTCGTGGTGCCGGTCTTGCCCGCGACGGTCATATTCGCGATTTGCGCCGCCGTGCCGGTTCCGGATTCGACGGTGTTCTCCAGCATATAGGTAATATACCAGGCCGTCATGTCCTTCATCGCAACGTGCGACTGCTGCGTATTATCGAGCACGACCTTACCGTCGGAGTCTACAACCTTCGTATACGTCCGCGCCTCGCGGTACACGCCCTCGTTTGCAAACGTCGCGTACGCCTGCGCCATCGCCTTGACGGTCACGCCCCGGGTCAATCCGCCCATCGCAAGAGGCGCCAGGTCCACGTCCGAGAACGTGTCTCCCGCCGCGTTCACATAGGACGACACAAGCGTGCTGAGTCCCATTTTTTCCTTCGCGAACTCGAAGCTGTATTCCGGGGTCATCTGCGCGACGAGCTTGACGGGGATCGTGTTGATGGAAAGACCCACAGCCTCGTTGATGTTCATGAGGCCCCTGTAGATCGAATCGGAGTTTTTCGGCCAGTGCCGCGCGTCGGTAAAGGAATACGGCGTATCGTCCATGACCGTTGCGGGCGTGATGAGCCCGAGCTCCAGCGCGGGCGCGTAGACGGAAACGGGCTTGATGGTCGAGCCCGGGGACAGATAGCTCTGTGTCGCGCGGTTCAGGATCAGGCTCCCCTGCTTCTCGCCCACGCCGCCGGCCACAGCCACAACGTCTCCCGTCTTATTATCAATGATAACAATGCCAGATTGCAGCTGCTGAGAGCTTGCGGTGTTGGGGATGTTGTCAAGATTCTGATAAACCTCCTCCACTGCCGCCTGCACATCGGGGTTGAGCGTGGAGTAAATCTTATAGCCGCCCGTCATGAGCATCTTGCGGACAATCGTCTGATCGTAGCCGGTCTTTTCGCTGAGGTCCCGCACCACGTCGTTGATGACCTGATCTTCAAAGTAGGAATAGTAGTCCTCATCGCCGGACGCTTCGCCGCTGGCATTATGGAGCACCAGCTCCTCCGCCACGGCCGTATCGTGCTGCTCCTGCGTGATATACTTCTGCTCGAGCATCTGGTCGAGAATGATGACCTGCCGCTCCTTGTTCTTGTCGGCATTGATATACGGGTCGTAGATCGAGGGGTTGTTCGTAATGCCGATGAGCGCGGCGCACTCGGCAAGGTCGAGCTCGCTGACGCTCTTGCCGAAATAGACCTGCGACGCAGACTCCACGCCCTCGCAGTTTTCGCCGAGCGCAATGACGTTGAGATAGAGCTCCATGATCTGCTTTTTCGTGTACTTCTTCTCAAGTTCCAAAGCGCTGAAAATTTCAACCAGCTTGCGGCGCACCGTGACCTCGTCGCGGCCCGTGATATTTTTGACGAGCTGCTGCGTGATCGTCGAGCCGCCGGCCTCGCCTCTTCCGAGGAACATTTTGACGCAAGCCTTTAAGGTTGTCACCCAGTCGACGCCCTGATGGTCTTCAAAGCGCTTGTCCTCGATGGCGATGCAGGCGTGAATGAGGTTCTTGGGGATATCCTCGTACTTGACCCACGTGCGGTTCGCGCCGCCGTAGAGCTTGCGCAGAACGACGTCCTGCCCGGTCTTCGGGTCTTCATAATAAATGACGGAGGTCTGGTCAAGCGTAAAGCCGTCGATCGAGTCGACCTGTGCGGAGAGATTGTTTTTGACGTACAGGGCAAACAGACACGCAAAAATCAGCGTCGTCAGAAACAGCACCAGCACCATCGTGCCGAATACCTTTCCGAAGCCTTTCAAAATCCGCCGTGCCGCAGAGCCGGAGGGCTGTGTATTTTTATCTGCTCGCATGTTGTTCCTCCATTTTATCGCGAAACCGCGCCCGCATTTTCCTGCAAAAAGCAGGCACAATATACCATTTTATTTTTCATCGTTACATTATATCATACGTGTCAATTAGTTTGGAAACAAAATATGAATATATGTGGGGGCTACCGGAAAAAGCTGACGCTTTCTCCGGCAAAGGGGATGCGCCTCGACTGCGCGCATAATTTTGCGCCGGAGGCGCAAAATTCCACACTTGCGAGGCGTAGGGTATGTTTCCGGTCGGCGGAGCCGCCGGATAACATGATTTCCATTTTATTTCGCGCCTGCGGGCGCGAAACTCTGCGAGGCTTTTGTATGCGGCTTTGCAAATCCGGGAAAAGTAACGCTGAACGGAGGAAGATAGATGATGAAAAAAAGACGCATATGCGCGCTTTTGATGGCGCTTGGATTGGGGATTGGCGCTCGAACTTATTTTCTGACGGTGAAGGGCGGCAGGATCTGCTACCGGGAGGTGCCGGGAACTGCACTTGTTGACACTGGGCGAAGCATCTTCTCTCTGCCGCGCGCGGAGGACCGGGCGCTTTTGTCGCAGGGTGTGTATGTCGCGGGACGGGCGGCACTGACACGGGCTCTGGAAGATTTTTGTTCCTGAATCGCACACCGGCAGAATTTCCTCTTGATTTTGTATGCGCAAGACGTTAAAATAGGTGCAAGAACAAATCCTGCGGAGGACGCAACAATGAACGAAGAATACGGAAGCGACTTTATCTCTATCACCGACGAAGACGGCAAGGAGTATGAGCTGGAGGTTCTGGCAGAGCTGGAATACGAAGGCAGCAAATATCTGGCCCTCGTTCCCGCCGAGGATAACGGCGAGGAAGATCTGGAGGTCAGCATTCTCAAGGCCGTGGACGAAAACGGCGAGGAGATTCTGGTCACCATCGACGACGATGATGATGAGCTCGAGGCCGTGTACGGCGCGCTGATGGATCTCATCTACGAGGACGAGGACGCCGAAGAGACCGAAGAGAACTGAGCACGGCAAAAGAATATGTCATGTTTCCCTGCGGGGTGCGTGACGGCTCCACTTAAACCCACATTATATTCAGGGGATGCCGGAAAACTTCCGGTGTCGATTGCAGGCCTCCCGCCCACGGCTCTGACCGGTGGTGGACGTTGGAAGCAGAGAAGCATCGGAGAGGCAACCCACCTGCCCTTTCGTGCAGGTTATAATTGGAGTCGCACGGCCTTCGCGGGGATTCGCTTTGCGTGCGGATATTGCGCGGATTTTTTTGTATGGAAAACGGGACAAGGTACAAACGCCTTGCCCCGTTGTTTTATATATCATCACTTCCCGGTCTTCTCGAGAAGCGTCTCATAAATTGCCCGCGTCCTTGCTTCGTCGTCCATACCGATGACAAGCGTTTTTCCACTGGAAGTCAGGACGATATATTCTTTCGCGTTCGTATAGGCATACAGCGTATAATTGCCGAATTCGCCGTTTCGGAACGCGCCCATCGAAAGCTTCGGAGAACCAAAGCCGTTCGTCCGCACGCCGGGGTCAAAATCGCCGCGATACTCGACCGTATCGATCTTGGAATACTCAACGCGCAGATCCGACCAATAGCTTGCCTTGATCGTCAGCGCATCTTCGCCGCAATTTACTTCCATGCTGCCGGTAAAAAGCAGCAGCACAGCGCCGAGCAGAACGATCGGAACGGTGACGGCGGTGATTTTCGACGCGATTTTTTCCGCCTTTGTTTTGGGCGCTGTGTCATATACTACGCCCGCTTTCCGGTCCTGCCGGAAAATTGCGTAAGAATACGCGATCGGAAGAAGTCCCAGCGCAGCCACGACGCACACCATCACCCAGACCATCGCCAGAAGCGGGAGAAACGCGGAAATGAGAAGAAGAAGTCCTCCGCAGACCCAGACCTTTCCGGCAAAGCGGTGCGTCCGGTTCCAGTTTTCCTCGTTTCCAAGCGTCCACGAAACCTTGATGCCAAGCGTCCGGTTCCTTCTGAGCTTCGGAAAATAATTGCCGACCCACAAAAACAGCAGGCCGAGCAGCACCGGCACAAGCATCGCAGGCTCCTGCTCTTTTTCCGAAGCCGCCCGATACAAAATTCCGTTCGTCACAAGCGAGCACGCGGGCACGATCCAGAACATCATCTCCAGAGCTTTCCGGCTCTGCCGCCGCTTTTCCTGATCGCGAAGGGTCAGCCACAGGCAAAACAAATGCACCAGCAAATACAGAAGCGGCAGGCCAAAGACAGCCAGCACCTTTCCGGCGGTTCCATCTGTGATTCCATCCGCGCCCCAGTGCGTCGCCATCGTATCCGGAAGGTGGTTCCACATGATAATCCCGTACACAGCCGGAAGCAGGATCACGGCCGACGAGAGAAGAATCTTCGCCTTATTTTGTTTGATCATCGCTGCAGTCTCCTTTCAAATCCGCAAGCCAGAGCATTGTTTCCTCCAACACGGAGGTATTGATCTCATAGAAGATAAATTTTCCCTCCCGGGTATCTCGAATCAGGTCGGCTTCTTTTAAAACTGACAAATGCCTCGAAATCGCGGGCGCGGATACGGAAAAGTGCGCCGTGATCTCCCCTGCCGGCATGCGCCTTTTTTTGAGCAGGTTCAGGATCTCCCGGCGAATGGGGTCCGAGAGCGCCTTTAATGTCTGCTGCAATCCCATAGCTCACGCTCCTTTAACATTTAACTTAATCGTTAATTATATAATACACAGTGCATGCGGATTTGTCAACAGCCGCGCGCGTTCCTCCGGTTTTCCCGTCCAGTACAGTCCATTTCCGAAAAAATTATGAATTCCGAAAGAAAGGCTTGCATGTACGCGGCTTTTTCTGTATAATACGTGGAGTGTCGCCTGCGGGCGAAGCAAGAATACACGAGAGGAATGATCCTGAAATGAGCGCATCGCGCGAAAAGAACAAGCGCAAGGAGCAGATCGCTTCCGGCGAAACCCCCGCCGCACCCGAGAAAAAGGGTATGAGCAAGGGTCTGAAATGGACCATCGGCATCATCTGCCTTGTATTGGTAATTGCCATCGTCACGTTTTTCTCCATGCTGACCAGCGGCTATCTGGCCCGTCACTCGACCGCGGCGACCGTCGGCGGACACAAGCTGACCCCCGCCATGGTGAACTATTTCTATAAGGAAGCCTACAACTCCATGAGCAGCCAGTACGGCGACATGATGAGCTATCTCATCGACACCAACACGCCGCTCAATGAGCAGTACTACGACGAAGAAAACGGCGTGACTTGGGCCGATACCTTCACGGAGCAGGGCCTGCAGAGCGCGGCGCGCCTGTTTGCCATCTACGACGCGGCAGTCGCCAACGGCGCAACCCTTACCGAGGACGATCAGGCAAACATCGACGCGACCGTCATGAATCTCACCACCTACGCCTCCCTCTACGGCTACTCCAACGTCAACGGCTATATCGCCGCCATGTACGGCGCGGGCTGCAACGAGAAGAACTTCCGTGAGTTCCTCGCCATCGAAATGCTCGCCACCCGTTACTCCGATGACGTGAAAGCCGAGCCCACCTATACCGACGACGAGCTCGTAAGCGAATACGAAGCTGACCCCGACACCTATGACACCGTTGACTACCGCGTGTTCAACGTGACCGACAGCCTGTTCGACGAGACCGACGAGGAGAAACTCGCCGAGCTCAAGAAGACCGCTGCCGACGAGATGCTGGCCGCCGCTGAAAAGGGCGACGAGGCCTTCATTTCCGCTGCCTACGAGCATGCCTCCGAGGACACCAAGGACAGCTATACCGACGACAGCTACACCCTGCGTACCGGCGTCCATCACAGCGAGTCCGAGCTTTCCGACTGGCTCTTTGACGCCAGCCGCAAGACCGGCGACGCTACCTGCATCGAGTCTGACGGCACGTACTACATCGCGATCTTCGAGTCCCGCGACACCCATGACTACGCGCTGCCGAATGTCCGCCACATCCTGATCTCCGTCACCGATACGACGGACGAGGAAGCTATGGCGGAGGCCAAGGCCAAGGCGGAAGAGTTGCTTGCCCAGTATGAAGCCGGCGAACACACCGAAGACGCGTTTGCCGCCATCGGCGACGCTGCCCGTGACGACGGTACTGCCGCAGAATCTGCCCGCTATGAGGACATCACGCCGGGTCAGATGGTCGAAGACTTTGAGAACTGGTGCTTTGAGGACCACGAAGTCGGCGATACCGGCATCATCGAAAGCTCCTACGGCTACCATGTCATGTACTTCTCCGGCTACGGCACGAATTACCGCATGAAGCTCGTGGATGACCAGCTCCGCAGCGACGCGTATGACGCATGGTTCTCTTCCGTCACCGAGGGTGCAACGGACAACATCCAGACGAACGCGTTTGGTATGCGCTTTACCACCAAGTAACTTCAAAAAAACGAAAAGGGGCTGCCTTGCGGCAGCTCCTTTTTTGGGAGACAGTTATGCAGGAAACACAATTTGACCGGGAACGGATGCTTCTGGGAGACGAAGCAATCGATCTTCTGAAAGAATGCCATGTCGCCGTCTTCGGTGTCGGCGGCGTGGGGAGCTTTGCGGCGGAGGCTCTGGCGCGCGCGGGTGTGGGCGCGATCACGCTCGTTGACCACGATACCGTGTCGCTCACGAACCTCAACCGACAGCTGGTCGCCCTGCGCTCGACGCTGGGTATGCGGAAAACCGACGTGATGGCAGCGCGCATCCGGGACATTCACCCCGACTGCCGCGTCACGGTACTTCCCGTCTTCTATGAACCCGAGACCCGGGAGGATTTCTTTTCCCGCGGCTTTGACTACATTGCCGACTGCATCGACTCCACGCGCAGTAAGCTGGACCTCATCGAGACGGCCATCACGCGGGGCGTTCCGATCATCAGCTCAATGGGAACCGGAAACCGGCTTGACCCCTCCAAATTTACGATCACGGACCTGAGCAAAACCTCCGGCTGCCCGCTGGCCAAGGTCATGCGGCGAGAGCTCCGGGCGCGCGGGATCAAGCACCACACGGTCCTTGCCAGCGAAGAGCTGCCGCTTACGCCGAGGAAGTTTCCCGGTCAGGAAGCGGAAAGGCGCACGCCGCCGGGCTCTGTGTCGTGGGTCCCGCCGTGCGCAGGTATGATGATCGCGGGCTATATCGTGCGGCAGCTTCTCGCGCAAAAAGTGCCGGAACAACCGACAGAATAAATTATGCCTCCCCTGCCAACACTAGTGTGTACTTGACAGGGGAGGTTTTTTTATGAACGCTGCGCAGCCCGCCATCTGGAAATGTCTGCTGACCGGAGGCCTCGCCGGATTTGTCAACGGCTTTTTTGGAGCCGGGGGCGGCATGATCGTCGTGCCGCTTCTGATCCTGCTTGTGAAGCTTGCGGACAAAAACGCGTTTTCGTCGGCCATCAGCATCATTCTGCCGCTGACGATCGTCTCGCTCGTGATCTACGCGAAAAACGGCGCGTTGGATGTGAAAACCGCACTCCCCTATCTTTTGGGCGGCGCGGGTGGCGGAATCCTTGCCGGGCTCTGGTTCAAGAAGGTCTCGGCGCGATTTTTACACATTGCGCTGGGACTCCTGATTTTATTTGGCGGTGCGAGGCTGATCTTATGTTAACCTTTCTGATTGCCGTTTTGGCGGGACTTCTCTGCGGCGTGCTCTCGGGGTTCGGGATCGGCGGCGGTTCGCTTCTCATGGTCTGGCTGACCGCCGCGCAGTCCATGGAGCAGCGCACGGCACAGGGCGTGAACCTTCTGTACTTCCTCCCGACTGCTGCGTGTTCCCTCTTCTTCCACGTCAAAAATAAGCAGATCGTCTGGCGCGCCGTTCTTCCGGCGGCTCTGGCCGGGTGCCTCACCGCGATTCCCGGGGCGCTGCTGGCGTCAACGCTCGATACCGGCCTTCTGCGAAAGCTTTTCGGCGGCTTTCTCATTCTCGTTGGAATCAGCGAGGTGTTTTTCAAGGGCAAAAAATCCGGCAGTTCAAGCTGAACCGCCGGATTTTCGATACCGTATTATACAATCATCATAACCACCGCAACGATCAGCAGCACAACGCCAACTGTGCGGCTCCAGCCGAGAGCCGCCTCAGAGGGCTCGCCGCCCTTGACCTTCCAGCCGACGTCGAGATACCACGTCAGCTGCGGACAGGCGGTGTTGATGCCGCCGACGAACAGCAGAAACAGGATGATTCCCCAGTTCTTTGTGGATTTCTTTTCACTTTTCGCGGACGGCGACTGCTCCAGCACACGCTTGAGCACCATGCCGCTCGGATATTTTTCAAAGTCAAAATTCAGGCTCGCTTCCCCGCGTCCGCTGCTGCTGTTCTCAGTCCACGTATACGTCTCGCCGTCCGGATAGGTAAACGTCACGCTGTAGCCGGTGCCGCCGGTATCATAGCGGTAGGAATAGGTATTTGTGCCGTCGGAAATGGTCCCCTTGTAGGCATCGATCGGCGTGACGGTGTAGACTCTCCCATCCCATCCGATGGAATACGGCTCGAGGGCGTTTTTCGTCTGCTTTTCTGCGCAGGCGCTCAGGCTCAGCACCAGCGCTGCCAGCACCGCAAATATCAGCACTGCAAACGCGATATTCCGCCGTTTTCTCATGCGCTTCTCCTTTCTCCGGTCCTGCCGCGAGGCAGTATCAATCCGCCATGCGGTAGGATTTGTCAAAATACTCGTAGTACGGGATCAAAAATTCGTATCCTGCTTTGACTGCGTCCAGCAAATCTCTTGAATAAGACAGCTCGTCGTATTCGCGCTCGCAGACGATGGAGAACGAGCGGCGGTTGTACCACCCCGAGAGCGCGTCGTCCGTATGTCCCTTCGGTCTTGCGTATTCGTCGCCGCGCAGAAAAAATGTCTGCTGCCGGTCGAGCTTCCTTGCCAGCTTCTCGAGCTCCTTCGGGTGCTGGTCGGCGTATTTCCGGAATCTTGCCGCCGCAGCCGGCTGACACCAGTAGCCAAAGCCATAGCTGTACCCCTCGCAGCCCAGCTCAAACCAGAGGCAGGGCGCGTTCTCCCGCCCCTCGAGCTCATTCTGGAACGAGAACCAGATGTGATCCTTCAAAGGCCCCCGGCCGAAAAGCCGCCTTGCGTCGCGGTATATCTTAGAGATGTGCAGATTCAGGTGCAGTTGCGGATACCTTTCCGTCAGCCAGTCGTAAAGCTCGCCTGAAAGCTCCTTCGTCGGGGTCATGATAGATTCGTTAAATTGATCTTTTCTGGGATGGAACCATTCGCGCGAATTGTTGAAGCGGATGTCCCAGAAGAAATCCACGGTCTTGTCGCTGTAGCCTGTGAACATGCAGTGTTTTACTCCTTGTGCGTGCGAAGATAGTTGAGATAGCCCTCTAAAATAAGGGACGCGGCAACCGCGTCGACGGTTTTCTTGCGTTTTTTGCCGTGGTAATTGTTGTCAGACAAAATCTGATGGGCCTCGATCGTCGTCCGCCGCTCATCCCATAAGACGACTGGCTGCCCCAGAAGTTCCTCGAGCTTCGCGGCAAACTCCCGGTAGAGGTCCGCTCTCGGCCCCTCCGAGCCGTCCATGTTGCGGGGAAAGCCCATCACGAGGCGATGGGCTCCCGATTTCCGGTATGCCTCCACCACAAGTTGGGCCGTTTTTTCTTTGTTCCAGGACTCAATGACGCTCGTCGAGCCTGTCAGCATCCCCAGCGCGTCCGAGACGGCCACGCCCGTGCGCGCGTCTCCCAGATCGATCGCCATTACCTTCATGTAAGCATCCTCCATATTGTGGTTTCATTTTTTATATTGTACCATGCTTTCGGCGCAAAGGCAATGCGGCGAATTTTTTCCGCATTTTTTCAAATTTCCGGTTGACCCGGGGCTTCATTTATGCTATATTGTTTCTACCTGCGAAAAAAGGGATTCGTATGCCGTTTTTTCAGCCGCGTTGGCGCCATCGTAGTTTCGGCGTCGCCTAAATTTACCATAGAACGCGGTCATACAGGGAGGCAAGATTTAAGGAGGTGCCGAACAATGCGCGTGAAGATCACACTCAGATGCAACGAATGCAAGCAGAGAAACTACAACACGATGAAGAACAAGAAGAACGACCCTGACCGTCTCGAAATGAAGAAGTATTGCAGATTCTGCAAGAAGCAGACTGTTCACAGCGAGACGAAGTAAGGCAATGGCAAAGACATTGCAGAAAGGGTGAAATCATGGCAGAAGCAAAAAAGGAAAACTTCTTTGTGCGTGCCGGGAAGCGAATCAGCCGTTGGTTCCGCGAAATGAAGAGCGAGCTGAAAAAGGTCGTATGGCCCACTAAGAGCCAGATGATCAACAACACGCTCATCGTTCTGGCCTGTGTGCTGGTCGTCGGCATTTTCATTTGGGTTTTTGATGCGGTCGGCGGCGTCG
>CALCJW010000014.1:0-4364 GCA_937967235.1 uncultured Clostridia bacterium
CAACTAGATCATATTCAAAGTTGTTGTTACCGCGATATTTGTGTGCTACGCTCATGGTTGTTTGAACCGTCAACCCCGGCGGAGAACAATAAAATCGCTGCTGCAAATGCAGCAGCAAAAGAGTAAAGGAGAGAAAAGTATGGCAGATAACAACAACCATGCGCCGAAAGCCAAACGGGAACAGTGGGGCAGCAGCTTCGGTTTCATTCTGGCAACGGCCGGTTCTGCGGTTGGCCTGGGCAACATTATGAAGTTCCCGTGGATGACCGGTCAGTACGGCGGCGCAACGTTCCTGGTCACGTACATCATTGTCATGATTTTTGTTGGTGCGTTCATGCTGATGGCGGACTTCCTCATCGGCCGTAACGGCAAGTGCAGCGCGATCTTCGCTTACCGGAAGATCGACGGAAGATTTACCTGGATGGGCTATCTCGGCGTATTCAGTGCGCTTCTTGCCGAGGCGTACTACGCCGTGTTCGGCGGCTGGATGATGTACTACATCGTCATGTCCTTCGGCCCGCTTGCGCACATGGCCGATGCCGGCGAGGTCGGCGCATTCTTCGGTTCGTTTATCAGCTCCCCGATTGGCCCGCTGGTCGGCGCACTGATTTTCCACATCCTGACGACCATCATCGTGGTCGGTGGCATCAAGGGCGGCATTGAAAAGGCCTCCAAGGTCATGATGCCTGCGCTGCTCGTGATCCTGATTGTCCTTGTCATCCGCGCTCTGACACTTCCGAACATCGGCGAAGGCATCACCTACTATCTGAAGCCGGACCTCTCCAAAATGAGCATCGGTCTGGTGGCCGCAGCGGTCGGACAGTGCTTCTTCTCGCTGAATATCGGCACGACCGGCATGGTCAACTATGGCTCTTATTTGCCGGACAGCGAAAACATTCCGTCGTCTACGGTCAAAATCGTTATCGCAGATTTCGTGGTTGCATTCCTTGCAGGCCTCATCATCATTCCCAGCGCGTTTGCCTTCGGCATTGACGTCGGCTCCGGCCCGTCGCTGCTGTTTGTCACAATGCCTTCTCTGTTCGCCCGTCTTCCCGTGCCGTGGCTGTGGAACCTGCTGTTCTTCGTGCTGCTGCTGTTCGCCTCCCTGACTTCCTCTGTGTCTATTCTGGAAATCTTCGTTCCGAACGTCATGGAGCTTTCCAAAGGCAAGATCAACCGCAAGAAGAGCGCTGTGCTCGGTTCCGCGCTTTGCATGCTGCTCGGCATCCCCGTCAGCTTCAGCTTCGGTATCTGGGGCGATGTGCGGATCTTCGGCCAGGATATTTTCTCGCTGTATGATAACTTCATCTGCAAGATCGCATATCCGCTGATCGCGCTTTGCACCGCGGTTCTGATTGCCTGGATCTGGGGCAAGAAGAACGCTGTCAATGCCATCACCAACGGCGGTACGCTGGACGACAGATTCAGCAAAGTCTGGTTCAATACGGTCAAATTCGTTTGTCCGATTTTCCTGATGATCGTCGTTCTTTCCGGCTTCGGCATTATCAGATAATTCAAACGCACGGCGGCTGCGGTTTCGCAGCCGCCGTATGTTCTGTTTCCGGGAAAAAGCGGAGAATCGCCGCGCTTGTCAGCTGCGCAGCCGCTGGGCTACCGCAGTTGACATTTTTGTAGTGTCTCCTGCACAAGGCCGTATTTTCAAAAAGCGAACAGTTGCGGGCGGCCAAAAAGGAAACAATAAATTTGGGCAAAAAGAAGCCGCAGCTTCTTCCACAGGTTCATAGCGAGGACGGAAGCATAGATGTCGACCTCGCTCGTGTGCTTCAATTTCATTACAACGCAGCCAAGAGAATACCGCCGTTTTGCTACTCCAAACTGCCGTTCAATTTCTCCGCGCTCTCCGGATTCGAGCCACTCCTCATGAAGCTGTTCATGGTATACCGACAGATCGACTGACCTTTTCCCAAGACGTGGTCCGCTGATGTGGATATCGCGCTCCTTGCAGTATCTGAGGTTTTCTCTCGTCCGAAAAATCGTGTCTGCCAGTACACGCGCAGGATAGTGACCAAAGCATCTTCGATAGGATTCAACGGATGTCTGCAGCGTGGTGCCTTCGTTGAAAGCATCCCATCGCAAATCCTCTATGCGGAGATAGCCGTTGACAACGCTCATTTCAACCTTGGCACCAAACTCGACAGGGGCATTTTGCTTTCCCCTTACGATTGGTCTCACCCACGGCTGGCTCAGACTGACAATGCGCTCGTCGATCCGATGCGTTCCTTTTTCGAACATTTCTTTCTGCTGTGCATAGAGCACTTCTACTACAGAAAGCCTTTCTTGCAGTTTTGCAGAAAGCTCCTCCCTCAATTTTTTATCCGTCGCATGGATCATTTTCAGGTTGCGTCTCAGATACCCGAGCTGCTGTCGCATCGCTTTTCTGATCATCTTCTTTGACTTTTTTCTTGCCTTCGAAAAACCGTTATACTGATTTTTGGCTACCTGACGGTAAGTCCTCGGCTTCTTGCTGCCGAATGCACCTATGCCATGCAGTTCATCGATGATTTCTTCTGTGTTTAGCCTGGCCTCATTTAAAACAGACACATCTGTCGGAAAACGGACATTCTGAGGTGCGCAGGTTGCGTCAAGAATCAGCGTTCCTTCGTTTTCATGCTCTCCCACCCCGTGGCCACCAGACGGCTCGTCATCCGAATCATCTTTTTCTTCCGGTCGGTCAACAATGTAATCATTAACCTACGCCAGCATCTCCGGCGTGATCCGTTGGCGGAACCGGCTCATCGCGCTGGCACTGAAGGGCGCATCATACTGGAATTGCTGTAATCCGAGAAAGTGTTGCAGATACGGATTCATAGCAATTCCAGCAATAACATCATCATCGGAAATCTTGTACCGCTGTTTGATTAGTACAGATGCAAGTGCCATTCGCCCAGAGATTGCTGGCTGTCCGGTTGCGCTTTTGAAGTTTTCGGCATATCGTTCCTCGAACTCTGTCCATGGAATCATCTTGCCTAAACGCACCCATTCATTCTTTGGATTCAGAGGAATTGTTCCGAAAAATTCCGGCTCATCAAATAACGAAATCTGACCATTGTGACGCTTGTACATGTCCGACCTCCAACTCAAGTGCAAGGTTTTTGCGCTGAATCGCAGCTTTCCTTTGCACTGATTATATCATAAGCAGGCCAAAAGTGCTTGAATTTCAGCACTTTTTTCGATTGGAAGCACACACTAATTAAATTAACAAAAGGTAAGTATCTATTTTGGTTCAGCTCAAAGTTTTGAAATTGATTTATTATGGCTTGCAGGAAACGCGAAAACCCTTGAGATTTCAAGAGATTTTAGGTCGGGGAATCTAAAAGGGTGCTGCTTGCCAGACAAAAACCTTGAAGCCGCAATGGTTTCAAGGTTTTTCTTTGCCCAAAAACAGAAGTTTAGCCTTATTTTTAGCCTTGCGGTATAAAAAATACGAACCGATGCAGGTATCGGCTCGTTAAAAATGTATTTTTTATGCTGTGCAAACAGTATAAGCCGTTTCGGCAGAAAAGTCAATCTGCGCGTTCGCTTCCTTGCAGGCTTTTGATGTACTGCTCCATCCGGTCTGCGCTGGCTTTTTTCATCTGGTTTGTTGCGTGGGCGTAGACGTCCAGCGTAAACGCCGCTGTGGCGTGGCCGAGGTTTTCCTGCACGGTTTTGATGTCGTCCCCATTTTTGATGGAAGCAACTGCGTAGCTGTGTCTGAGATCGTGAAAGCGCATGTCTTCCATGCCAATCGTTTTGACGATGCGCTTGAAGCAGTCATAGACGGTACGGTGTGACAGAAAATCCCCCATTGCGTTGATAAACACCAGATTGTGTTCGTTGTTCCATGCAGAGCCGGCGTATTTTGCCATATCTCAGCAACTTTATTCTGAAAACCTACATGCAGGACCGCTCGGCGAGCTATCTGACCTCCCCAGAGCTTCCGTCCGCCATCCGGTTTTCAACGCTCGTTGCCAGAACTGATATCCACGGGGGACTCTTTGTGGCGCTTCTGGCGGTCATTGCAACCATCGCCGTCTTCTATCTCACCCCCCTTGGCATGCGCATCCGCATCTGCGGCAACAACGAGCACTTCGCGCAGTATTCCGGCATCAACATGACCGGATGCCTGATTGTCTCCCAACTGCTTGGCGGCATGCTCTCCGGCCTCGGCGGTGCGGTAGAGATCATGGGCAACTATGAGCGTTTCAACTGGATAGCGCTGACGCAGTACGGCTTCGACGGCCTCATGGTCGCAGTGCTCGCCCGGAAAAACCCGATTTTCATTCCCTTCGGTGCGTTCCTGCTTGCCTATTGTCAGATCTATTGAGATAATCAAAGGATTAGAAGCAAGCCGCTGCTTTTTT
>CALCJW010000015.1:0-13910 GCA_937967235.1 uncultured Clostridia bacterium
CGTAGCATGGACCAAAGAATACGATCCTAGCCGCCTGGTGAATCCTGCCAGTGGCCCCTACGAGCCCAATCGGGGAAATTCCCGAAATATGCAGCAAGTGCGCGCCGCTGTGCGGCGCGCACTTCTTATTCTTCCCAGAAAACCGTCAGCTTTTCATTTTCCCGCTCACAATCATACAGCACATGACCGAGGTTTGAGGCGTAGCCGCCCAAGCTTTCGCGGAGCGCGTGCGCGTGGATGACACGAAGGGTGACCGGCTCCCGAAGCTCCGTCAGGCAGTCATGCAGCGCATCCAGATTTCTGCCGTACCAGACCGGAAGCTGCAGAAGCTCCGTGAGCCTTTGGTGCAGCGTCTCGCGGCTGTCGACCGTCCGGCCGTCAAGAATGATTTCCATCAGTCGTCCTCCCCGTAGAGAAGCTCGAACGTCTCATAGTGGTCCTCCGTGTAATAGACGAGCCCGTCGTTGGAGAAAACAATGCGCTTACCCCCGCGCTTCTCCGCTCCCAGCGTGTCAATGTCGCACTCGGTGTAGGTTCTGCCGTCCTTCTCGGGGAGAGTTCCCTCGTAGTTTCCGAAGCGGCTGCCGCCGATGCATTTGCCGGGAGCATAGGGCTCGAGCGAGCCGCCCTCCCAGCCGAGCGCCTGCGCCTGCTTTTTGGCAATGAAGTTATCCGGCAGGTGGCCGTAGGTGTGGATGTAGCGCGCGACGTCTTCCTTAGTCGTGTATGTGCCGTCTTCCTCGATGGCGGGCGTTTCTTCCTCCTGCGCGGCTGCGATCTCCTGCACCGTCTGCGCAGCCTGCTGCACGGTATCAATCGTCTGCGCTGCATCGCCGCAGGCCGTGAGGCTCAGAAGCAGCGCCAGCAAAAGAAGCAGCGCCGTCAGCTTCCGTTTCATATTCATTCCCCCTGTCATCGTTTCATTATCTTAACACAAATCGCCCGTTTGCGCAATTGCCGTCTGGCGCGCTCTGTGCTAGAATAGGGTCAACACTGAAAATAACAAAGGAGCACGCGCTATGGAACCGAAACTTCTCATCCATGTCACCTATCAGGCCAAGCCCGGCCGGGGCCGCGAATTTGTCCGGCAGATCGTTTCGCAGGGTCTGCGCGGCAAAATCCTCGCAGAAGACGGCTGCCTGCAATACGACTATTTCTTCTCGAGTGAAAGTGACGACACGGTGCTTCTCGTGGAGCTCTGGGAAACCGCGGCGCATCAGGCCGTCCACATGACCCAGCCGCACATGAAGGCGCTTGCGGAACTCAAAGAGCGCGAGACGCTTTCCACGACGATTCAGAAGCTCCCCGTCTGATCATGCTCCGCACCTCTCGCCTGCGGTCCGTTCCGCGGGCGGGATTTTTTATTTTTTCTCTTGACTCTACAACTACTTTAGAGTTTACGATAGGGGCAATGAATTTCCCAAGGAGGCCTTTGCCATGCAGCAGAATCTGACGAGCGGCAGCGTCTTTCAAAATGTCGTCCGCTTTTCCCTTCCCTATCTTCTTTCCTACTTCCTGCAAACGCTCTACGGCATGGCGGACCTTTTCATCGTCGGCCAGTTTGAGCCCGTCGCGGCGACGACCGCCGTCTCCATCGGCTCGCAGGTCATGCACATGCTCACCGTGATGCTCGTCGGCCTTGCCATGGGCACAACCGTCACCATCGCGCAGGCCGTCGGCGCAGGAGACAAAAAAAGAGCCGCCCGGGCGGTCGGCAATACCGTGACGCTCTTCGGCGGGATTTCCGCCCTGCTGACGGTCGTTTTACTTTTGCTGGTGCGGCGCATCACAGCCGTCATGTCCACGCCCGCAGAAGCTGTTTCCGGCACCGTGCGGTACCTCACCATCTGCTTCCTCGGCATTCCGTTCATCACGGCCTATAACGTCTTGAGCTCGATTTTCCGCGGCATGGGAGACAGCAAGAGCCCCATGTACTTCATCGCCTGCGCCTGCGTGTGCAATATTGCGCTTGACTACCTGTTCATGGGCGCGCTTCGTCTCGGCCCCGCGGGCGCCGCGCTCGGAACGACGCTCTCGCAGGCCATCAGCGTGCTTCTCGCCCTGCTTACCATCCGCAAACGCGGCCTCGGTCTTCCGATGCATCGCAGTGATTTAAGGCCGGACAAGGCTGTTTCCGGTGATATTCTGAAAATCGGTCTTCCCATCACCTGCCAGGACGGGCTCATTCAGGTCGCGTTCATCGTCATCACCGTCATCGCGAACCAGCGCGGGCTCACCGACGCGGCGGCGGTCGGCATTGTGGAAAAGGTGATCAGCTTCCTGTTCCTCGTGCCGTCTTCGATGCTCTCGACCGTCTCGGCGCTCGGCGCGCAGAACATCGGAGCCGGAAAGCCAGAACGCGCCAGAAAGACGCTTCTTTATGCCATCTTGCTCGCGGCAGGCTTCGGCGTTATCGTCGCGGCGATCGTCCAGTTTGTCGCCGAACCGATCGTCGGCCTCTTTACGCCGGATGAAGCGGCCATCGTCGCGGGCGGGCAGTATCTGCGCGGGTATATTTTCGACTGCATTTTCGCAGGCCTCCACTTCAGTTTCAGCGGCTACTTCTGCGCCTGCGGAAAATCGGGGCTATCGTTTCTGCACAATATCACAGCCATTGTCCTCGTCCGCGTGCCGGGCGTGTGGCTGATGTCGCGGATGTACCCGCAAACGCTTCTTCCCATGGGCCTTGCCACGGCGGCGGGCTCCGCGCTCTCCGTTGTCATCTGCGTGATTGCCTACACGGTTCTGCGCAAAAAAGAAGCGCGCGCGGCGCTTGGAGGGTAACATGGACAAGGAGCAGCTTTTTTCCATCGGCGAGGTCGCAAGGCTTTTTCACATGAGCGTCAGCAGCCTGCGGCACTATGAATCGCTCGGCTTGCTTTCCCCTGAATACATAAACCCGGACAGCGGCTACCGCTATTACAGCACGCGCCAATTTGAAGTGCTCAACACGCTCCGCTATCTGCGCGCGCTGGACATGCCGCTTCCCGAGATCGCGGATTTTTTGCAGAACCGGGATGTGGAGACGATCGAGCAGAAGCTCCGGCAGCAAAAAACCGTTGTCGAACAAAAGCTCTCGGAGCTTTCGCGCATCGAGCGGAAAATCGACCACCGGCTTTCGCAGCTGCAGGATGCAAAAAGCGCGCGTCTGGACGAGATTGAGCTCATCCAAACGCCCGCCTGCCGCATCGTATGGATGGAAGACGCGCTGTATTTAAAAAGCTTTCTTGACATGGAGCCCTCCATCCGAAGGCTCGAGCAGTCGCAGCGAGAAGCCGTCGTCTTTCTGGGAAAGGTCGGCGTCGGCATTTCGAAAGAACACTTGGAGGCCGGACAGTTTTCCCGGTACGACTGCGCGTTTTTGCTGCTCGACCGGGAGGACCGTTTTGACGGCGAAACGCACGAGCTGCCGGAAACCCTCTGTGCCCGCATCCGCTTCCGGGGAAGCCACCCGCAATCGGGCGCGGCGTATGAAAAGCTTCTCGCCTTTCTCCGGGCGCACCACTTCGCCATCGGCGGCTTTTCGCGCGAGGTCACGCTCATCGATAACGGTCTGACGGACGATCCCGGCAAATTCGTCACCGAAATCAGCATCCCGGTTTGTCCGGCGGAGTAACCCGTCCTCCGGAATTTCCCGTGAAAATACGTTCCGGAATTTTTTGGAGAAGCCTGCGTAGTGTTCGTAGGGGTCGATGCCCACATCGCCCCAGCAGCACAGACCGTTTTTTACAGAAATCCCTGACGAATTCGCAACATCTCCGTGGGGCGATTTAGGCATCGCCCCCTACGCATAACCGGAAAATTTCAGAAAAAACGTAGGAGCGGACGACGCGTCCGCTCCTACAGGATACGTTGAAATCAGGACAATTTTTTAAGCGCTGCGTCAATGTCGCCGATCATGTAGAGTGAGCCGTAGCACAGCACCACGCCAGTTTCTCCCGCGTGCTCGATGGCGAGCCTTACACCATCTTCGACCACATTGCAAGCCGTGACGGGCTTTCCAAACTGGCGCAGGTAATCGGCAAGACCTTCCGCCGACATTGCGCGGGGATTGGCGGGCGTGATGGTGATGAACTCCTTGGCATACGGGGCGACGTTTTTATACATGCAGTGGAAATCCTTATCGCCCAGAACGCCGGTGAGAATTGTGAGCTCGCGGCCCTTGAGATAGTCGTCAATATTCTGCACGAGCGCCTCAATGCACTGCGGGTTGTGCCCGCCGTCGACGATGAAAAGCGGCTTTTCGCGCATGAGCTGGAAGCGTCCCGGCCACTGCACCGTCTCAAGCCCCGTGCGGACCGCCTCGTCCGTGAGGTTCCAGCCCTTGGCCTTGAGCGCATCCACCGCCGCGAGAACGACCGCCGCGTTGTGGAGCTGATGCTCGCCAAGGAGCGGAAGCTTCAGGTGCTGGAATCTTCCGCAGGAGAAGACCTGACCGGAAAGATCGTGCGACTCGAGCCGGATGGAATCAAAGTCCGCCTTATGAAGCGTTGCGCCGACCTTCTTGCAGCGTTCTTCAAAGACCGCCTCGACGGACGGCTGCTCCCGGTAGATGACAGCGTCGCAGCCGGGTTTGATAATCCCGGCCTTTGTCGCTGCGATTTTCTCCAGCGTGTCGCCCAGAACCTCGGTGTGGTCGAGACCGATGTTGCACAGAATGGCGGCCTCCGGGGGCAGGATGACGTTCGTCGCGTCAAATTCGCCGCCCATGCCGACCTCGCAGATGACGATGTCGCATTTCTCGCGCTTGAAGTATTCAAAGCCCAGCGCCGTGACCATCTCAAACTCGGTCGGCTGCTCAAAGATTGAATCAGCCATGGGCTTGATGTACTCGGTCAGCTCGCAGATGGCCTTATCGGGAATCTGCTGCCCGTTTACCTGAATACGCTCGTTGAAGCGGAGAATATAGGGAGATGTGTAGAGACCTGTTTTATAGCCAGCGGCCTGAAAGATCGAGGCCAGCATCGCGCAGGTCGAGCCCTTGCCGTTCGTGCCCGCGACATGGACAAATTTGCAGGCGCGCTCGGGGTGCCCCATTTTATCGAGCAGCGCTTCGATGCGCTCGAGCCCGGGAATGCTGCCCTTCCAGCAGACAGCATGGATATAGTGCAGTGCTTGTTCCAGCGTCATAACGAAAAACTTCTTTCTTTAAAATCAGTCCTCGCGCGTCGGCTTCTGCGCGCCGGAAACGGGCGGCCAGAGCTTTGCGCTGGAGAATACCTTTGCTTTATACAGCAGCCATACGATCAGAACGTCGAGCACAAACGTTACGCCGAACTGCACAGAGCGCGAGGCAAGCTTTGTCAGGAAGAATGCCTCAAATGCGTCTCCGCCGTAGACGAAGGCCAGGGACCAGCTCTGATAGAGAATGGAGCCCAGGACGATCGCGGGCAGGAAGGCAAGGCCGATGGTCAGCGGGTTCGTCTTCTTGGCTAACATCGGGCGGAAGAAGCCTGCCGACAGGCCATAGAGGATCGGCGGGATGCAGAACAGGGGATTGTACCCATAGCCCGAGAACAGACAGCCGACCAGGTCAGCCGAAAAGCCTACGAGCGCGCCCGGAATGGGGCCAAAGAACATGCCCGCTAAGAAGATGGGCACGGCTTCTAACGAGAAGCGCGTCGATACGTCCGGCATCGGGATAATGAGTCTTGCCAACACCACGCTGATGGCGGCGAGGGCAGCGGATACAACAAGGGTTCTGACGTTTTTGAGCAAATGCGTGCGCGTCTGCGCGACGGCTGCGGATTGGTTTTTAGACATAAAAATAGCCTCCGAATCGAAATGATAGGAGGAGGTTGAAATATGGTGATGCGGCAGATGAAAAATCCTTCATAGAAAAGCGCAACAGAATTCTCAGGAAGTTCTGATTCAGGCGGCCGATCGCTTCGGCAAAAGATCCGGCGAAGCAAGGCGACGAATGGATCAGAGGTTCCTGCACAAAAACAGCGGATGCGGAATGACACCGCGGAGAAACTCCTTCGCCCGGCGGCAACCTCCCATCCGACCGGTACTTGACGCGTCATTCCTACTCATGCAACGTTCGACTACGCATGGATTGTTAAATTTGCGGGGCCACATCGTTCCCGCCCTTATCAAATCTCCTGCCTCTTAGTATATTGCATTTTTGAAAAATAGCAAGAGGGAATCAATAAAAATTTACCGATTTTCGAAAAATTTGCAAAAAAATCACGAGAGCCAAGAATTCCCGGAAAATCCGCACCTTTTGGCAGGCGCACACGAAGCACCGGTTGCTTTTCCGGAGATTCCGGGCTATAATAGGCAAACTGCGCACGCGGCAAAGACAAAACAGGACAGGTGTTAGCATGTATCGGGACTTGACGAAGGGGAATATCACAAAGGGGCTTTTGCTGTTTGCGCTGCCGATGATCGCGGGAAATTTACTTCAGCAGTTTTATAACATCGCAGACACGCTCATCGTCGGGCAGGCGCTGGGCAAAAACGCGCTGGCGGCGGTGGGCTCTGCGTATACGCTCATGACGTTTCTCACGTCCATTTTCCTCGGCCTTTCGATGGGCGCGGGCGCGCTGTTTTCGATCTACCTCGGGAAAAAGGACTACACCTCGCTTCGGAGCGCGGTCTGGCATGCGCTGGTCCTGATCTTTGCGGTGGCGGCGGCGCTCAACATTCTGGTCTACGCGTTTTTAGACCCGATTCTGCGCTTTCTGCAAATCCCGGCGGAGCTGTACGACTCGATGCGGGAGTATCTTGTCATCATTTTCGCGGGGCTTATCGCGACGTTTCTCTATAATTTCTTTGCGTGCCTGCTGCGCGCGGTCGGAAATTCGGTGGCGCCTTTGTGGTTCCTCGGCGCGGCGGCGCTTTTAAACGTCGGGCTCGATCTTCTGTTCGTGCTCGTGTTCTCCTGGGGCATTGCGGGTGCGGCGATTGCGACGGTGCTGGCACAGTATGTCTCGGGAATCGGAATTCTCATCTACGCAATTCTGAAATGCCGCGAGTTTCTGCCGGGGAAGGACGATCGGACATTCAGCCGCGCGATGCTCGCGGAGATTCTCGATTTATCTTTACTTACCTGCGCGCAGCAGTCGGCGATGAATTTTGGTATCCTTCTCATCCAGCGCCTTGTGGACAGCTTTGGCGCGGTGACCATGGCGGCCTTTGCCGCGGCGGTGAAGATCGACTCGTTTGCCTACCTTCCCGTGCAGGATTTCGGCAACGCGTTTTCCACCTTTACGGCGCAAAACTACGGAGCGGGGCAAAAAGAGCGCCTCAAACAGGGCTTCCGGCAGGCGACCATTGCCAGCGCGGCGTTTTCCGTCGTCATTTCCGCGCTCGTGTGTATCTTTGCAAATCCGCTCATGCGCATCTTCGTGCAGGCGGGGGAGACGGAGGTACTCGCGGCGGGTGTTTTGTACCTGCGCGTTGAGGGGGCGTTTTATGCCGGCATCGGCTGCCTGTTTTTGCTCTACGGGTTCTATCGCGCCGTCAAGCGCCCGGGCATGTCCGTCGTGCTGACGGTCATCTCGCTTGGCACGCGCGTCGCGCTTGCCTATCTGCTGGCCGGGCGCATCGGAGAGATCGGTATCTGGATGGCGATCCCCATCGGCTGGGTGCTGGCCGACCTCACCGGCTACGGCTACTACTTCCGCCATAAGGAACAGCTCCTGCCGCAGGATAACGCATGACGTTATCATTTTGTACAGACTTGCAGACAACGCGTAGGGGACGATGCCCCCGACGAAAGCAACAATAAGTTGACACGAAAGAAACCCTGAAGCAAATGACCAGTTTGCTTCAGGGTTTCTCTTTTCAAAATATATGAGGGGAAAATGAAAAAGTGTATATCGCTTCTTGCAAGATTATGATACCAAGGGGTTATTAAAAAACTTAGAGGGTAGTTATTAAATATGTATGAAATCCAAAAAATATTTTGTATTTTGGCGAATGGGTAAAATTCACAAAAACGTTACAAACTTTTTGTGCGGCCCCATTGACAAAACCGGCAGTCGGGTTTACACTGTAGAAAATTGAGTTAGCACTCGAATGCAGAGAGTGCTAAAAGGAGTGGAATCTATGAATGCACAGAAGTATACGCAGAAGTCTTTGGAAGCGATTCAGGCTGCGCAGCAGCTGACCATTGAAAATCAGAACCAGCAAATCGAGCAGGTGCATCTGCTCGCGAGCCTCCTCCGGCAGGAAAACGGCCTTGCTCCACAGCTTTTGCGGAAGGTGGGGATCACGGTCGAGAGTCTGGACGCAGCCGTTTTGCAGGAGCTGGGTAAGCTCCCGCGTGTGACGGGCTCCGGACGGGAGGCCGATAAATATTATGTAGCGCGCGCAGTCGACGAAGCGCTCAGCCGTGCGGAGAAAATTGCGGACGAGATGAAAGACGATTTCGTCTCCGTCGAGCATCTGCTGCTGGCCCTGATCGAGACGGCAGACTCGACGCTCAAGCGTCTGTTTTCGACCTACAATATTACAAAGGAACGCTGCCTGCAGGCGCTCCAGTCCATCCGCGGCAACCAGCGCGTGACCTCCGACTCTCCGGAGGATACCTATGAGGCGCTCGAAAAATACGGCACGGATCTTGTCAAGCGCGCACGCGAGCAGAAGATGGATCCGGTCATCGGCCGCGATGAAGAAATTCGAAATGTCATCCGGATCTTGTCCCGGAAAACCAAAAATAACCCCGTGCTCATCGGCGAACCGGGCGTCGGCAAGACGGCCATCGTCGAAGGCCTCGCGCAGCGGATCGTCTCGAACGAAGTGCCGAAGGCCTTGCAGGACAAGACGATTTTCTCCCTCGATATGGGCGCTTTGATCGCGGGCGCAAAGTACCGGGGCGAATTTGAAGAGCGGCTGAAGGCTGTCTTGTCGGAGGTCAAAAAGTCCGAGGGTAAGATCATCCTCTTCATCGATGAGCTGCACACCATCGTGGGAGCCGGCAAGACCGAGGGCTCAATGGACGCGGGCAATCTTCTCAAGCCGATGCTGGCAAGAGGCGAACTGCATTGCATCGGCGCAACAACGCTCGACGAGTACCGGCAGTATATTGAAAAGGACCCCGCGCTCGAGCGGCGGTTCCAGACGGTTCTCGTGCAGGAGCCGTCGGTCGAAGACACGATTGCCATCCTGCGTGGTCTGGAATCGAGATACGAGGTGTTCCACGGCGTGAAGATCACGGACCCCGCGATCATCGCCGCTGCGACGCTCTCGAACCGGTATATCACCGACCGCTTCCTCCCCGATAAGGCCATCGACCTTATCGACGAGGCCTGCGCAATGATCCGCACCGAGATGGACTCGATGCCGACCGAGCTCGACGTCATCAACCGCAAGATCATCCAGATGCAGATCGAAGAGGCCGCGCTCAAAAACGAGGACGATGAGCTCTCGAAGGCGCGCCTTGCGGAGCTTCAAAAGGAGCTGGCCGAGAACCGCGAGACCTTTAAGACCATGAAGGCGCAGTGGGAAAACGAGAAGAAGGCCATCGGGCAGGTCCAGCAGCTGCGCGAGAAGATCGAACAGCTCAACCGCGACATTGAGCTCGCCGAAAAGAACGGCGAATATGAAAAGGCCGCGAAGCTCAAATACGGCGATCTTCCCGAGCTCAAAAAGCAGCTCGAGCAGGACGAAAAGCAAACCCAGAACACGAAAGGCTCGAACCTTCTGCGCAATAAGGTCACAGAGGAAGAAATCGCGAAGATCATTGAGCGCTGGACGGGCATTCCCGTTTCGAGACTCATGGAATCCGAACGCGAAAAGCTTTTGCACCTCGAAGACACGCTCCACAAGAGAGTCATCGGGCAGGACGAAGCGGTACGCGTCGTCGCCGAGGCCATCCAGAGAAGTAGAGCCGGTATTCAGGATCCGAACCGGCCGCTTGGCTCGTTTTTGTTCCTTGGCCCCACGGGCGTTGGCAAAACGGAGCTGGCCAAGACGCTGGCCGCGAGCCTGTTTGACGACGAGAAGAACCTCATTCGGATCGACATGTCGGAGTACATGGAGAAGTTCTCCGTGTCGCGTCTCATTGGCGCGCCTCCCGGATACGTGGGCTATGAGGAAGGCGGTCAGCTGACCGAGGCTGTGCGTCGCCGTCCGTATTCCGTCATTTTGTTTGACGAAATTGAAAAGGCACATCCGGATGTATTCAACGTCCTGCTTCAGGTCCTCGACGACGGCAGGATCACGGACTCTCAGGGCCGGACCGTAGACTTTAAGAACACGATCATCATTCTGACCTCGAACCTCGGCAGCCAGATTCTGCTCGACGGCATCGGCGCGGACGGCGAAATCACCCAGGAAGCGAAGGATCAGGTCGATACCCTGCTCCACCACACGTTCCGCCCGGAGTTTCTCAACCGGCTCGACGAGATCGTCTTCTATAAGCCGCTCACGAAGGCAAATATCACGGGCATCATCGACCTGCAGATCGAGTCGCTTAATAAGCGCCTTGCCGACAAGCAGCTGCGCTGCGAGCTCACGGATAGCGCCAAGCAGCTCATCATCGACACGTCTTACGACCCGCAGTTCGGCGCGCGGCCCCTGCGCCGGTATATCCAGCACACATTCGAAACGCTCATCGCGAAGAAGATCCTGGCTGGCAGCATTCTCCCCGGCGAGACGATCACGGTCGATGTACAGAACGACGAGCTTGTCATCCGATAATATTCCTGAAATCCTGCCACATCTTCGGATGCGGCAGGATTTTTTCGCTCGTTTTGTTGCAACCGGCTGCAATTTCCGATAAAATAAAGAAGAAAGAAGGGATGGTATGGAACTCATCGCGCGCTATGGGGGACTTCCGGAGACGCTTTCGGTATTTGCGGAAACAGCGCCCATGCAGCGGCTGCTGGATGTCGGCATGCACTGCGGGTGCGAATATACGGCGTGTCTGCTTTACAAGGGAAAACCGGCCTATTCCCGGTACCTCCACAGCCTCGGCGCGGCCGCGATCGTCTGGCACTTTACAAAAGACGAGGCACAGAGCCTGAGCGCGCTGTTTCACGATATTGCAACGCCGGTTTTCGCGCACGTTGTCGATTTTCTGAACGGCGACCATCTGGCGCAGGAATCGACCGAAGCGCCGACGCACGACATTCTGACAAACGATGCAAAGCTTCAGGCAGGCCTCCGTGCCCTGGGTCTTCAAACGCAGGATGTGGACGACTACCACCGCTATCCGATTGCGGACAACGACTCGCCGCGGCTTTCCTCCGACCGGCTCGAGTATACGCTCGGAAACGCGTACCGCGTGTTCGGCGCATCGCTTGACGAAATTTCCGCCGTCTATGAAAATCTGACGGTTCTGGAATCGGAGGACGGACAGCCGGAGCTCTCGTTCCAGGATTTAACCGCCGCGCAGGTTTTTTCCAAGTGGTCCTTGCAGCAGTCGCATTGGTTCGTGAGCGACGATGACCGGTTTTTCATGCAGGCGCTCTCCGATCTTCTGCGCCTTGCGCTGCAAGATGGCGTGCTTTCGCGGGACGATCTCTGGCGCACCGAACCGGAGGTCATTGCGAAACTGGAGGCCGACCCCCGCATGAAGGCATACTGGAGCCGCTACCGCCGCATCACCGGCACGGCTTCCGGCCAAACGCCGCCGGAAGATACCTACGCCGTGAAGATCCGCGCCAAAAAGCGCTGCATCGACCCGCTCGTCCGGACAACTCGAGGCGCAAAGCGGCTGACGGAGCTGGATGCAGACTTTGCCGCGCAGCTGCAGGCATTTTTGCGGGACGATTTTGACCGCTATATCTGGGCGGGCTTCGATTTACAAACTTAGAAAGGAGCAGTCCCGATGGCAGGTAAGTTCTCCCGAAAGAAACAGGAACCCGGCGCGTCGTGGGTTTTGGGCGCAGTTCTGGTTGCGCTGCTTCTGGCGGCAATCACGCTGGGTGCGCTTTGGGTGCTGCGCGCGTCGAAACGTGTCGGCACATCAGGCGAAGCGGCTTCCCAGACATCCACCGAACCGTCCAATGCGCAGGAAACTGCGATGCAGCAGCAAGCGCCGGAAGCCGTTCCGGAACCCCAATCCGAGCCTGAAGCGCTTCCTGCCGAGCCGGAGCCAGAACCCGAACCGGAGTCTGCGCGCGTGACGCTGATGGCGCTGGGCGATAATTTGATCCACAATACCGTCTACTGGTCAGCAGAATTGCCGGATGGCGGATATGACTTCACGCCGTTTTACGCGGCCATCGCGCCGGTTGTTTCTCAATATGACATTGCCTGCATCAATCAGGAGACGATTCTGGTCGGTGACCCGGCGCTTTACGCAAATTACCCGAACTTCGGCTCTCCGACGCAGGTGGCGGACGCATTGGCCAAGACGGGCTTTTCCGTCGTGACCGGTGCAACGAACCACTGCTTTGATAAGGGCGAAACGGGCATTCTCGATACCTGCCGCTACTGGCGGGAGCACTATCCGGAGATCACAACGCTCGGCATTCACGATTCAGAAGAAGACGCGAAGACCCTTCGCGTGATCGAGAAAAACGGCATCCGTATCGCGATGCTGAACTACACCTACGGTCTCAATGGCGGCGCGCCGGGAAAGGCGTGGATGGTCGACCGCTTTGTGACGTTTGACGCGGTCAAGGCCGATCTTGCCCGGGCAAAGGAAGCTTCTGATTTTGTCATCGTCTTTGCCCACTGGGGAGAAGAGGACACATTCCGCCCCAACGACTACGAGAAAACCTGGGCGCAGATTCTGGCCGACGGCGGCGCGGATCTCATCATCGGCGGGCACCCGCACGTCGTCCAGCCCGCGCGCGTTCTGATGGCGGAAGACGGACGGGAGGTACCGGTTTTCTACTCGCTCGGAAACTTCCTCTCCCACCAGACGCAGGCCCAGAATATGCTCGGCGGCATGGCGAGCGTCACGATCTGCAAGGACGAGGCGGGCGCATACGTTGAGCACTATGAGCTGCTGTCGACCGTGAACCTCATCACGAAAAACCCGGATACCGGCTGGTACCATTACGCCCCCATGCTGCTGTCCGACTATACCCCGGAGCTTGCCGCCACGCACCATATCGCGGGCTGCTCGGTCGAGACGATGCAGACGCTGTTCGATCAGATCGTCTCCGGTACGGCAGGCACATAGCGTGAACGCGCTTCCGATAAGCATGCCTTACAACCGATGGATTGAAAAACGCCCGCAAAGCGATGCTTTGCGGGCGTTTTGTCCCAGATTTTTGCAGAGATCGATACCTTTGACGCTGCGCAGCCTCGAATTTGCCGCAGGTTCCCGTCAACGCACGGTGGTTAAAAGCTTACACCATCCGGCAGGACTCGCAGTTCTCGCACTCAGGGAACTTTTTCTTGTCGTAGGCGATGCCGTTCTTGTCGTAGTAATCCTTGACGGCGGATTTGACGGCCTCCTCGGCGAGTACCGAGCAGTGGAGCTTGTGCGCGGGCAGGCCGCCGAGCGCATCGACCACGTCCTTGTTTGTCACATTGAGGGCCTCTTCGATCGTCTTGCCCTTGATCATCTCGGTTGCCATCGAGCTCGAGGCAATCGCGCTGCCGCAGCCAAAGGTCTCAAACTTCACATCTTCAATCTTATCGTCTTTGATTTTGAGATACATCTTCATGATATCGCCGCACTTGGCGTTGCCGACTTCGCCCACGCCGTCCGCGTCCTCGATGCTTCCCACATTTCTCGGGTTCATGAAATGATCCATTACAATATCAGTATAAAGTGCCATAGCCTTGTCCCTCCTAAATTACAGCATAAACTGCTTTTCGCCGCGCTCGAGCTCTTTCCACACAGGAGACATGTTGCGAAGATAGGTGACCACCTGCGGAATTTCCTTCAGCATATACTCGACTTCTTCCATCGTGTTTTCCTCGCAAAGGGTCAGCCGGAGCGAACCGTGCGCCACCTCGTGGGGCCGGCCAATTGCCAGCAGCACATGGCTGGGGTC
>CALCJW010000016.1:0-8154 GCA_937967235.1 uncultured Clostridia bacterium
TTTTTGGAATGAGAGCCCCAATAAGTTTAATTACTATTTCGAATGGGTTGTGGGGGCGGCAGATGGTTACATATTCTGATATGATTCAGCTTGGTATCCTCATCGTCGGCATTATTAGCCTCTTTATTCAGGTTAATAACAAAAAGAAGTAACCGCCCAATCTTCCCACAGATGACGGTTACTTCTTAACCAAATTCCAGGGGAACTGCCTGTTTGCCGGTAGCACCCTCGCTATGTTTAGTATATCCGATTTTCAGAAAATGTCAAGGGCTCCGGCGATTGCATTTACTCGATCTCGAGGCGACGGCCGGTGGGCTCTTCCTTCTTCTGCTTCGGAAGGGTCAGAGTCAGAACGCCATCCTTGTACGCGGCCTTGATATTCGCGCAGTCAATGCCGCTGACGTCAAAGCTCCGGCTGTAAGAGCCAAAGGAACGCTCGCAGCGCAGGTAGCTGTTCTTCTTCTCCTTCTGCTCAAACTCGGAATGGCGTTCGGCGGTAATGCTCAGGGTGTTGTCCTTCACATCGACGTGAATGTCTTCCTTCTTAAAGCCAGGGAGATCCGCCTCCAATGCGTAGCTCTCGCCAAGGTCCTTGATATCGGTCTTCAGTTCGCCCAGCGAACGGTCGGAGAAGAACGCCTTTTCCAGATCATCAAAGTCCTGGAACGGATTGTATACGGAATGATTCTTGCGGCTATACGGTACTAACATCATAATTTACCTCCTGAACGGGAACTTATTTCGTTCCCTCTTATTTTCTTTTTATGGCTTCAGTTTACTTCCGGATTATGAACAAATCTGCGTGTTTTTATGAACGGACTGTAAATTTTAGCACTCGCTTAAATAGAGTGCTAATTTTTATATTCGGGGAACAAATGTCCTGCTGCTGCGTCTAATCTGATACGAAAGGGAGGAATCAGAACCATGCTAGTGATCAACCATCTGACAAAGACCTTCGGCGACAAGCTCGCGGTGGGCGATCTGTCGCTGCATATCGCCCCGGGCGAGATTTGCGCCTTCATCGGCCACAACGGCGCAGGCAAGACGACCACCATCAAGGCCTGCTGCGGCATTTTGCAGCCGGACAGCGGCGAGATTTTCATCGCCGGAAAATCCATCGCGGAAGACCCCATCGCCTGCAAGAAGGACCTTGCCTACATCCCGGATAACCCCGACCTCTACGAATTTCTCTCCGGCATTCAGTACCTGAATTTTGTTGCGGATATCTTCGGCGTTTCGCAGGAGGACCGGCAAAGCCGCATTCATCGCTACGCGGACCTTTTTGATCTGACGAGCGATCTGGCCCAGCCGGTCTCCAGCTACTCGCACGGCATGAAGCAGAAGCTCGCGATCATCTCCGCGCTCCTCCACGAGCCGAAGCTCATCATCATGGACGAGCCCTTTGTCGGTCTCGACCCGACGGCCTCGCACCTGCTCAAGGAGCTCATGCGCGAGCATTGCCGAAACGGCGGCGCAATCTTCTTCTCGACGCACGTGCTCGAGGTCGCGGAAAAGCTCTGCGACAAGGTCGCCATCTTACGCAAGGGCAAGCTCATCGCCTCCGGCACGATGGAAGACATCAAGGGCAACCAGTCGCTTGAGGAGGTATTTCTGGAACTGGAGGCGGAGTCGTGATGCTGAAAACGCTCCTCAGAGTCCGCCTTGCGGCCTTTGCCACCTATTTTACAGGCGCGTCACGCAGCCAGAAAAAGCGCTCGGGCGCGCAGAAAATTGCCATGCTTCTTCTGATGCTTTACTGCTTTGCCGCGTTCGGCATGCTGTTTTACACGAGCTTTTCCGCGCTGGCGGGCGTTTACGCAAAGCTTTCGCTCGGCTGGCTCTATTTTGTGATGTACGCCGTGGCGGCGTTTGCGCTGATGGTCTTCGGCACGGTCTTCACGGCAAAGGCGCAGCTGTTTGAGGCGAAGGACAATGAGCTGCTGCTCAGTCTCCCGGTTCGTCCGCGTGATATTCTGGCCAGTCGGATGGCATCGCTTCTTTTATGGAACCTGCTGTTCGGTCTGCTGGTCGCCATTCCGGCGCTGCTCGCGTGGACGCAGGCGGCAAGGCTTCCGGCTCTCGGCTTCGTCTCGTTTATCCTGCTGCTTCCGGCGCTGGCCTGCTTTTCTTTGGCGGTAACAAGTTTACTTGCTTGGGCGCTGAGTCTGCTTGGAAGCCGCGTGCGAAACAAATCGCTTGCGACAATCATCGGCTCGGTCGTCTTTCTGGGGCTCTATTTTGCCGTCATCTTCCGGATGAACAGCTATATCACGCAGCTGGCGCAAAACGGCGCGCAGATCGCCGCGGCGCTATCTGGCGCAAAAGTCCTCGTCTGGCTCGGCCGGGCGATGGCGGGAGAAAGCGCACCGGCGCTTGTATGGTCGCTTCTTGCGACGCTCGCACCGTTCGGGCTCGTTTCCTGGCTTCTTAGCCGAAGCTTTACCCGGATTGTAACGACAAAGCGCGGCCTTCCGAAAGTGCGCTATGAAGAAAAAGCGCTCAGGACCGCGAGCGCAGACACGGCGCTTGTGCGTCGCGAGCTGCGGCGGCTCGGCGCGAGTCCAACCTATTTGCTTAACTCGGGGCTTGGCGTTCTGTTTTTGCTGGCGGCGGCCGTTGCGCTCGTGATCAAGCGGGACGTGATTCTGGATGTGCTTGCGCAGATGCCGGAGCTGGCGTCTTCCCTGCCGGTGTTCCTCGCGCTTGCCATCGGCGGGATGCTTGGCATGACGCTCTTTACGCCGAGCTCTGTGTCGCTGGAGGGAAAGAACCTCTGGATTTTGCAGTCCATGCCCGTCTCCGGCGCGCAGGTGCTGCGGGCAAAGCTCCGCATGGCAGACCTGCTGACGCTTCCGGCGGCCGTGATTGCATCTGTTTGCTGCGCGTGCGTAACAGAGCTCTCGCCGCTTATCCTGCTCGACAGCGTCCTGTTTGCGCGCTTTGCAAACGTGCTTGGCCTTCGCGAGGGCATTGTGCACGCAAAGCTCGACTGGTCGAACGAAGCGCAGGCCGTAAAGCAGAGCTGGGCCGTGATGCTGACGATGCTCGTTTGCTGGGGCGTTTTGCTCGCGGCAGGCGCGGCATGGCTCATGTGGCTGGCAGAGCTTGTATCCCCGGAGGCATTTTTGCTGGGCTTCGGCGCGGTGCTGCTCTTTTTGGACACGCTCCTTCTTCGCTGGCTGCAAACCGCTGGGGCAGAACGGTTTTCGCGTCTTGGTTGATTGGAAACTCCAAAGAAGCGCCCGAAGTTTCAGCGTTTTGCCGACTTGTAAACCCGCGCCCTTTGCGGTATGATAGGCGCTGTTGACAATCCGCGAAACGCGGCGAAGGGAGGCGCGCTTATGAAATACATCGCCATCTGCGGCACAGTCGGTTCCGGCAAGACAACAATGCTTGGAAAACTACTCGATCATTTTGGCGCGCGCGCATCGTTCCACGAGGAGCGGCCGCAGGACAATCCCTTCATCTGCGACTATTACGCGGACTCGAAGCGCTGGACGTTCCACGCACAGGTGAGCTTTTTGTCTTTATACTTTGACGACCCGGCGTGGAAGCCCGGAAATGGCGAGACAGAGCTCTTTTTCTTCGACCGCTGCTTTCTTGAGAACCTTGTCATCGCGCGCTACCGGCTCGATCAGGGCGATCTGACGCAGGCGGAGTTTGACGTGCTCGAAAAGCTCGCGACGGGTATCGGCTCGCTCATGCCGAAAATCGACAAGTATATCTACCTCGACTGCTCCATTCAGACGATTCTCGAGCACATGCGTGCAAGGGGTCGGGACTATGAGGATAACCTCGACCTCATGTACGTCTACGAGCTCAAAACGCTCTACGACAAGTGGCGGCTCACGCTTCCCGAGGAGCGGACAATGACCGTCAACATGGACGGCGGAGAATATGACCTCGACAAGATTGTACGGTTCATTGAAGCCTGAGCGACTTTTCGCACTTGCAGAACTCAATTGATGTATCAATAATACGCGTAGGGGTCGATGCCCACATCGCCCCGGCAGAACCAACTGTTTTTTCGATAGTTTCTGGCGAATTCGCGACTTCCCAATGGGTCGATGTGGGCATCGACCCCTACGAACTTTAACGAAAAACTTCAAAAGCGCCGTAGGGGCAAGCCTCATCGGAGGACATCTGAATAAACGCACAAAAAGCGCGCAGGCTTTGCCTGCGCGCTTTCGCTGTTTATTGGAAGATGACCGGTCTTTGCGCAAGGTCATCTGCGCTCGTTTCGGTTTGCAGCATGGTCTCGCGCTCTGCTTCCGGGACGAGGCTGCCGCCGGTTGCCCAGACAATGTGCGTCGCGTTTTCGAGCGCCGTGTGAAGCGTCTCGGGGTGGACGCCATCCTTGCAGGCGCGTGCGAGCTGGACATAGCTGTGGAAGCCCGCGCAGGCCGACGGCTCGATGAAAATGCCCTCGGTGTCCCAGAGCTGCTTCTGATACCGGTAGAGCGCGCGGTCATTGACCGTGGCCTCACAGCTGACCAGATGCTCCGTCGCCCGGGCAACGAGGCCGGAAGGCCGTCCGACCGCCAGTCCGTCCGCCGCCGTTTTGCCGCTGAGGCCAACGTCCGCGCACGAAATTTGCTCCATTTTCCCCGTGCCAAGTCCTAGCAGCATGCATGGCGCCTGCGTTGGCTCAACGTAGCAGCAGACGGCGTTGTCGCCGTAAATTTCCTTGAGCCCATAGCAGATACCGCCCGGTGCGCCGCCGACGCCGCAGGGTAAATAGACCACCAGTGGGTGTTCGTCGTCTACAGCGATTCCCATCGCATCCAGCTGCTTTTGCAGTCTCCCCGCCGCGACGGCGTAGCCCAAAAAGAGGTCGCCCGACTGCTCGTCATCGACAAAATAGGCCGTGGGGTCCGCCTGCGCCAGCTTCCGCCCTGCCGCGACCGCCGCGGAGTAATCGGACGCGTACTCGCGCACCTCCACGCCCCGGCTGCGAAGCAGATCCTTTTTCCACTGCTTCGCGTCCGCCGACATGTGCACGCAGGTTTTAAATCCAAGCGCCGCGCCGATCACACCGACGCTGAGGCCTAAATTGCCGGTTGAGCCGACGTGCAGCGAAAATTTTCCGAAAAATTCCCGGAAGTCCGGGTCGGCGAAGCGCGCATACGATTCTCCGTCCTTCAGCATCCCGTGCTCTAAAGCAAGCGTTTCCGCGTGATGCAGAATTTCATAAATGCCGCCGCGCGCCTTTACAGAGCCCGCCGCCGCGAGATGGCTGTCCATCTTGAGAAGAAGTTTCCCTTCAAATTGCTCGGGGCACGGCGTATGCAGCCACGCGCGCATATCCGCAATCTCGCGCAGGGGCGACTCGATGAGGCCGTTTGTCGGGACCGTCTCGGGAAACTTGATTTGCAGGAAGGGAGCGAAGCGGGAGAGTCTGCTTGCTGCGTCTTCGATCTGCGCATGGGAGAAGGGAAGTGACGCTTTTACCGCTTCATAGGGCTTTTTGGCCGGGTTTACCCAGAAAATTTCTTCGCCGCGCCCGACCGCGCCGCAAAATGCCGTTTGCTCGTAGCTCATGGTGCGCCTCCTGTTTTGATGTTTTGAAATCGTCAGGCCATGACGATATAGTCTTCTTTTCTTGCCTTCGGGGCGGGAATTTCGCCCTTGACGTAGCCGAGGATGCAGATGCCGATGCCCTCGTACGTGTCTGCCAAACCCCACTTGCGCATGAGTGCCTTGCCCTCTTCCGACTGGAACGACTCCTTCGCGCGGTTGATCCAGCACGAGCCAAGGCCGATCGACGACGCGGCCAGCAGCATCGTTCCGAGCACGAGCGAGCCGTCCTGCATATAGGTGGGAACCTGCGTATCGGCAAAAACGACCACTGCCGTCGGCGCGCCATAAAACGGGTGAGCGTCCGGATTTCCGAGCACCACCGCGTTCATGCGCTCGAGCTTCGCCACCGTTTCCGCGTCCTGCACCACGACCATTTTAGGTGATTGCAGGCCCTTGGCCGTGGGGGCCCAGGTGCCCGCGTTCGTGACAGCGTTCAGTTCCTCGGCGCTGATCTGCTTTTCTTCATAGCTGCGGCAGCTTCTGCGCGCCTCAATGGCCTTCAATACTTCGTTTGTCATAAACATGCTCCTTTCCCATTCGGGCAACACCACGTCATCCGGCAGACAGCCGCAGTTATGTGGCGTGCTCTTTTATACATACCCATACAGTCCGCGCACCGACACCTCGCCGGACGAGATGCTTTCCGTCGTCCCGTCCGGGTACTGAACCAGAAGCTCCGCGTCTTTCCCAATGCCGACGGCTCTAGCCTGCTTCGTGTCTCCCGCGCGCAGGATCTGCACGTCTTTTCCGACCGTGAGGCACGTTTCCGCGAACGCGCGCACCCACGCGTCCTTCCGGGTCAGAAATTCCCGGCGCATACGCGAAAGCTCCAGCAAAAGCGCCGCCGCGACAGCGTTCACATCCACGGGACTTCCCCCCTCGATACGAAGAGAGGTCGCCATCGAAAGATCCTCCGGAAAGCGCTTTTGGTTGCAGTTGACGCCGATGCCGATGACGACATACTCCGGCTCCTGCGTCTCAAGTGACACCGAGAGCTCCGTTAAAATGCCGCAGAGCTTCTTCCCGTTCAGAACCGGGTCGTTCGGCCATTTGATCCCGGCCTGCATACCCGTCACCTGTTTAACCGCCGTGCATACGCACAGCCCCGCCAGCGCCGTCAGGTGCAAAAGCGCTTCCGCGGGCTCCTGCGGGCGCATCAGAAAGCTCAAATACAGCCCGCCCGGCTCAGACAGGAAGCTCCTGCCCCGCCGACCGCGCCCGGCCGTCTGCTTGAGAGACAGAACTGCCGTCCCGTCCGGCGCGCCGTTTGCGGCGAGTGTTTTGAGATAGTTGTTCGTCGAGTCGACCTCAGGCAGGACGATGAGCTTTTCCGTGGGAAATTGCCCCGCCAGCCGCCTTTCGAGCGCACTTTTTGTAAGTGGGCACGTGCAGAGGAAATATCCCCGCCTCGTGGCTGCTTCAATTTCATATCCGTCTGCGCGCAGCGCCTCAATCGCCTTCCAGACTGCTGCGCGCGTCAGACCCAGCGTCTTGCACATCTGCTCGCCGGAAACCGGTGCGTCCGCCTGCTCCAACAGCGCCAGAACGTCATCCTTCGTCATAAAAATTCTCCTTGTATTTTGGGCCGGTATCTGCTATACTCCTATTGTAAACCGCAAAATCAAAAAATCAAGTTTACAATTCAGGAGGAACCATGAAAACCAGAACAATGATTCTCTGCGCGCTCTTTGCCGCTCTGACGGCGGTCGGGGCCTTCTTCAAAATTCCGTTTGCGCTCGCTGCGATTTCGCTGCAATTTCTCTTTACGGCGATGGCAGGCGTTTTGCTGGGCGCCGGCTATGGCGCGCTGTCGCAGGCAGTCTACGTGCTCATCGGCCTCGTGGGCGTACCGATTTTCGCGCTCGGCGGCGGCTTTTCGTATATCTTCCAGCCGACGTTCGGCTTTCTTCTGGGCCTCATCCCGTGCGCCTATGTAATCGGCAAGCTTGCAAAGCGGCCCCTTACCTTCTGGCGGACGGCGCTTTCGATGCTCGCAGGTCTCGCGGTTCTCTATGCCATCGGCGTTCCCTATATGGCGCTGATCGCAAACGGCTATCTTGGCAAGGGTCTTACCTTCTGGCAGGTCATCCGCCGCGGCATGCTCATCTATCTCCCGGGCGACCTTCTGAAAATCACGCTCGGAAGCCTTCTCTGCGTTGCCATCACGCGCCGCATGCCCGCCATGTTCGCCCTGCCGCAGAAAAAATCCGCTTAACACCATGTTGCCATAAGTTGCATCAAAAGTCAATGCGCCCAAAGAAAAAGCCGCTGCGCTTGACATTTTGCGTCCCCTGGACTATACTAAAAATACAAAGGGTGCTACCGGCAAACGAGTAGTTCCCCTACGAATTGCTAAAAGAAGTAACCGTAATCTGGGGAGATTGGGCGGTTACTTCTTTTTGTTATTAACCTGAATAAAGCGGCTAATAATGCCGACGATGCGGATACCAAGCTGAATCATATCAGAATATGTAACCATTTGTCGCAGCCCCCTTTCTATAAGTCAGGGGGCAACAAAAAGAGGTGCGCCCCCTGCTGACGCGAAGGGAGCCGCCCGCTTGCCGTTTATCGGTA
>CALCJW010000017.1:0-8417 GCA_937967235.1 uncultured Clostridia bacterium
GATACATCATTGCGCAGCATATAAAAATGTTCAGCAGCGTAATGCACTTGGAAAACGCCTCCGCGGGCGCCCACGCCCATACCGCGGAAAAGCCGGTATAGACCACGAAGGCCAGCACATACGCATGGTACCGGTAAAGCTTCACACGGATGCAGCCGCCGTTACGCAGCGCCGTCAGCAGAAAAATAGCGACAGCTAAGGCCAGATAGATGTAGCGACCCCACGTTTCCATCGTAAACAGATAGATGGCCACGACCCAGAACAGCGTCAGAAGCCAGATCAGGCGGTCGCAAAATGCTTTGGTGTTGATTCTCATGCGTCTTCTCCGAAGATCATCTGGACAAATTCTTTACATACCTCGTTGATATCGTACCCGGCGGCCTTCAGTTCTTCCGAGGTGTCGCGGCGCACACAGGCGCACTTTCCGGCAATTTCATTTGCCCAGCGCTCCGCGTCGCCCAATGGAAGATAGGTGAGAAGGCCGGTGATGTCGGCCTCCTTTGTGATCGTGTCCGCGAGCACGCACGGAAGGCCGGTCGCCTGCGCCTCAATGATGGTGTTCGGCATGCCCTCATAAAAAGAGGGGAACACGAACACGTCCATCGCCGACAGAAGCGCCGGAACGTCCGACCGCACGCTGCAAAAGCGGACGCAGGCGGATAGATGCAGCCGCTCAACCTGCTGCGTAACGTCCGGCCGCAGTTCGCCGTCTCCGACAAGCATCAAAATAGCCTCCGGATGCATCCGGTGAACAGACGCGAAGGCTTCCAGCAAAAACGTGTGGTTCTTCTGCTGGGAGAAGCGCCCGATGTGCCCGATGACAAACGCATCCTGCGGCATGCTGAAGGTCTCGCGGATGCGCGCTCTGGCTGTGGGGTCATAGTGGTACACTGCCGGATCGAGCGCGTTGTGAAGGATTCTGACCTCACCGCGCTGATACGCCCGACGGCCAAAGGTATAGATGGCCGCAAGATCAGACGGCGCGATGCGAACGTCTATGTATCTGGAATAGAGCAGCCGCCCGATTCTGTGCGCAAGGAAAGACTTGAGCCCGCCGTCGCTTCCGGAGTTGGACGAACGGGCGACGCAGACCGAAGCGCCAGCCTTTTTCGCAAGCTTCAGATCCATCAGCCCTGCGCCGGAGGCGGTGATGCGCAGTACATAGTCGTACCGGTTCTCGCGGACGACGTTTGTCAACTGCCGCCGGAAGCCGGGGAGATCGCTGGATTTGCACGGGATGCGATAGATTCTGCCGCCCATGGAGGCAATTTCCTCGTCATAAAAGCCTTTTTCCGGAGCGTTGACGCAAAAATCCATCTGGAATTTAGTTCTGTCCAATTTTCGGTACAGCTTCATCAAAAAGGTTTCCGCGCCGCCTGTGTTCATGGCCGATATGATGCAAAGCAAACGTTTCATGGTCATTACACCTTCAAATGATTCAGCAAATCCCTGACGACCGTTTCGAGTTCGTATTTTTTCGATTCTTTGAGACAAGACTTTTTCATTTCAATAATAATTGATGGATCATGAGAGACATCTTTTAATACTGCTGCCAGCGCCGCAACGTCTTTTGCTGGGTATAAATATCCAACATGCTCATTCACAATTTCCGGATTGTATTTCCAATCACTTGCAATAACAGGAATACCAGCAGAAAAAGCGTCAATAAGCGTGCCAGCGAAGCCCTCACCGTCATAATAAGTAGGAAAAATCAGCGCAAAGTAGTGTTTCAGTACATTTGTACTTTCATCAAAGGGAACAAGTCCACAATAGCTTATATAGTTTGGAAAAGATGCTTGCAGCTGCTCAAACCACTCCGTCTGGCCGCTGTCGACTTGGCCGTAGATATCGAGCGTGTAGGCGGTGTATCCGAGCGCTTCATTTACGGAAGCAACGGCGCGAACCGCGTCCTCGATGCCTTTTTCTTTGCAGACGCGGGAGAACGTACAAAGCCGGTACGGCGTGCCGGTAGGGTAGACAAGCTCGTCCTCAGAAAGCACAGCCAGCGGCTTGCAGTTCGGCATGAGAAAGATGTTGCGAAAGCCGTTCGCCTCCAAAGCCGCCTTCATGGTGTTTGTCTCTACATAGATTCCGTCGAAGCGCTTCAGCGTGCCGGTAAGCAGTTTGCGTTTTGATAAAAACTGCGGCAGCCAGCCGCCGATGACAACATAGTGCAGGCCGCGTTCGCGGAAAAAAGTTCTGAAAAAAGCAAGCAGAGGCGCGTAGACGCGCAGACCGTTCTGTGCGGGGAACATCAGGACGTTCTTGCTGCCCCTGAGTGCGGAAATCACCTGAAACGGGGCGCGCAGCAGCGTTTTCAGCTTGCCGTGCGTGTCAATACATACAACTTGATCCTCGCCGAGCTGGCGCTGCAATTCCTCTGTTACGATTTTCGTCTTGATTGTCTGCCCGTTGAGCAGATTCTGCCCGTATCCAAAATGCCCAAGGACGGCTGCTGTATGCACGAGTTCACCTCTTTACATATCTGATTTTTTTGTATAAACCCCAAAACAGGTTTCGCGCGGTAAGGGAAGTAGCAATGATTGGACTTTCATTTTCTGCATCCCGAAACAGTTTATAGTGCCAGGCAACCATTGCTGCGATGTGGTGCGAACTGATGCTTCCGGTTCGCCCGCGCCGGTATTGCGCCAAGCACGTATCCAATAAGTAGCAGTCCGCCTTTTGGCAGACCTTCAGCCACATGGCGTAGTCGTTATTTTTCCGGATGTCTGCAATCTGAATCAGGCCGATTGCTTCTGCGTCATACATCACGGTCAGGCAGCCCGGCCAACAGAAATTGTACATGCCGGATTTGGTAATTTTCTTCGGTCCTGTAACACTCCGTCCGTTAGGCGCGGAGTTTTCGTCTATCTCGATGTAATTCGTATACGAAAAGTGATAATCATGCTCCTGCATGAACGTGAGCTGCTTTTCAAGTTTTTGCGGCTCCCACAGGTCATCGGAATCCAGAAACGCAATCCAACGTCCCTTGGCCTCGCGCAGCGCGCGATTTCTGGAGATAGCAGCGCCGCTGTTTTGTTCGTTTTTCAAGTAGCGAATCCGCGCGTCGGTTAGAAACGGTGCGACAACTGCGTCAGTATCGTCCGTGGAGCAGTCATCGACGATGATGAGCTCCCAATTCTGATACGTTTGGTCAAGCACGGACTGAATCGAGGCGGCAATGTAGTTTGCAGTATTGTAGGAAGGCATGATAATTGATACGAGTTCGTCCATTTCCATTACCTCGACAAGACCGATATGCGTTCCTGCCCATCGAGCAGCGCAATCGCTATTGCCTGCTTTTCTTCGTATTCTTCTCTCGAGACCGCGCCGCGCTTGAGAAGATAATCACCGTAATCATCAGTGATTTCGATTTCATCGCATGCGTCGCCGTCCAGACCCTTCTGGTGGAAGAAAACCTGCTTGACGGTGTCAAACACGATCTTCACATCGCCCCAGAAGGTGATGTGCTGGATATATTCCAAATCAGCGGCGAGCTTTTTCTCCCAGCTCAGCGCGTTCCGGCCGCGGGTCTGGGCAAGGCCTGTGAGCCCGGGGCGAACGGAGTGCCGACTGCGTTGCTCGGGCGTCATGAAGACCATGTCGCGCACCAGCTGCGGCCGGGGACCGACGACAGACATGTCACCTTTTAAAATGTTGAACACTTCCGGCAGCTCATCCAGAGAGGTTGCGCGAAGACTACGGCCAAAGGCGGTGAGCCTGATTTCATCCGGCAGCAGCTCGCCGTGTTCGTCCTGCGCGTCCGTCATGGTACGGAATTTATACAGCTTGAAAATTTTCTCGTCTTTTCCCGGCCTTGGCTGCACGAACAAAACAGGAGAGCCTAATTTGAAGCGCACCAACACTGCAACAAGAAGATACAGCCAGACAAAGACGAGCAGCGCTGCTAAAGCGCAGACAATATCAAGTGCACGTTTTATGTAGCGCTCATAAAAGCCTTGCTTTCGTGCCATATCCATTTCAGTCAAAGCATGCGCGGATCACAGCGATAATCTGTTCCTGCTGGTCCTCTGTCATTTTATTGTCGCTCGGGAGACACAGCCCGCGATGGAAAATATCCGCGCCGACATTCTCGGTGCTTCCGGCGATATAAGCGTTCGTTTTTGCGCGCCCGGAGCCGTTGACGGTTATAAACTCATGCATGCGGTACATGGGCTGCATATGCATCGGCTTCCAGATAGGCCGCCCTTCGGCGTTCAGACCTGAGATCGCCTCCAGAATTTCCGTCGGGCAGGACTTTCCGTGCTCGGGACGGTAAAGAGCCTCCGAATCACTGCGAACCTGCCTGCACATAGCCTCTGGATTTATGATCATGGCAGAGAGCCAATAGTTCGGTGCGCTGTGCTGCCGGTCGAAGGGATTCATCTGCACGGGCAGATCCTTGAGCCCCTCCCGATAGCGGTCGTAGATCGCTTTTTTCTGCGCGATATGCTCGTCCAGATGGGAATATTGGCCGCGGATCACGCCCGCCACGACATTGCTCATGCGGTAGTTGTAGCCGACTTCCTCGTGCTGATACCACGCGGCGTTTTCGCGCGCCTGCGTCGACCATTTTCTTGCATGGTTCGCGTCTGATATATCGTTCGTCAAAAGGCAGCCGCCGGTGGAGCCGGTGATGATCTTATTTCCGTTATAGGAAACGGCTGCGTAATCTCCGAAGCTGCCGCAGGGGACGTCCGCCCAGAACGCGCCCATCGCCTCGGCTGCGTCTTCAATCAAAAGCGCTCCGTGCGCATGGCAGATCTGCCGAATTTTCTGAATGTTGCCGGGAAAGCCGTAAAGCTCGGCGTATACCACCAGCTTCACGTCCGGATAAAGCGCAAACGCTCGTTCCAACGCGGTGGGACTCATGTTCCACGAATTGCCGTCTGTGTCGATAAACACAGGGATACCGCCCTCATAGACGACGGGGTTCAGCGTGGCGGAAAATGTCATGTCCGAACAGAAGACGCGCCGACCCTCCAGTGTGCCATGGCTGATCGCCGGACGGCTATAGAGCCGCTCACCCGCGAGCTTTACGCACAGATGCAGCGCAGCCGTGCAGCTGGAAAGGGCGACCGCGTATTTTACGCCCGCCTGTTCTGCCGCAAGCTGCTCCACGGCGGTAATATTCGCGCCGACGGTAGACATCCAGTTTGTATCATAGGCTTCCCGGACATACTGTAGTTCCTCGCCGTGCATGGTGGGGGAGGCGAGCCAGAGCTTTTTCTCAAACGGCCGGAAGCGTTCGGTTTTGACGTACATTGGTTTCGGGTTCCTCCTGCTGCCCGCCGGAATTGGCGGAAATTATACGCGAACCTGCACTGGTTTGCGGCGCTCGCGCAGCGGATGACGTGTGCTCAGTTCCGCAGCCTGTGTATCGGGAGGGTTTACATCGTCCAAAGCGCAATAGGTGGGGACGACCTGCCGGAGGGCTTCGCGGACAGCTTCGTCGCTCTGCGTATCGCAGGCCTGCTCGAGAAGTGCGAGCCGCTCGTCCAGCTCTTCCTTGCGCAGCGGCGTATCGGTTTCGATGAAAATCAGGCTGTTTTCGGTTTTGCCCAACTGCTCCGTTTTGACCAACAGCTCCTCGTAGAGCTTTTCGCCGGGGCGAAGGCCGGTTTCGATAATTTCAACCCCCTGCACGCCGGAAAGCCGGATCATGCTCTCAGCTAAGTCCAGAATCTTGATCGGCTGGCCCATATCCAGAACGAACAGCTCCCCGTTTTTCGCCATCGGGCCGGACTGCAGCACCAGCTGCGAGGCCTCGGAGATGGTCATGAAATAGCGGATGATGCGCCGGTCGGTCAGCGTGACGGGACCGCCTGCAGCGATCTGCCGCTTAAAGAGGGGAATCACCGAGCCCGCCGAGCCAAGCACGTTTCCGAAGCGCGTCGCGCTGTAGTTGACGCTGCCCCACGTGCTTGCGCTCAGAACGATCATTTCGCACATGCGCTTGCTCGCGCCCATGACGCTGGTGGGGTTGACGGCCTTATCGGTCGAGACCATCATGAAGCGCTCGACGCGGTACTGCTCGCTGAGGTCGACCAGATTTTTTGTGCCGAAAACGTTATTATGTACCGCCTCGATGCAGTCCTTTTCCATCAGCGGAACGTGCTTGTGCGCGGCGGCGTGGATGACGATCTGCGGGTGATAGCGCTCAAAAACGCGCATCAGGGCAGACTTCTGCGTGATGGAGCAGATCTCGATCTGAAGATCCAGCTTGCCGTGATACGCGGTCAGGAGTTCCTGCTGCACGTCGTACGCGCCGTTCTCGTAAATATCGAGGATGATAATCTGTTTTGGTTCCATCTTGGCCAGCTGCCGGCAGAGCTCGGAGCCGATGGAGCCGCCGCCGCCCGTGATGAGAATAACCTTGTCCCGATAATACGCGCTGGTCTTTTCGTCGGAAATATGGATAGGCTTGCGGAACAGCAGATCTTCTACATCGAACTCACGCAGATGGCGCTTCTGTCCGGCGGTCTGCATGACGGGATAGTCATATACCTTGACCTTATATCCGGCGGAGGAATAGCGGGTGTAGAGGTCGCGCTTTTTCTCCTCGCTCAGGTTCTGGATGGCGAGAACGACCTCCTGCACCTCAAAGCGGCTGAGCTGCTCGACGGTGTGCTCGTCCTCCATCACGACGGTGATGCCGTGGATTTCGCGCCCGGCCTTTTCGGGGTCGCCATCGACAAAGCAGCGCGGGGCATAGGCCGCGTCCGCGTTTCCGAGGAGCTCTTCGGCGAGGTTCACGCCCACGCGCCCGGCGCCGATGATGGCGATTTTGATTTTCTGGACGGTGTCGACGTTGACGTGCACCATGTCCTCACCGGAAAAAATGCGCAGCAGAAGGCGCAGAAAATGCCCCCGGGGCGTATCCTCGGGGCCATACTTAAAGGCATATCGGTAGATCATCCGGATGGAAAGCGCGCCGAGCAGATTCATACAGGCGATGCTGAGCAGGCGCGCAAAGGAGAGCCGGGGGACATGCACCGTCACAGGCAGCAGAAATTCTATCATCAACACAGCAAAAAACGCGACGCCGTCTGTAATCAGCAGCCGGATGTAGCTCTGAATGCCGCCGTAGCGCCAGATCTGCTGATAGATGCTGCCGTGGGACCGGGCGAGAAAGACGCAGACAAAGCTGATGCCGCTGTGCAGCAAAATTGCGCTCCAGCTCAGATGCTCACTGCTCCGGTACAGAACCAGCAGCAGCACATCCAGCGCCAGCAGGATCAGCATATCGTATGCGACCAGTGGCCAGCGAATCCGCCCTCGTTTCATGTTCCTGTTTCTCCCTCTCCGGCGCGCCGCGTATGGGCGTGCCTGCTTATTCATCGATCAACGGCTTTACCTGAAACGAATGGCCGTACTCCCAGATAGTAGTATACTGTTTTTGGGAGCAAGAATCAAGTCCATTCGCTGGATTTTTCCACCAAGACTGTTTTTTCTTTGAAAATCTGGTGGTTTACACATGTAGATGATCGGGTTTCTGCTTGTCGTACCACAATGGAATATGATATAATCACGCAGGAAGAAAGGCGGGATTTTATGACGGGAGAACAGGAGCTTTTGCTGGCGCTTCTGCGCGGCGAGCTGACGGGGACGGCGGCGGAGCTGGACGAAAAGACGCTGCGGGAGGCCGACTGGGACGCGGTATTAAAGGAATCACAGGCACAGGCGGTGACACTGATGGCAGCGGACGCGCTTGCACCGTTCGGGAAGTATGTGACGAACATCGGGGCCTGGACGAGCTGCGCGGCGCGGCTTATGCGGGCAAATTTTGCGCTTTTGCAAAGTGAGGCGTGGCTGGAGAACGCGATCGCGCCGGAACCGATGGTGATTTTAAAGGGCATGTCCGCGGCGAGCTACTATTGTAAACCGTCCGGGCGTGTGCTGGGAGACATCGACTTTCTGACGGACCCGGCAAAGACGGACGCACTGTTGGACTGCCTGACCGAAAAAGGCTGCAAGATCATCGACGAGCCGGGCGACAGCAGCCACCACCGAGAGCTTACGCATGGCTCGACGCTTTTGGAGCTGCACTTTGCGATTCCGGGCATTCCGTTCGGAAAAGCGGGAGAGCTCGTGCGCGCGCGGGCGGAGGGAATTTTGTCCCGGCGTGTTGTGCGCGAGTTGGACGGGCAGAAATTTCCGTCTCCCGCGCCGGCCGACCACGCGCTCGTTTTGCTGCTGCACACGCAGAACCACATGCAGGAGGCGGGCGTCGGCCTGCGGCATTTGTGCGACTGGGCGGCATTTTTGCGGGCGGAAGCAGACGGGGCGTTCTGGCCGGAATTTCTGGACTTCTTGAAGGAGATCGGCCTGCTGCGCTTTGCGGAGGTGCTGTCCAAAACGTGCGCGATGTATCTTGGCACGCCGCTTTTAGACTTTGCGAAGGTCGCGCCGGAGGA
>CALCJW010000018.1:0-2887 GCA_937967235.1 uncultured Clostridia bacterium
TCCGCATGGTCTAAGCCATACGGAGGATTAACTGTTTTACGGACACCCGTCTATCCGGGGTGCGCTTTTTACAGCTTGTCAATCCAACCCTGTACATACTCGTAGAGTCTTCCGATATGAAGGCCGTCGACGGTGCGGTGGTTGACCTCGAGGCAGATGGGAAGCGTAAGCCTTCCGTTTTGCTCCTGATATTTGCCCCAGCCCACGCGGGGGATGCAGTCGTCCGGGTCGACGCGGCGCTCGTTGGTGAGAGACAGCACCGGCAGCCATGGCAGGCACGAAAAATAGACGACATCGTCCCGCGCCTCGAGCGCTTCGTCAAACATCCTGGTCTGCGTCCGCGAAATTTCCCTTGCGCGGCGGCAGAAATCAGCGGGATCGTCCCCTGCCGGAAGCGTGACAAAATGGAAGACCTCCGCACCGGGACGCAGATCGGTGCAGCTCGGAAGCAGCTCGTCCATGACAAAGAGCCGCCCCTCCCGGATACGGATCAGAAATGCCTCCTGCTCCTGCATGCCCTTCGCCAAAAGCCACGCAAGCGTATAGTAAAACGACAGTCCTTCTTTTTTCGTGTACGCGCGAAGCCTCGTCACGTCCAGCGGGAAAGAGATTTCATAAAACGGCCAGTCGCAGCCGGAAAACAGCTCATAGACCGCCCGCCGCGGCCACGTTTGCAGGTCAAGCTCGCGCATGCTCAGCCCTCCTCCAAAAATTGTCCGAGGTCCTGTACAGTTTTAAAATAGAAATCGCAGTTTTTGCGCATGAAGCCCTCGATCTCCGGCACATCGTACGCCCAGCCCGCCGCCGCGAAATCCACGCCCGCCGCGCGCGCCATGTCGTAACCGGGCTTGAGATCGTCGAGCATCAGAAGATCGGATTTTTGGAGGGAAAACCGCTCCATAATCTGATACAGCGCCCATGGCTCGGGCTTACGCTTCTCGGGCGGAAGCTCCCAGCCGAAGATGGCGTCGGGCATGGGAAGACCGTTCTCCCGGTAGTCGCGCTCGATCGTATCTTTAACCGAGTGGGACACGACGGCAATCAGACCGCCAAGCGCTTTGTGCCGCGCGAGGATCTCCCGCATGCCGGGAAACACCCGCGGTATCCGGGATTTCACGTAGTTCTGCCAGAAGCGGTACTCGTAGTCCATCTCCTCTTCCGAAAGCCCGACCTCTCCCATGAAAAACGGAACGATGCCGGGGTCAAAGTTCCAGCGGAAATAATCTTCTAATGTATAGTGCGTGGCCTGCGGGCGAACATCCTTGAGAAATTCGCAGAAGCAGGGGTAATGAATCGTTGCGGTGCTGTTGACCACGGTATCGTCATGGTCGAGCACCAGACATTTGTAGCGCATGCGCGGCCTCCGGTTTTATAAGTAAGATGTATGTTTTCCCTATCATACCAGCTTCCGCGCCCGCGCGCAAGACGAAAAGCATCCCGCGAACCGTGTCGAACGGTTTTTCTGTAGGAATTCTTAATTTTCCGGGATTCGGTTTGCCAAGCGGGAAAAAGTGTGTTATACTCAGGGCATAAAATGCATGGAGTCTATCCGACAGACAGTTTACTTGTACGAATGGAGGAATCTCGATGAAAAGAAGAAGACGGCAGCGGCAGAGAATGCTGGTTCTGCTCGGCGCAGTGGTGCTTCTGGCCGTTGTGCTGATCGTCATCATTTCCAGCTGCTCGAAGAAAAATCAGGGTGCAGGCATCACCGCGCAGGCCTTTTCCACCGGCTCGGAGCTGACGCTTCCGGTCAACGCCGAGCTCAACAGCGGAGACTATGTCTCCTACGGCGGGTACCAGTTTGAAACAGGGACGAAGCTTTCCAAGATGGCAAAGCTCATCACGAAAAATAACGAAAACGTCACGGCCACAAGCTACGATAACGCCTACGGCTCGGCCTACCTCTTCACGCGGGACACCGGCTCCGGCGTTGAAAGCTGGTGTTTGTACCAGAAGGACCCGGCGCACATCTCCAAGTGGTACATCTTCATGGGCAACCACCGCGAGGTCGAGCTGGCGGATGGAACGCTGGATCTTCTCTTGCCGCTCCACCTGATCTCCGACAGCTATCTGCGTGACAACATGGGAAGCAAGCTTTCTCTCGGCACAGCTTACGCCTGCGGCACAAAGAGCGCCGACCAGACGATGCTCGAGCAGTTCAAGGAATTCTACGCGAATTCCGGCCTCTACAATATGATCACGCTCGAAACAGGCTTCATTCTGACGGATAAAGCCACCGGTCGCGAGGTCGAGTTCAGCTTTGAAGAGAACGACGAATCGTCGTGGTTCACGCTCAAGAGCACCATCCCCGAAGAGCCCGAGCCCTCGAGCCGCGTCCAGCTCAGCAGCACCGACGCAGCCTCCACGGACGAGCCCACCGAGCTTTCGGAGGCCGACGCGCTCACGCTCAGCAAGATCCTGATCGATGCAAACTACAAGACCGGCACGACCGCGTCCGAGTATCCCTATAAGGCAAGCCTCAATGGTACGGATTACATGCTGGAGCTCACATGGAAGGACGACACCTGGTCCGCCTCCGTCCAAAGCGGCGGCCAGACCGCGCGCCTGACCACCAAGCAGGCCTGCACCGTCGCGGCCATTCTTGCCTCCAATGGCGTGATGAAGGTTGAAAGCGACGAGAGCTCGTGGCCGGATGAGGCCGGTACCGTCAGCCCGATGGGCGCGTGCATGGTCACGACAAACGACGTGAACGTCCGCTCGCTGCCGTCGACCAACGGCAATGTCCTCATGACGATGCTCGAGAGCAGCGCCGTCGCCGTCTGCGGCCAGACCGAGAACGACTGGTACCAGATCGTCTACAACGACAAATTTGCCTATATGTCCGCCCAGTACCTTAAGGCGGCCGAGTAAAACGTACCGAAGC
>CALCJW010000019.1:0-4812 GCA_937967235.1 uncultured Clostridia bacterium
GGTCAGGTACAATCCGAAGCCGCACAAGAAAAACCATCCGCTGTTCGTCATGTAAAGCAGCCGGGCGCATGGACACCACGCAGCTCGGCGGCTCCAGTTATGCGCGGCAAAGAGCAGTCTATTCGTGAGCGGTCAGCAGTCACACAGGCGCACGATTTACTGCACGTTCCGCAGGCGCAGGCACGGCAAGTCTTTGTAGAAAAACAAGCGCAGCTCTCCCAAAATCCATCTATCGAATCCATCTATCCATCCGAACCGGCTGCCCCGATTCCGCCGCAGCTACCTGTTTCCGATGCACCCACGATCACGCCAAAGCGCCAGCCGCTCACGGCTGGCAGCGGTAAACCGGCTCCATCCGTCCAGCCGTCAGCACCGGCACAAGCTCCACCAATGGAACAGCCCCCCGCCATCCGTGAAAAGCCGAAGCCAAGCGCCGCACCGCGGGAAAGACCCCGGCGCGGCGTTTCCATTCGGACAATGGATACGGAACAAATCAGCACGCCAAAGGTGAAGCCAAAAACACCTGCATCAAAAACCGCTGCAAAGCGGGCACGGAAATCAGCTACACAGGACGCACAGCGGAAAATGCTCCAAAAGAGCAATAAGCGTGCTGCCAGAGCAGCCGCCGCAGCCGCGAAAAAGCTGGTCGAAGCCGCGGCAAAGGCGGTCAAGGAGCTGATAAGCGCCCTCGCCAGTTTGGGTGGCGGCACGGCGCTTTTTGTCGTGTTTTCCATCGTCATTGTTGCGGGGGCGTTTTTGGCTTCTCCGTTGGGGATTCTCTTTGCTGACGAACAGGAAAGCGAAGATACCGTTCCGCTGGCAACCGCCATTGCAGAAATTCAGGGTGAATACCACGCAGAGCTGGAACGCCTGCAAAATGGAGATTATGTGTCCGTCCAGATTATCGGACAGGCCCCGGATTGGCGCGAAGTCGTAGCTGTGTTTGCGTCCAAAACGGCAGGCGCGGAGGACGGCATTGACGTTTTCACGCTTGACGAAGAACGTGTGGAGCTGCTGCGTCAAGTTTTCTGGGATATGTGCGAGATCACGACGGCAATGCAAACCGTTGACGTTCCGGACAGTGATCCGGACGACGATGTGGACGACAGTCACACGGGAATTGCGCTGACAATCACGATCACATCCAAAACCGCTGAACAAATGCGTCTGATATACGTTTTTACAAAATATCAGAATGACGCGCCTGACATTCTGCTCGAAAATCTCGGCAGCCTGAATATTCCAATGGGTTCGCTGACCATTTCGCAGGAGGACGCGATTGCACTGCTTGAAAATCTCCCGGATGATCTTGACCCGGCACGAAAGGCCGTCGTGGAAACAGCAGTGCAACTCGTCGGGCGCGTGTCGTACTTCTGGGGCGGAAAATCTTTGACGCTCGGCTGGGATGATCGTTGGGGAACTTCGATGGAGGTCACAGCCGCAGGCAGCGGCTCCACCGGCACGGTGCGCCCGTTCGGACTGGATTGCAGCGGTTTCGTCGATTGGACGTTCTACAACGCGACGAATGGCAGCTACTACCCCGGACGCGGCGGCGGAGCTGCGACACAGCACAGCTATTGCACGAACATCTCATGGAGCGACGCGCAGCCGGGCGACCTTGTATTCTATCCGGACGATTCCCATGTCGGCATCGTCGGCGGCAAGGACGCGGACGGCAATCTCCTGATCGTCCATTGCAGCGGCGGCGCGAACGGTGTTGTTATTACTGGCGCAGCAGGTTTTACAAGCGTGGCAAGACCCGAGTGTTTTTCATAAAAATAAGTGTTGACATAATAGCTCATAACGCTCATTTTTGGGTATGTTACCGCATCAATGTCTGTGTCCGATGCAAAAATGTGATTATAGACGTTTTGTTTTGGTAGCACAAACAACTACCACAGAAAGGGTATAAAGTCTACTGATTTTTTCGCAAGATCGGAATATTTTTTATCCGTTTTCGCGCGCATCGGAAATCCCTATTCTTTGTTTACTGCGGCGCAGTTTTTGCGTTTGGCAATACTCCGTAAAACAGCGCTGAAGTGATATATTCCTCCCCTTGCGCTGCTTTTTATTGCTCACTTTTCAGGTTTTCCAATGAGTCAACTGCTTCACTGTCAGTAAGAACACAAATGTAGATATGGGCCTGTTTTCCAACCAGCATCATCAGCTTTCATATTCATCTGTCCTGCTCATTCGCATCCACAGCATCGACTTGAAGAATCAGCAAAAGTCCACACTTCTCACTCGTCAATGCAGCCCTAAGAAGCGCGACAACGCCTCGCGGGTTTTCTCTCTTGGCTTTGTCATGGGTGGTCGCTCCTTTCTGTTCATAGACATAGAAAAAGGACAGTCGATTTCTCGGCTGTCCCTTGTGGTATATTCTCTTTTGGTGTCAATTACTTATCAACGATTACTTCTTCTCCATAGATGATAGACGATACAACTTTTACAACTTCTTCGGCTTCCATTTGTTCTGCGACTATCTGATATTCGATACCGTCATATTCAAATTCAGCCACATACATATCATAGTAGCCAGACGGTTCGTGCGTGTCAGGGTTATACGGACCATAGGGCATGGAACGATACCCAAAGGTAACTGCCGTTCCGTCAATGTCAGAAGTTTTCACTTCATTTTCGGGCAGAAGATAAATACAATCACTTAGAATGCCGATTTTTGAAGCCGTGATAGAAAATCCCTTGCGCGCCGTCACGCCTTCTGTCAGCTTTGGGCTTCCATCTTCGTAATAGTCATGATAGAAATTGAGCCTAACCGTGTCCTCTACAATATTGCCGCTTTTGTCTACAATAACCCGTGCAGTGCCATTGCCATTGGCTGCGGTCAAGCCATCTGGAATATATGCAGGGGACAAGTCTTTTCCATAGTATTCGATTACAGCGTTTTTATCCCACTGAATATGGTCATATAGCTCCGGATTGCGCCATATACGTGCGGCATCCATCAATGCCCCCGTCTCATTGAAGGAAATATTGTCCATGCTTACATGGATTTCAGATGTTGCAGGAGTTGTATCATCATCGGCAGTGTCAATAGGGTTGTCAACAATAACTCCGTTCGGATTGTCCGGCGGTGTAGTACCTTGCCGGTGGAAATAGTCGGGGAAAACCGAAAGAGCGGTAAAAAGCATAACAGTAAGGCAAGCTGCCATAGCACTCCATTTTATCCACTCATGCTTTTGACAATGGTAGTTTTCAGCTTCCTCATAATACTTATCGCCGACTTCACTCATGGCTTCGGAAAACAATTTCGTGGTCATACGAATACCTCTCTTTCAATCAAGTATTGCTTCATCTTCTGGCGGATCAGAGTGAGCCGGACGGATACATTTTTTTCAGATATACCTACGCGCTTTGCTATGTCCGCGTAGGTGTCTGCATACGCATAGCGGCGCATGAAGATAACACGCTCTTTTGCGGTCAATGTATCCAAAAACGCCTCGATGATACGGGCGAACTCTCTGGCTTCAATTTCATCTTCCACGGTTTTCTGGTCTGCGATGCAGCTCTCGATTTCCTCTAAGGCAACCGTATAGTGTCCGCTTCGTTTTGCCGCTTCCTTTCTCCAATAGGTTTTAAGGGAAATGTTCCGCACGATTTTCACAATGTAGGACAACAAGGGATTGGGGTGTACCGGGGGAATAGCGTTCCATGCGCCTAAATAAGCGTCGTTTACACATTCCTCCGCGTCCCGGCTGCTGTTCACAATGTTGTACGAAAGGTTGTGACAGATTTTTCCGTATTTCATGTCCAGTTCCCGTATGCCTTGTTCGGAACGCTCAAAAAACAACTCAATAATTTTTTCATCATCAATCATCGCGCCACCTCCTTTCCGGCTTCACCCATATACTACGGTTTTAGCTGCAAACACTAAATGAAAGAGAGAAGTTTTTCAAAAAAATTATAGCACATCTTTTTGAATAGGGTGTGTCAAGTTGCGGAATGTTTCTTTGCCGCTTTGCTGGCGGCGTTCCTCCGTTCTTCGCTGAATGGGGTCGTTCGGTCAGAATTTCAACCTTCCTTTCACTATGCTTGTACAATGTAACCCTCATAAATGCCCCTGACGCACTTTGCGAAACAGTATATGTTCGCACGATACCGCAGAAAGGCACTCGTAATGGTGAATCCAGCACACGGTTCGCAGAAGCGCGAAAGGGTGAAATCATTGCTCTTTACCGCAATATTTTGCACGGTTTGCACATGGATTGATTTTCAATGTGACTTTGATAACCAGTAAATAGAGTGCTTATCGTAGGTCCTAGTAAAGCCATTGCAGGTCGCGTCCAGACAATTTTTTCAGCGGAATATCTCCGATGCGTGGCATGATGTGCAGCTCGATACCGCGCCGGTAGTATTCCGCAGTCGAGAATCGCAGATGCGGCTTGGCGTATAGCTTGTACCACGTTTGCAGCCATGTGCCGAGCGTGTATTCGTCCGACCGCCGCACATCGATGATTTCCGCTTCCGCGACTGCCTTTGCCAGTTTCTCTTTTACCTCTGCCTGCGTCTTGCCGAGGACGTTCTTGATCAGCCGCTTTCCGGTTTTCTCGTCATACCCGGCAGTATACCGACCCTCCCAGCGCCCGTCTTTTCGCTTGCGGATATTGCCCTCGCCGTTTGCCCGTTTCTTTGCCATGTCTGTGCCTCCTTCGCTTTGGTAGCACAAACAACTACAACAGAACCGGCACAAAGTCTACTGATTTTTTCGGAAGATCGGAATATTTTCAGACGTTCTCACACGCGGTGAAAACTCTATTCTTTGTTTACTGCGGCGCAGTTTTTGCGCTCTGATAA
>CALCJW010000020.1:0-2818 GCA_937967235.1 uncultured Clostridia bacterium
AGAACCCGTCAGACATCCGTAATATCCGGGCGTACCTGTTGACCGCTCTGTATAACGCTTCTCTGACGATAGACAATTACTACTCCGCCCTCGTCAATCATGATTTCTACGGGCAGGACAGATCGGCAGGGTCAAAGAAGCCGAAGACCTACGATTATAGCCTTTGTGAAGACACTCTTTAATGAATACCATCGTGAGCAATGCTCGGAAAGGAGGACAGTGTAAATGAAAATCATCTATCGCCGGATTGTGCCGCCTTAGCTTCGGCAGCAGTCCCCATAATCATTCCAACGAAAGGAGGTAAACGCCGCAATGCAGGATGAAGTCAACACCAAAGTTGTTGCAATCATGATCAAGGGCGGCAAAATCTCAGCCGAGGTGCTGAAAAAGGCACTGGACAAGTTCGTGCAGGAGATTGAGAAGGCGCAGAAGCAGATGCAGCAGCCAAAAACCTATCGCGGCAAGCAGTCCATCAAGCATCTGATGAGCCAGAACGCCGCCATCTCCAACATCGAAGTGACGGATGGCAACATCAAATCCTTTGAGCGGACAGCCAGTAAATACGGTCTGGACTTTGCGCTCAAGAAAGACGTTTCCGTTGAGCCGCCCAGCTATCTTGTCTTCTTCAAGGGACGGGACGTTGATGTGATGACCGCCGCCTTCAAGGAGTTCTCCGCCAAGACGGTCAAGCAGAAGGAACAGCCGTCCATCCGGCACAAGCTGGATCAGGAGAAAGCTCAGAGCAAGGCGCAGCACAAGGAGAAGGTCAAGGTCAAAGCCAAGGATCGGGGTGTGGAGCTGTGAACAAACCCGACGTGAAGAAGCTCATTCTTCTGAACCTTCCGTATGTCTTCGCCTTCTACTTTGCGGATAAGATTGCCGCCGTGTTTCGTCTTGCCCCCGGCACGGCGTTCATCGACAAGCTGACAAACGGCTTTGCCGTGTTTGGCACTGCCTTCGCAAATCCGTTGCCCAGCTTCCATCCCGTCGATCTGCTCGTTGGTCTGTCGGCTGGCGTGTTGCTCAAGCTGGCGGTCTACGTCAAGGGCAAAAACCGCAAGAAGTTCCGGCAGGGCGAAGAATACGGATCTGCACGATGGGGCAAGCCGGAGGACATCAAGCCGTACACGGATCCGGAGTTCTCTAACAACGTCATCCTGACGCAGACGGAGTTTCTGACCATGAACAGCCGTCCCAAGCAGCCGAAATATGCCAGAAATAAAAACATCCTTGTCATCGGCGGTTCCGGCTCAGGCAAGACGCGCTTTTTCGTGAAGCCAAACCTGATGCAGATGCACAGCAGCTATGTTGTGACCGATCCGAAGGGGACGGTGCTGGTGGAGTGCGGCAAAATGCTTGAAAAGGGCGGCTACGTCATCAAGTCGCTGAACACCATCAACTTCCGGAAATCCATGCACTACAACCCGTTCAGCTACATCCGCAGCGAGAAGGACATCCTCAAGCTGGTCAATACGATCATCGTCAATACGAAGGGAGATGGCGATAAGTCCGGCGAAGATTTCTGGGTCAAGGCGGAAAAGCTCTACTACACAGCTCTCATCGGCTACATCTGGTACGAGGCACCGGAACAGGAGAAAAACTTCACTACGCTCCTTGAGATGATCAATGCCTCGGAAGCCAGAGAGGACGATGAGACCTTCAAGAACCCTGTGGATGTCATGTTCGACGAGCTGGAAGCCCGCGATCCTGACCACTTCGCGGTCAAGCAGTACCGCAAATACAAATTGGCTGCGGGCAAAACCGCCAAGTCGATTTTGATTTCCTGCGGTGCAAGGCTTGCGCCCTTCGACATTGCAGAGCTGCGGGAGCTGATGAGCTACGATGAGATGGAACTGGACACCATCGGAGACCGGAAGACGGCGCTGTTCGTCATCATTTCCGACACCGATGACACCTTCAATTTCGTCGTGGCGATCATGTATTCCCAGCTCTTCAACCTTCTCTGCGACAAAGCAGATGACGTTTACAACGGACGGCTTCCCGTCCATGTGCGCTGTCTGCTCGACGAGTTTGCGAACATCGGTCAAATCCCGAAGTTTGATAAGCTCATCGCAACCATACGAAGCCGGGAAATCTCGGCGTCAATCATCTTGCAGTCCCAGTCTCAGCTCAAAACCATCTACAAGGATGCGGCTGACACCATCACGGGCAACTGCGACTGCACACTTTTCCTCGGCGGCAAGGAGAAATCCACGCTCAAGGAAATCAGCGAGGTGCTGGGCAAGGAGACAATCGACCTTTACAACACCTCGGAAACCCGTTCCAACAACAACTCCTATGGCTTGAACTATCAGAAGACCGGCAAGGAACTGATGTCTCAGGATGAGATCGCCGTCATGGACGGAGCAAAGTGTATTTTGCAGCTTCGAGGCGTGAGACCTTTTCTCAGTAACAAATACGACATTACGAAGCATCCAAAATACCGGCAGCTCTCCGACTACGATAAGCGGAACGCCTTTGACATCGAGAAGTACCGGCAGCACAAGCTGGTAGTCAAGCCCGATGACACATTCGACCTCTATGATATGGGCGAGGTCGAAGTAGATTAAAGCCCCGTCGCTGCACTGCGCAGTGGGTAAAGCCTGATGGCTCATCCCAAAGCAGAACAGCGACGGGGCTTCTTTTTTTATGCCCATTTTCAAAAATACACACTCAACTTTCATCGATTCAAGGAGGAAAATCTATGGCTTTCATCAATCAGGCTGTCACGGTTCTTCAGACGCTCGTTATCGCCCTCGGTGCCGGTCTTGCGGTGTGGGGTGTTGTCAACCTCATGGAAGGCTACGGCAACGATAAC
>CALCJW010000021.1:0-5133 GCA_937967235.1 uncultured Clostridia bacterium
CATCGCCAACACCACCGGCATCGACGCGATGCTCGACGGTCATGACCACCTGACGCTGACGACAAAGGTCTCTAACAAGGACGGCAAGGACGTCATCCTCGCCGAGGCCGGTCAGGAAGAGGGCAAGCTTGCCACCCTCGGTAAGCTCACCATCGCTGCTGACGGCACGATCACCTCGGAGCTGATTTCCGCGAAGGACTTCACTGAAAAGGACGAAACGGTCGCGTCGTATGTTGAAAACATCCAGAACTCCTTCTCCGACACCGTTTCCAAGGTCGTCGCCAAGAGCTCCGTTACGCTCAATGACTACGACGAAAACGGCAACCGCCTGGTCCGTAATTCCGAGACCGCGCTGGGCGATCTCGCGGCGGACGCTTACCGCGTCATGATGGACGCCGACATCGGCATCATGAACGGCGGTGGCCTGCGCGCTCCCATTAAAGAAGGCGACATCACGCTTAACGACATCCTCACTGTCTTCCCGTGGGGCAACCTCCCCTGCAAGATGGAAGTGACCGGCCAGACTGTTCTTGACATGCTGGAAATGGGTGCGATCAAGTACCCGTCCGAGTCCGGCGGCTTCCTGAGTGTTTCCGGCCTCAAGTACACCATCGTCTCGAGCATCCCTTCTTCCATTGAGCTGAGCGACAAGGGCGAGTTTGTCAAGGTCGCAGGCGCACGCCGCGTGCAGAACGTCCAGGTGCTCAACAAGAAGACCGGCGTCTATGAGCCGATCAACCCCAACAAGACCTACACCCTCGGCGGCATCGACTACACCATCACCTACTGCGGCGACGGCTTCACGATGTTCAAGAACTCCAAGGTCCTCAAGGCCGGTGATGCGACCATGACCGACGCGCAGACGGTTCTTTCCTACATCGAGACCAAGCTCGGCGGCACCATCGGCGAGCAGTATTCCAAGCCCGCTGGCCGTATTTCCATCGTGAAGTACACCGACGTTGTCCCCGGCAAGTGGTATGAGAAGGCTGTCAACTACGTCAGCGACAACGGCCTCATGAACGGCGTCGGCACCGGCTTCAATCCCGACGGCGCTCTGACGCGCGGCATGCTCGTCACGATCCTCTACCGTCAGGCGAGCTCCCCCGCTGTCGAGACGAAGGTCTCCACCAAGTTCTCCGACTGCAAGGAAGACAGCTGGTACGCGCCCGCTGTCGTCTGGGCGGCTGAAAACGGCATCGTCGGCGGCTATGCGGACGGCACGTTCGCACCCAACAAGGCCATCACCCGTCAGGAAATGGCGAAGGTGCTCTATGGCTATGACAAGACCATCGGCAAGGCCAAGAACGAGGCGGCAACCGAGCTGACCTACACCGACCTTACCTCCATCGCGGACTGGGCGCTCGAGGGCGTTCACTACTGCACGGCGGCCAAGTACCTTTCGGGCTCGAACAACGCGTTCAACCCCAACGGCACCGCCACCCGCGCCATGGTCGCGCAGGTCTTCATGAACATGGCGGCCTGATCGTTCCATAAAAGCAATCGCATTCACACAGGAAATCGCCCGGCGAAAGCCGGGCGATTTTTGCCTCAGTCAGTATGCCATACAGGTAAGCGAAGTGCATCCGTAGGTTCTACGGATGCGCTTTTTTTGCATAAAGGCCCTCTTTTGGGTCGATGTGGGCATCTACCCATACGAAGGGGTGTTTCTTACTCCGGCAGCTCCATGTGCGCCTCGCGCTCCTGCATCGGAACGTAGTGGTTGTGGATGGTGACGGCGCGGTAGGCCGGGCGCATGATGCGGTTGCCGGTCAGGACCTCCTCTATCCGGTTGGCGCACCAGCCGGCGATACGAGCCGTGGCGAACAGCGGCGTGAAGACCTCCTGCGGGATGCCGAGCATATGGTACACAAGGCCGGAGTACATATCGACGTTCGCGCAGATGGGGTCGTCGCTCCGGCGCTTTTCCTGCAAAAGCTGCGCGCCGATCGTCTCGACCTTCTCCAGCAGCTCAAAATCGTCGGCAAAGCCCTTGACCTCTGCCAGATGTCCCGCATACGCCTTGATCAGCACCGCGCGCGGGTCGGAGAGCGTATAGACCGCGTGGCCAAGACCATAAATCTTACCGGACCGGTCGCCCACCTCACGTGCAAGTAATTTTACGAGATAGTCGCGAATTGAGCCGTCGTCTTTTGCGTCCACATGCTCCTTCACATCGCGGAACATCTGCATGACCTTGGCGTTCGCGCCGCCATGCAGCGGGCCCTTGAGTGAGCCCACCGCGCCCGCGATCGCGCTGTAGGTGTCCGTGCCGCTGGAGGAAAGCGCGCGACAGACGAACGTCGAGTTGTTGCCGCCGCCGTGCTCGGCGTGGATCATCATCATCATATCCAGAAGATGTGCCTCTTCTTCCGTATAGCTCGCGTCCGGGCGGATCATCCGCAAAAAGTTTTCCGCCGCCGAGAGCTCTGCGCTCGGGTAGTGAATGTGAAGCGACTCGCCGTCAAAATAGTGGCGGTTCACTGCGTAGGCGTTTGCAACGATCGCCGGGAACGAGCCAATGAGCTTGATGGACTGTGTGAGCAGGTTCTCCGCCGAAATATCGTCGGGATTTTCGTCGTAGGAGTAGAGCAGCAGCACGCTTCGGGCAAGGTCATTCATAATGTCCCGGCTCGGATGGCGCATGATCATACCCTCCGTGAAGCCCTTTGGCAGCTTTCTGGCCCTGCACATGATATCGTTAAAATAGGAAAGCTCGGATTTTGTCGGCAGATGCCCCATGAGCAGCAGATACGCGACCTCCTCGTAGCCAAATGTGCCGCTCTTGCGGTGCGCTTCGACGATCTCGTTGAGGTCAATGCCGCGATAGTAGAGCTTGCCGGGGACCGGAATGCGGCGGCCGTCTTCGATCAGATAGCCCTGCACGCTGCCGACCTTCGTCACGCCGATGAGCACGCCCGTGCCGTCGCTGTTGCGAAGGCCGCGCTTGACCTCGCCAAAGTAATAGCTGTCCGGGATCTGATATTCTTTTTTTACAAGACTGCTGAGGGAGACTGCTTCTTTGCCGCGCAAATCCATTTCACGTTCCATGGTGTTCTTCTCCTTTAAGCAAGAGCTGTTTTCATGTTGGGCTCATTATAACGACACTTTTTTAAAAATGCAAGAACTAATTTTTAAAAATTCAAATTTCTTTCTAATTTCTTTGGATGATTGAATTTTCCGTTGCATTCCCCTATAAAATGCAAGATTTTTGCAAGTATCAAGAAATTTCATTCATTTTCTTCTTGCATTTTTCGGTGAGCCTTGCTATACTGTTGGCATGAAAACTGCCGGGTATTTCCCGGACGCAGCACAGCGGAAAGGACGGATGCACATGATCCGATTGATTGACAGCGGCGTAACGATTCATGGCGGCAAGCCCGTAATCGCCGGCGCATATGACAGCGGCGCGAAGGAAAAGACCATTGCCGCGAAGATTTTGGCCAGCCACAATAAAAGCGCAGCAGACGGCCAGCTCCACATCACCTTCGACGGCCTGATCTCCCACGATATCACCTACGTCGGCATCATCCAGACAGCAAGAGCCAGCGGCCTGACCCGCTTTCCCGTCCCCTACGTTCTGACGAACTGTCATAACAGCCTCTGCGCCGTCGGCGGAACGATCAACGAGGACGACCACGTCTTCGGCCTCTCCGCGGCCATCAAATATGGCGGTGATTACGTGCCCGCCAATCAGGCCGTCATTCATCAGTACGCGCGCGAGATGATGACCGGCTGCGGCAAAATGATTCTGGGCTCCGACAGCCACACCCGCTATGGCGCGATCGGCACGATGGGCGTTGGAGAAGGCGGACCCGAGCTTGTCAAGCAGCTGCTGCAAAACACATATGATGTTGCAAAGCCGCAGGTTGTGCTCATCTGGCTGACGGGCGAAGTGCCCCATGGCGTGGGGCCGCACGATGTAGCCATCGCGCTTTGCGGTGCGACGTATAAAAACGGCTACGTCAAAAATAAGGTCCTTGAGTTCGCGGGCCCCGGCGTCAAGAATCTCCCGATGGATTTCCGCATCGGCATTGACGTGATGACGACCGAGACGGCATGTCTGAGCTCCATCTGGGAGACGGACGAGAAGGTCGAAGAATATCTCGCCATCCACGGCCGGCCGGACGCTTACCGCCCGCTGCGCGTCGAAGAGGGTGCGTATTATGACAGCTGCATCGAAATCGACCTCTCGAAACTCGAGCCCATGGCGGCGCTTCCCTTCCATCCGTCCGAGGCCGTCACGCTGCGCGAGCTGATCGCCGCCCCCGGCGATTATCTGCGCGAGGTGGAACAGCGGGCGCATGAGCAGTTTGGCGGCAAGGCAGAGCTCCATCTGACAGACAAAATCGTGAACGGCAAGCTGATGGTCGACCAGGGCGTGATCGCAGGCTGCTCGGGCGGCATGTATGATAACATTGCGGAAGCCGCCTCGATTTTAAACGGCTTCGACGTAGGCTGCGGAGACTTCTCGCTGTCGGTCTATCCCCCGTCCATCCCCGTGAATCTCGAGCTCATCCGAAACGGCGTGCAGCAGCAGCTTCTGGAGGCTGGCGCGCTGTTTAAGCCCTGCTTCTGCGGCCCCTGCTTCGGCGCGGGCGACGTTCCGGCCAACAATGCCCTTTCCATCCGCCACACGACGCGAAACTTCCCGAACCGCGAGGGCTCGAAGCCCGGAAACGGTCAGCTGGCCGGCGTTATCCTGATGGACGCGCGCTCGATTGCAGCGACCGCACGAAACCACGGCGTGCTCACCTCCGCCGCGGACGTTTCCTATGACGCGCCGAATCCTGTCGCGCGCACATTTGACGCGGATGTTTACAAAAAACGCGTCTACTTTGGCGCGGGCAATCCCCAGCCGGAGCATGCGCTGAAATTCGGGCCCAATATTACCGAATGGCCGAAGATTCCGGCGCTCTCGGAGAATCTTCTCATGCAGGTGGCCTCGGTCCTGCGAGACCCTGTGACCACGACGGACGAGCTGATCCCCTCGGGCGAAACATCGTCGTACCGCTCGAACCCCCTGAAGCTTGCGACCTTTGCCCTCTCCCGCCGCGACCCCGAGTATGTCGCCCGCGCAAACGCGACGTATGCGCTCGAGCTTGCCCGCGCGGACGGCCTTGTCCCGCCGGAGCT
>CALCJW010000022.1:0-2411 GCA_937967235.1 uncultured Clostridia bacterium
AGCTCCCCGCCTTGCTTCCTTCAGGGAATTATCGATTAACTTAATGGTATTACCCGATTTGGGACGCAATTCTTTTATGCACCGAGCATTTCATGCACCAGCCGATCAGAGCCTTTGACAAGACCTGTCAGCACCAGCATATTGAACATGAGCTGCCCGATGTATTGCCAGACCATTGTGACCGCAGGGAGTGATTCGTCCAGCGCCGTACTGCCGCCTGACAGGAACGCCGAGTAGATCACGCAGGACAGCACAATGACCGCGCCCTCCATGCACACCCTGACATAGCTTTTGAGGAATGTCTGACCGGTTCTGGACGTAGCTTCTCCCGCGAATGACGCCAGCGGAAGCGGCGCAATCGCGGTATAGATAAAGATTTTGAAAAAACGGCCGTAGACGGTCAGAATCAGAACAAAGGACAGGACCGTAATCAGCAGGCTTCCCAGCAGAGATACCAACCAGAGCGGAATGGATTCCAGAAAACTCACGTCCTCAATGGCCTCCACAATTTTGTCTGGCAGCGTTGCCGTCGTGGAAATTGCAGAACCAATGCCGCCCATGACGGTACTTACCACACCGCCGCAGATTTTGTAAATCGCGGTTATCAGCTCCAGCGACGAGCCGACCGCCACTTTTGCAAGCAGAAACCGAATAAAATGCCGTAGGGCAAATTCCGGCCTTTGCAGTTCGCGGAAGCTGGCCGCTGAGCGGAATACGCCCATTGCAAAAAATAACACCAGCAGACCATAGCCGAAGCCTACCAGTGCATTGTGAATGCTGACAATAACTGTCCAGATTTCGCCACCGCGAAAACTTTCCGGTGTCTGTGAAACAAGCGACCAGATTTCAGCCAAATGGTCATTCCAGTTGGAAAGCGCGTTTTCAAGGGTCGATACGACCCAGTTATCACTCACATATCATCACCTCCGAAATGTAGTGACTGCGTATTGACAATTTCACGCAAAAGGATATACTAAAAGAAAAGGGGGTATGATTATGAATCAGGCATACAATGTTTCATCCGCGCCGAAAACAACGACGTTTCAGATGCGCATGAATCCTGAAATCAAGCAGCGCGCCGAGCAGCTTTACGCCAGTTATGGTCTGAACCTAACGGATGCTATCAACATCTTCATCCAGCAGTCACTCAATGTGGAGGGCCTGCCGTTCCTGCTTTCGCCGGAGAACGAGGAATATATGAAAAATAAGGCGCTCAAGCGCCTGATGGCGGAGCTGGACGCGGGCTGGAAAAGCGCGGAACAGGGCAGATGGGTCAGCGAGGAGGAAGCTATGCGCCGGCTGGAGTTGGACGCATGAAGCTGAGATTTACGCCGCGCGCCATGAACGACCTGACGGCAATTCGTCGCTTCATTCGGGACGAATACGGAAACCCGAAAGCAGCCAAACGCATCACGGACAGTATTTTTGCCCAGTGCGCGAATCTCAAGCAGTTTCCTCAGTCCGGCACGGCGCTCAGCGCCCGTTTTGAAATCGACACGGATGTGCGCTATCTGGTCTGCGAGGGATATATGATCTTCTATCGCATCGAGGGCGAGTTCGTGTCTGTCGGCGCTGTGATCCACGGGAAAACAGACTATCTGGATGTCCTTTTCCGGAAAGAACGATAAACAGAATTTCTGCATAGAAAAACCAGCCTCTTATGAAAAGAGACTGGTTTTTATGCGTAATATAGTTAGTACAAGAGCTGTGGATAGTCTGTCTTGCCGTTCACGATGCGGTAGATATAGACCGTCTTTTCACTGTCAATGACCTTGTAGACACATACATAGTCGCGGCAAATGACCTTCCGGAACTCTCGTTCTGCCAGCACCATATCCGGATGCAGCGCACCAGAATACGGGAATGTCCGCAGCAGGTCCACGGTGTGCAGAATTTCATCGATGAATTTCTCCGCCGAATCCGCACCGGCCAGACCGAGATAGAGCTGCGCGATTCCCTCCAGATCACGCATAGCAGCGCGCAGATATTTAATCTGATACTCTTGCTGCATCAAAAATCTCCTTCATTCTGCCGCGCACCTGTTCCGGAGAATATGTCGGTGCACCACTCAGGCGATCCAGTTCCGCTTCCAGAACGCTTGCCCGGTGTGCCAACATTTTTTCCCGCTGCTCATAGGCTTCAATACTCTGAATGACCAGATCGGCTTCGCCCTTGTTCGTAATATAGATCGGTTCGCCGGACACCTTTGCAAGCTGCGAGATTTGCAGATATTCATTGCGCAATGCCGTAGATGCTCTGATTTGCATGGAACCACCTCCTGTATTTTCTATCCATAGTATATCAGGAATATGATATATTTGCAAGCTGAATCTCATTCCTTTCGTTTTCAAAATGCGTCTCACGGTGAGTAATGCCATTAAGTTAAGCAAAAAAATTTCGATTAAGCGGAA
>CALCJW010000023.1:0-40484 GCA_937967235.1 uncultured Clostridia bacterium
TGGACCCTACTCACACATGGAGAAACGAGGCTCTCGCTACCTGCGCTATGCACTTTACAACGCTACCAAATATGTTTGTCTTTGGGATCCGGCCTTTGCTGCTTACCTCGCTAAGAAGCGGGGCGAGGGAAAGCACTACAATGTTGCACTCTCTCACGCGGCAAAGAAGTTGGTTCGGTTAATCTGCGCTTTGGAGAAGTCCCAGCAGTCATATCGTAACGCTGCGTAAATCCATTCTTCTATATGCTCAGTTAGGCGTCCGACAAGATGCCTGCTTTGCTATGCCCTTTTTGAGCCGTCTGCGTTTTTCACCACTCCTCCGCATTTTGGGCTTGACTTTTAATAGTTAGTCTTTTACTCTGTATGCGTCGCAAGAAAGCGGCAAAGCGCCTCTTCCACGCGGCCTTTTTCCACCAGATAGCTCTTTCCGTGCTCCGCGCTGTCCACTAAGATCAGCTCTTTTTCTGACGTGCAGGCGGCATAGGCCTCTTTCGTCATCTCGCAGGGGACAAATGTATCGCCCGTGCCGTGGATGAACAAAATCGGGTACCGGCTTTCGCGCACAGCATCGATGGTTGACGCATCGTGCAGGCCAAAGCCAGCAAAAAGCCTTGTAAAAAGGCCGCAGATGGGAAGAAGCAGCCCGACCGGCAGCCTGGGATAGTCGCGGCGCAGAACGCTTTTTGCGATTTCGTAGGGGCTCGTAAAGCCGCAGTCGGCGATGATGGCGCGGACATTTGCGGGGAAGTCAAAGCAGCTTGCCATGAGGACCGTCGTCGCGCCCATCGAGAGGCCACCTAAAATGAGCGGCGCGTCCTGTCCGAGCTTTTGCCCCATATAGGTCGCCCACGAGATGACGTCCATGCGCTCGCGCACGCCGAAGGTGAGGTATTTCCCCTGGGACGCGCCGTGCGCCCGCTGGTCGACGAGCAGCAGGGAATAGCCAAGCGTATCGTAGTAGTAGGGAAGGACGAGGCCGAAATCGATCTGCCAGCAGGACTTGTAGCCGTGGAACAGCAGAATTGTGCCCTTTGCGTGCTCCTTGGGGAGGAACGTTGCGTGAAGCAGCTTTCCGTCGTAGCTCATGACGTGGAGCTCTTCATGCTCGTGCGAGGCGACCCAGTCGATCGATGCGAGTGACGTTTCCTTGATCTCCCGGTAGGCCGGTTTATCCAGCTGCGCGGCAAGAGATTCCTGCGTGTAGCGCCTGCCCGTGACGGCGAGATGGATCACATAATAGCCGAGACCCAGAAATATGGCGAGCAGCACGAAAATAACCCAGATCAGCAACTGCCTACGCCTCCTTCTTTGCGCCGAGCTTTGCCCAGAACGAGAACGTGCGCGGCCAGACGATCCCCGCCAGCAGCACGACGAGATAATAGCGCAGGCAATCGGCAGGGCCCGAGGGGAGAACAGCGTAAAATAGAGGCTTCAGCGCCGCCTTGATCCCAGCGACGAGCGCAAGGCCGAGGACAAATTTCAGAATCTGCCCCGGAAGCGGCGCGCGCGTCTCAAACCGCAGCGTTTTCCGGTCGACAAGGAAGACCGTAAGAAGCCCCGTGATCGCGCCCAGAAGCGTCCATGCGTTTTTGACCGCGTGCGCGAGATTGCTCTCGTCCTCCGCGCCGGGGGCAAAGTCCGCGCGGATGCCGCTGACATAGAAGACAAACAGGATTGCCAGCGCAATACCCGCCGCGAGAAGATACGGCATGGTCTTTTCGATTTTTCCTGCCGAGCGGAAGACGGGATAAAACGCCGCGAGCAGAATTGCCGCCATCAAAAATGCGACGCTCACATCCAGCGGCGTGTGGACCCCCAGATACATTCGCGAAAACGGCACAAGAAGGACCAGCGCGAGGCACGCGATTTTGACCCATCTGCGCTTTGCCAGAAGGCCGATGGCGCCAAACGTGCCGACAGCGTTCTGCGTGTGCCCGGACGGAAACGAGTACCCCGTCGCCGCGGCGCGCGCGGACTCGACGATCGTAAAGCCGGGATCCAGCACCCACGGCCGGGGAACACGGCAGAGAATTTTGAGAAACTGGTTGGCGAGCGTACCGAACAGACCCACTACGAATACATAATATCCCATGCGCTTATCGACGCACCAGAATAACAGCAGCGCCAGCGCCATGAACGCCAGCTCGTCGCCCAAATATGTGACGGCGGAAAAAAACGCGTCAAGCGCCGGGACGCGGACGGATTCCAGAAGCCTTAAAAATTCCATAGAAAACTCCTTTGTGATTCTTGCCATAGTATAGCACAAATTCGAAGCGATGGAAACAAGACACGGCTTGCATTTTCGTTAAAAAACGGTATACTTAAAATAAGTATAAAAAGAACGAAAGCGAGAGATGAGGATGTTTTCCAATCAGCCGCGTAAAATTTACAGGCGCAACCAGCTCATCGAGGTCATCTGCCAGCTGCGTTTCCCGGAGATTCTGAAAATCGAGGCGCACGAGCCCGCCGACTTTCAGGATGCCATCCGGCAGGCGTATCCCCAGTACGGGAAAAAGCTCGAGCCGCTGCCGCCCAAGAACGTGGGCGGAAAGATAGTCGAGCAGGGGACGGTCAACAATTATCAGTTCATTTCCGCTGACGGCGCGTGGAAAATCAGCCTGACGAAGGGCTTTATCGCCCTTTCCACCACGCGCTACACCCGCTGGGAGGATTTTGCCAAGCGGCTGGATGTGGTGCTGGCGGCGTTCATTGAGACGTATCAGCCGTCGTATTTTTCCCGCGTGGGGCTGCGGTACATGAACGCGCTCAACAAGGACGCGGTGGGCTTGGAAGAGTCGTCCTGGCGAGAGCTCATCGCCCCGGGCTATCTCGGGCTCATGGCAGACGACGACAGCGCCCGGCAGAATTTTATCAAGTGTGAGCAGACTGTGACCGCCACCATGCCGGGCGGCGCGAAGGCCAACATCAAATGCGGCCCCGGCCTTCTTCGCAAGGTCGATAACCGCACGCGGCAAGTCGAGGAACTGAAGGTGTTCCTGCTGGATCTGGACGTGTTCTTCGACGGGAAAATGCCGCTCGGGCAGGTTGCGGGCGCGCTCAACATTGTCCATGACAACGCCGGGAGCCTCTTTGCCGGCGCGGTAAGGCGGCCGCTTCTGGACGCAATGGAGCCCATGGACGCGTAAATCAGGCAGCAAAAACAGGGACAGACGAATGGGTCTGTCCCTGCTTTGATTTTTCACGTCTGTCTGCCGTTTAGAGACCGTTAAAAAGTACAATTCCAGGCGGATTTTCTGTAAGAAATTTCTTTTTGGAATTGTGCGAAGCGACAAAGATATGTCGAATTGTGTTAATTTACGTCGAAAGTTCCAAATAATGGTTCGTATTCCACAAACAGGTGTGATATAATGTGGACACAAGCGGGTTATGCGCCCGCTTCACATGATGAAAATTTTGAAGAAAGAGGGCCTTTTTTTATGAAGGACGTCCGGTCAACCGTCATGCAGCTCAGCGGCCGCTGGGGAAATACCTGTTACAACATGCTCTGTCTTGCCGTGGAGGCAGCAAAGGGCTTGCCGCGCGAGGAATTTCAGATGAAAAGAATCTGGAGCGCGGTCCGGGAAGCGACCGGAAAAAGCCCGGAGACGATCTCCCGCGCCCTGACCCGCGCGGCGACGGACATCTGGGAGCGTGGGAACCGGGAGCTGCTCATGGAAATTTTTGCCCGGACGCTGACAAAAGCGCCGACAGCCAAGGCACTTGTGTATACGCTGGCGGAATATGTGAAGCCGTCACTGGATTACCGGTGCTTCTCGGAGCCGCGCTCGGGGCAGTACGGGCTGCTTGTGCGTCTGGACCGCGAGCCGGTTGCCATGACCGCGCCGTTTTCTGCGAACCGTGCCGATGTGGAAAAGCTCGCCGCGCAGCTGACCGTCCAGCAGAGGCCGCTTGCCGAGTTCCGGCTCCAGTTCCTCAGCGGAGAGATCCCCGGCGTCCTTCCCGAGCAAAGCGGCGAATGGACAAAACAGGACGACGAGACGTAGGCGGCGTACCCTACGGTTTTTTGAAAATCATCCGGCTATGCGTAGGGGCCGATTGAGCACATCGGCCCCTTGGGAAGTTGCGAATTCACCGGAGATTTTCGTAAAATCAGGCTCATCTGCCGGGGCGATGTGCTCAATCGCCCCCTACGCGTTGGTTGGGAGGTTTTCCGTAGGAAGTGCGTTACGAAATTTTGCAATATTCCGAATTTTCTAGTGCTCTTCCCAATCGAGGCTCCTGCCGACGGCCTTGTGCCAGCCGCGCAGGAGCTTTTCCCGTTTTTCGGGCTCCATTTTCGGCTCGAACGTCACATCGCAGTGCCAGAGGCTCTGAAGCTCCTCGCAGCTTTTCCAGACCCCGACGGCAAGCCCCGCAAGATACGCCGCGCCAAGCGCCGTCGTCTCGCGGATAACCGGCCGGCGCACAGGCTTTGCAAGCATGTCCGCCTGAAACTGCATCAAAAAGCCGTCGCGGCTCGCCCCGCCGTCGACTCTCAGCTGCGAGAGCGTCACGCCCGCGTCCTTTTCCATCGCGTCGACCAGATCATACGACTGATACGCGATCGACTCCTGCGCGGCTCTTATAATATGCTCGGGCTTTGTCCCACGCGTGAGGCCGACCATCGCGCCTCTTGCGTACATGTCCCAATGCGGCGCGCCGAGACCTGTGAACGCGGGCACGAGATACACGCCGCCTGTGTCCGGCACCTTGGACGCAAAATATTCCGCGTCCCGAGCTTCCCGGATGAACCGCAGCTCGTCGCGCAGCCACTGGATGACTGCACCGCCGACAAAAATCGAGCCCTCGAGCGCATACTGCACGCGCCCGCCGAGGCCGACCGCAATCGTGGTAACAAGCCCGTGCACGCTTTCCATCGCCGTCTCGCCTGTGTTCATGAGCAGAAAGCAGCCTGTGCCGTACGTGTTTTTCGCATCGCCGGGCGTAAAGCAGCACTGACCGAATAAGGCTGCCTGCTGGTCGCCTGCAATGCCTGCGATCGGCACCTGCACGCCCTGAATGTTGCACGTGCCGTAGACCTCGGAGGAATTGCGCACCGTAGGCAGCATCGAGGCTGGAATCCCGAGCTCCTGCAAAAGCCGTTCGTCCCAGCAGAGTTTGTGGATATCATAGAGCATCGTGCGCGAGGCGTTTGTGTAGTCGGTGATATGTACCTTCCCGTCCGTGAGCTTCCAGACGAGCCAGGTGTCGACCGTGCCGAACAGAAGTTCTCCCCGCTCGGCCTTTTCCTGCGCGCCGGGGACGTTGTCTAAAATCCATTTGATCTTCGTGCCGGAAAAGTACGCGTCCAGCACCAGACCCGTCGTCTTTTTGATATAGTCCCTGAGCCCGCGCCGCTCCAGCTCGTCGCAGATGGGAGCCGTGCGCCTGCACTGCCAGACGATGGCGTTATAGATGGGCTTGCCGGTTGTTTTGTCCCAGACAACGGTCGTCTCGCGCTGGTTCGTGATGCCGATGGCGGCAATGTCCCGCGCGTGGATGTCCGACTGCGAGATGACCTCCATCATGACCCCGTAGATGCTGGAGTAGATCTCCATCGGGTTGTGCTCCACCCAGCCGGACTGGGGGTAATACTGGGTAAATTCCTTCTGCGCAAGCGTGACGATGTTCTGCATCTCGTCAAACAAAATCGCGCGGCTGCTGGTCGTGCCCTGATCGAGGGCGAGAAGATAACGCGGCATGGAGTTTCTCCCTTCGTAAATTTTGGTCTGCGGTGCTGCCCGGATCTCAAAGCGTTTTGATGCGGTACTCGAAATCCTCACAGATCAGAACCGTTCCCTCGCGAATCCCGTCCGGCAGCAGCGCCAGCGCCACCTCCGTGCGCGTCCCGCTCTCCGATACCAGCACCGCATAGTCTCCCGCGATTTCCGCGACTGTCCGTTCAAAAATCATGGCTGCTCCTTCCCGCCGCAAAGGGCGTTTTGTTTTTCTTACTATATCATACTTTCTCTCGTTTTGCACAACCTATTGAAAAAGAACACGGGAGGAATCTTCTATGGACCACGATACGAAAGCCCTTTTGCTCGAGTGCGGCGCGGGCGTGCAGATGGCCGTCGGCGCGATTGACGACGTGCTCGGCCAGACGCGGGACAAAAAGCTCGAGCAGGCGCTGCTTTCCTGCCGCGAGGCGCACAAAGCCCTTGGGCAGCAGACAAAGGCGCTCTTAGACGCCGAACACATCCCCGAAAAGGGCGCGAACGCGATGGCGCGCGGGATGTCCTGGCTCAAAACGAGCACGAAGCTTGCCGTCTCTCCCGCCGACGAAACGGTCGCAGACCTTATCACCGACGGCTGCAACATGGGCGTCAAGTCCCTCATCCGCTACCGCAACCGCTACCCGAACGCGAGCGAAACCGCCCGTCAGATCGCGGGCCAGCTCATCGACTCCGAGCAGACGCTCTGTAAGTCCATGCAGGCCTATCTTTAATTTGCACAATTTTTTAGCGCGCAGGCAAAAAAATTTTCATTGTGCTTTTTTTCCCCGTGGTGTATAATGGAAGCATCCAAAGAGCAAGGGGGAATCATCCATGACAAACAAAGTGATTACCATCAGCCGGCAGTTCGGCAGCGGCGGCAGAACCATTGGCAAGAAGGTCGCCGAGAAGCTCGGAATTCCCTACTATGACAAGGAGCTGGTCGATCAGGTGGCCAAGGAGAGCGGCTTCTCGCACGAGTTCATTGAGGAAATCGGCGAATACGCCTCCGTCACCAGCAGCTTCCTGTTCAATATCGCGGTTTCCGCCCACCCGATGGGTCTGATCGACACGATGTCCGTGTCCGATAAGCTCTACGTCTGCCAGACCAACGTCATCCGCGATCTGGCCGCGAAGGGGCCTTGCGTCATCGTCGGCCGCTGCGCGGACTTTATTCTCAAAGACCGTCCCGATACGCTGCACATCTTCATCCACTCCGATATGGAGCACCGCGCCGAGCGTATTGTGCGCCTGTACGGCGAGACGAAGCAGACCCCGCAGAAGCGGCTGCAGGAAAAAGACAGCAAGCGTAAGGTCTACTACAAACACTACACCAACTGCAACTGGGGCGAAGCGGAAAACTACGACCTCTGCCTCGACTCCGGCACGTTGGGTGTCGACAAGTGCGCCGACATCATCTGCGACGTCGCGCTCATGCCGTAAGTTTTTGTCCTGCGCAAAATCCGGCTGTGGAAGCTTTCCACAGCCGGATTTTTCTATTCTATAGTTATTCTGTCAATTGTGCCGCTCGGCCTCTACGTCGATGGCAAGGACGACGCAGAGCGCGGTGAGCTCGTCCTTTTCCTCCAGAATCTCGAGACGGTAACGGTCCTGAAACGCGGGCCACGCCTTTTCAATGCGCGCGACCAGCCGCTCTCCCTGCGTGATCTCAAATTCCAGGCTCATGAAGCTGCCCGCAACCTCCCACGCAAGCGAATCGATCGAGTAACGCTGGGAAAAGAGCGAAAAATGCCGGTCCAGCTGCACGCTCCCGCTCGGAACAGCCAGCTCATACGAGCACGGAACGGAGAACGGAATATGCTGCACAAAGCAGATCTCCCGCCCCTGCACATCCGTCACGACGAGCTTGCGCCCGAACTGAAAAAGCTCGCGGTCGACCTGATATTTGACGTTTCCGTCTTCGTCCCAGATGTCAAAATGGTCGAACGAGAAAATCTGCTCCTGCAAATAAAGCGTCATTGCGTGCGCCCCCACTGCCCGGCAAAAATCTGTGCGATCGGAGAATCAGACGAGACGACCAGCGTTTTATTGTCGCCCGTGAGCGCATTTCTCGCCATATCGAGCGCGCGCATGAACTCGTAAAAGTCCGCTTCCTCCTGCGTATCATATGCCTGAGACAAAACGCGCATATATTCTGCCTCGCCTTCTGCTTTGATGCGCTCTGCCTGCGCCTTTGCTTCGGAGACGGTGATCTCCACAGACTTGTCGGCCTCGCTTCGAATCTGCTTGGCCTGCGCGTCGCCCTCGGCCGCATAGGAGGCCGCGATGTTGCCGCGCTCGGAGATCATGCGCTCATAGACGGCAGCCTTGTTTTCATCGGGGAGGTCGATGCGCTTGGTCTCAATGGCAAGAACGGTGAGGCCATAATCGTCAAAATTCTGCTCAAAATTATCCATAATGGCTGCCGCGAGCTCGCCGTCTCGGCCGGAGATGACCGCCTCCTGCTTCATGGAGCTGATGACGGTTTTAAGGCTGTTGTAGACGACGGCGTTGATGCGGCTTTCCGCGTTTGCAACGCTGCCGGAGAGCGTCTGGATGAATTTTAAGGGGTCTGTGATCTTCCAGAGGACGAAGCTGTCTGCAACCATCGACTTTTTATCAGACGTAATGACGTCGCTCGCCGCAAGGTCATAGAGCATCTCTGTTTTGGGAAGCGTGCTTGCCGACTGGACGAAGGGCGTTTTGAGGCTCAGCCCCGGCTGGTCGATGATATTCACCACCGCGCCGAACTGCTTGATGATCGTGTACTCGTTCGGCTGTGTTACGACGAGGCTCCCTGCTAAAATGACAACGAGCGCCAGCGCGAGAACGACCGGAACTGCGATTTTGAGTGCCTTTTTCAATTTGCCGTGCCTCCTTCCGTGGTGCCCATGTTGACGTTTGCAAAAGACTCGAGCGGCAGCGCCGTCTGCACACCCGTATTTGCATCTACAATGTAGAGCTTCATATCGGGGAGAATTTCCTCCATCGCCTCATAGAACAGCCGCTGCTTGGTGATGAGCGGATAGTTCTGATACTCGGCGAAGAGCTCTGTGAATCTGGCCGCCTGACCTTCCGCCTCGTTGATCTTGCTCTCGCGGTAGGCCTCGGCCTGCTTGATGATCTGGTCTGCATCGGCGCTCGCCGCAGGGGTCACCTCGTTCGCGTACTTTTTCGCGTTGTTGACCGCGGTGTCTGCCGACTGCTTCGCGGTTTCCACAGCCGTGAACGCCTGCTGCACCTCGAGCGTGGGCGGCTCCGCGTCCTGAATCGTGAGATTCGTCAACTGAATGCCGAGGTCCTCCTGCTCGAGCCGGTTCATGACCTTCTGCTTGATCTCGGACTGGATCTCACTCTTGCCGGTCGTGATGACGCTGTCGACATCGTAAAGGCCGATGGTGTCGCGGATATAGCTCTGGCAGAGCATCTTCAAAATTCCGACGGGGTCGCTCGAGTTATAGAGGTATTTGACCGGGTCCGTCACGCGGTACTCGACGTAAAAGTCGACGTTTACGAAATTGTAGTCGTAGGTGATCATCAGCGACTCATCGTCCACCGACTCGTCACTCCCCGCCCGGTAGCCGAGCGGGAAGCCCTGAATGGACTTGGACACCAGGCTCACGCGCTGCACGAGCGGAATTTTCATTTGCAGGCCCGAGGCCGAGACCGTCGTGGGCTTGCCGAAGGTCGTAATGACGGCGTACTGGTCCTCCGTCAGCGTATAAAAAGAGTCCATCGCCAGTCCTGCGATGATCAGGATGACCGGAATCAGCCACAGAAGCTTCAAAAATCCGCGGTTCTGCGGCTTTTTTCGCTTGGGCTGACCATCCCCCGGGTTCTGGCCGGGGTAGTAGGAATTTTCGTTGTATTCCATCTCGTTCTCCTTTCGGTTTTGAGGATTCGACGAATGATATCGCTTGTTTGTTCCATTGTACCAGATACGCAAAATTTCCGATAGTGGCAATGTGGGGAAATTTGTGCTATACTTTCACCACGCAATCTTGAATAAAGGAAGTTACTTCTATGACATCGAAAGAAATCGGCGAGCTGCGGCGCAGAATGCGCCCGGACCGCACCAATATGACCGCCGTGCGCGGCTGCTATGTCTCGGCCAGCGGCGAAATTCTGTCCACCTTCCGCGAGTCCGTCGCCCTCATGAGCCAGGAGGACAAGGAAAGCTATCTTTCCATTTTCCGCCGCGTCCTGTCCGGCGCGCAGGACAAAAACCTCATCGACCTGAGCTTTCAAACAAGCCAGGTTGCGGACTCCGACGAACACCGCCTTCTCATGGCGCTGCGCGATTCCGGCTTAGACGACGAACAAGCGCTCGAAACATTCTATCAAACGGTCACAAGCGCGCTTGCCTCGGAGGACCACTATCTGATCCTCCTTGCCCACGAGCGCTACGACGTGCCCTTCAAGGCAAAAGACGGCGCGATGCTGGAAGACGGCAGCGAGGTTTTCTCCTACGTGCTCTGCGCCATCTGCCCGGTCAAGCCCGGAAAGGCCGCCCTTCGCTACAACGCGGAGGAAAAGGAATTTCACAATCAGGGCGGGGCCTACACCGTCGGCGCGCCCGAGCTTGGCTTCCTCTTCCCGGCGTTTGACGGGCGGCGGACGAACCTTTATAACTGCCTGTATTATTCCCACAGCCTCGCAAACAATCACCCCGAGCTGGTGCAGGCGCTCTTTAAATTAGAGCCGCCCGAGCCCGCCGAGGCGCAGAAGGAATCGTTCGGAGAGCTTCTGAGCCAGTCCTTAGAGGACGCGTGCAGTTTGCCCTTGGTGCAGAAGGTGCATGAGCAGCTGCGGCAGAATATTGAGGCGCACAAGGAGCTTAAGTCCGACGAGCCGCTCGTCGTCAGCCGGCAGGAGGTCTCGGACGTGCTTTCCACCTGCGGCGTGGAGGAAGCGAAGCTGGCGAAATTCAACGTCGAGTTTGACCAGCACTTTGGCGCCGACGCTGCGCTCAGTCCTGCGAATCTCATCGACGCGAAGAAGTTCCAGCTCAAAACGCCCGATGTAACAATTCAGGTAAACCCCGAGCGCACCGACCTTGTCCAGACCCGCGTCATCGGCGGGGTCAAGTATCTTCTCATCTGCGCCGACGACGGCGTAGAGGTCAACGGCATCCAGGTCGACCTGGACGAGTGATACGCTTTTTATTCATGCAAAGACTTCCGATCCATGCGTAGGGGGCGACGACTCTGTCGCCCCGCAAACTGCGCCTCCGAAACGCGAAAAACTTCGGCGAATTCGCAACTTCCCAAGGGCGGACAGGTCGTCCGCCCCTACAGTTCTTTTGAAATCTTCCGTAAGGTTCGTAGGGGGCGATGCCTACATCGCCCCGGCGACACAATCCGATGATACGGAAATTCAATGCGAATTCGATGGTACCCAATGGGCCGATGTGCTCAATCGGCCCCTACGCAAATTTAGAAAAATTTTTATACGCGGATAGAAAAACTCCCCCCGGTCCTCGCGCGGAACCGGGGGAGTGCTTTTATTCGATGATCTCGATGCTGCCGCCGTTTTCTAACGTCTTATCCTTCAGAAGCAGCAGCTTTTCCGCAAAGAGCTTTGCAAGGCCGCTTAAAATGGCCGCCGAGGCGATGAGCTCGGTCGTGTCTTGTACGGCAAGCTCCGTGACCACCGCATGGTCGAGCATGGTGGCTGCTGAGAGCTTCACCTGATCGACAAAATACTGCGCGCAGAGGCTGTGCCGCTGGGCAAAGGACGAATACGCGCGGTGCACGTCTTCCTCCGGCAGGTTCCCGGGCAGCAGTGTTTGGAGCATCGACAGGCTCAGAGACTGCTTGAGCGTGCAGATCATGATGAGATACGCGATATGGACGCGGTAGTACTTTTTCTTGCGCGGCTCGGGGAGCATTTTCGTGCGGACATAGTTGTTGATGGCGGCGGACGTGATGGTCTGCGACTGCTTGAGCTCGGGCGGAAGATAGCTCAGGTACTGCTTTAAAAGCTGCACGACCTGTTCCATGTAAAGCCCAAAATCCGGGATTTCCTCCCATGCGGGGAGCCGGTAATGCTCGAGATATTTTTCCCACCGGCGGAGCTTGCCCGCGATGAGATCATTATCATAAGCCATAAATTTACACACACCTTTCGCGTCTATTATAGCAATATCCGCATGCAAATGCAAGAAGTACCGGATGAATATATTGGTTGACATTATAATAGAAATGTGTTAATCTGATGTAGTATATTACATAGAAAGAAGCGATGTTATGTTTCGCATTGTGACCGATACGTCCTCCAACCTCCCAACCGCCTATCTGCAGGCCGAGAATATTACCGTCATCCCCTTCACGTTCCACACCGAGTCCGGCGAGCAGTCGTGCATGGATACGGCCACGTTCGACGCGAAGGCGTTCTATACCGCGATGCGAAACGGGGAGAAGGTGACGACTTCGCAGATCCCGCCGCAGCGCTTTGTGGACTATCTCCATCCGATGCTGGAGGCAGGGGAGGATGTTCTGTTTGTGAGCATGTCCTCCGGTATCAGCGGCTCTTACGCGTCGAGCAAAATTGCTGCGAACCAGCTGCAAGAGGAATTCCCCGAGCGAAAAATTCTGACGGTCGACACGTACTCCGCGTCTCTGGCTGAGGGGCTTGTTGTCATGCACGCGGTCGAGTGCCGTGAAAAGGGCATGACGATCGACGAAACGTATACGCTCCTGCGTGCCCTGCGGCACCGGATCGCGCAGATCTTCACCGTGGGCGACCTCCGGTACCTTAAGAGAACGGGCCGCCTTTCCAATCTGGAGGCCGCCGTCGGAACGGTCCTGCAAATCAAGCCGCTACTCAAGGGAGACCCCGAGGGGAAGATCGTTTGCTTTGCGAAGGTCCGCGGCCGGCAGCGCGCGATCGAGGAAATGGCAAAGCGCTATGAAGCGCTGGTCGTCTCGCCTGAGACGCAGACCGTCTGCATTTCCCATGCCGACTGCGAAGCCGACGCGCAGATTCTCGCTTCGATGCTGCGCCGGAGCAAGCCGCCGAAGGATATCCTGATCGTCGACTACGAGCCGGTCACGGGCTCTCACGTCGGCCCCGGCGCACTGGCGCTGTTTTTCCTGTCGGATGACAACGTCCGGAACATCTGAATTTTTGCCAATGCCGCGAAGGAGCCGATTCCTTCGCGGCATTTTTTTCGCTTTGGGCTTGACAGAAACGGACGCACGCTGTAAGTTATACAAGTATGAAAATTTCCGGAACGAAAACCCAGAGGGGGGACACTATGGCTGGAGGAAAGCACCTGCTGGGAAAGCCCAGAGGCAAGCACATTTTCGGCACGGCAAAGGTCGGCGAAAAGGGGCAGATCGTCATTCCCAAGGAGGCAAGGACGCTCTTCGGCGTGCAGCCGGGAGATACGCTTCTGATTCTGGGCGACGAGCAGACGGGTATTATCGTGACGAAGCCCGAGGTCATCGAGGATGCGGCGATGAAAATTTTTGAAGAGATGGAGCGGAAACCACAATGAAGGAACTGGAAAGCATGTATGAAGACCTCGGCGTGAGCCGGGCGGTCTATGCATATGGCGAGAAAATTTTAGAGGATCTGAAACCGCGCTTTGCCGGAATCGACCGGAACGCAGAATACAATCAGGCGAAGGTGCTGCATGCGATGCAGGAAAACCGGGTCGACGCGACGTGCTTTGCCGCGACGACGGGCTACGGCTACGACGATCTGGGGCGCGATAAATTAGAGAAGGTCTACGCTGCGACGTTCCACACCGAGGCCGCGCTCGTTCGCCCGCAGATCACCTGCGGCACGCATGCCTTAGCCGTCGCGCTGTCGGCGAATCTTCTTCCCGGAGACGAGCTGCTGAGCCCCGTCGGCGCGCCGTATGACACGCTCGAAGAGGTCATCGGTATCCGCGAGTCCAAGTGCTCGCTCAAGGAGTACGGCGTGAGCTACCGGCAGGTCGATCTGCTCCCGGACGGATCTTTTGATTATGACGGCATCCGCGCGGCGATCACGGAAAAGACGAAGCTCATCACCATCCAGCGCTCGAAGGGGTACGCGACAAGAACGTCGTTCTCCGTGCAGAAAATCGGCGATCTCATCGCGTTCTGCAAGTCTGTCAAGCCGGGTGTGACCTGCATGGTCGATAACTGCTACGGCGAGTTTGTGGAAACCATCGAGCCGTCCGATCTTGGCGCGGACATGATCGTCGGCAGCCTGATCAAAAATCCGGGCGGTGGGCTTGCGCCCATTGGAGGGTACATCTGCGGCACAAAGGAATGTGTCGAGCGCTGCTCGTACCGGCTCTCGGCTCCCGGGCTCGGGCAGGAGGTCGGCGCGAATCTGGGCCTGCTTCCAAGCCTCTATCAGGGCTTCTTCCTTGCGCCCACGGTTGTCTCCGGCGCGCTCAAGGGCGCGATTTTCGCGGCGAACGTGTATGAGCGGCTCGGCTTCCGTGTCGTTCCGAGCGGCACGGAGTCGCGGCACGATATCATTCAGGCCGTTGAGCTCGGAAGCGCGGAGCGGATGCTGGCGTTCTGTAAGGGCATTCAGGCGGCGGCTCCCGTTGACAGCTACGTGACCCCTGTGCCGTGGGCCATGCCGGGGTATGACTCCGAGGTCGTCATGGCCGCGGGCGCGTTTGTGCAGGGGTCTTCTATTGAGCTTTCCGCCGACGGGCCGATCCGCCCGCCCTATGCGGTATATTTCCAGGGAGGGCTTACTTGGTATCATGCCAAGCTTGGAATTTTAATGAGCCTGCAGAAGCTGGTGGAACAGGGGCTGGTGGCCCTGTGACCCTCTTCTAGCATTTTGCTGTGGCCAGGTATGGCCAGAGTACTTCTGGAAGAGACCTTCCAGCTGGTTCAATTCGACCCCACGCTTCTTAGCTGCGCAAAGAAGCGCGGTGTCGAGCCGCCGCGAAGAAATTGCCCAAAGGAAACCCTTCAAAAGGGTTTCCTCTGGACTCCTTCGGAAACAAAAGGGCCGCGGCCCTTTTGAAATCCCGGGGGTTCTAGGTTAGAACTGCCTTTTAATGGGGCAATCTTCTGCGGTTTTTGATAGCACTCTCTTTCTGACTTGCAGGCACTTACTGGTTTGCAAGATAACTGATGATTATGCTGCCGAGCAGCAAATTTGGAGGCACTTGTCCGCCGCAAGGCATTTTTGCTCTGCAAAAATCCTTGCGGGTGGGCTGCGATGGGGGGACGGGGGTCCTCATCGCAGAGCAGGCAGTCCCCGCGCAAAGAAATTTCCAGAGGAAATTTGCTTTGCGCGAGTCGGGTCTTACAAATTTGTCGTACCTCCGACTATTGAGCGTTCAAAAGTACGTGAGCACGCTCAACTGGTACAACCGTCCGTACCGGGCAGCCTGGGGTGCCAGAGGGGCCGCTGCCCCTCTGTTTCCGAAAGAGTCCAGAGAAAACCCTTTTGAAGGGTTTTCTTTGGGCAACTTCTTCTTGACGGCCGACGCCGTTCTTCTTTGCGCAGCTAAGAAGAATTCCGATAGCCGTTGGCGGCTTTGCCGCCTTACGGATATGGGATGCAGAGCTGGGGTCGGAAAATGGACCAGCTGGCAGGTCTCTGCCAGTTTAAACTGGCGCTTGCGCCACTGTAAGAAAAAACAAATTTCGTATTAAAAACTTATCAGGAGATAAAAATTATGTGGTTTTGGCTTGCTATCATTGCCCTCCTCTGCTGGAGTGGCTCGGACCTTTTTTCAAAAATCGGCTGCCGCGACGCGTCTGATAAAAACGCGCACCTCAAGATGGTCGTCGCTGTCGGCGTCGTGATGGGACTGCACGCGGCGTATGAAATTTTCATCGGCGGCACGGTCGTAACCTGGAACGTCATCTGGACATACCTTCCGGTTTCGCTTCTTTACATCTCGTCAATGACGCTCGGCTATGTGGGGCTTCGGTACATTGAGCTCTCGATCTCGTCTCCGATCTGCAACTCCTCGGGCGCGCTGGTGGCGGTTCTGTGCCTCATCACGGGAACGCTCGACGAGTCGATTCAGGGCGGCATGCGTCTTGCCGTCATCGGCGCGGTGGCGCTCGTGTGCATCGGCGTTGTTGGCCTCGGTGTTGTGGAGTCGCGCGAGGACGACGAGCTGCGCCGGGCGCGGCAGGAGGCGTCTAACTACCGGTACGCAAAGTCGTGGCTTGCCATCTGCCTGCCGGTCGCGTACTGCCTGCTGGACGCAGCGGGGACGTTCGCGGACTCACTGGTGCTCGAGACGCTCGACGAGGATGCAGCGAATTGCGCGTATGAGCTGACGTTCCTGTTTGCGGCGGTTTGCAGCTTCGCTTACGTGAAATTCGTCAAAAAAGACAAGTTTATTCCGAAAATGGAAGCGCCCAAGTACATTGGCGCGGCGTTTGAGACGGCGGGACAGTTTGCCTATATTTACGCCATCGGCGATCAGGCGCACGTTGCCTTGGCAGCGCCCATTATCTCGGCCTACTGCGTCGCGTCCGTCGTCTGGAGCCGGATCTTCCTCAAGGAAAAGCTCTCTTGGAAGCATTACGCGATGATCACGCTGGTCGTGGCCGGTATCGTGATGCTCGGCGTGTTCGACATCTGAGGTCGGATTCTGACAGTTTATACAAAACGAACAAACCGCTGGCAGGAACCAGCGGTTTCTTCATGCAACATTGCTTCTTTACATTACCTCGTTAGTATGGTAAAGTATCACCATGATAAACAAACAGTTCGCCAGAACGAAACGAACCAAACAGGAGGAACAAACCATGAAAAAGATCATCGCTTTGCTGCTGGCCTGCATGATGCTCATCGCCTGCACTGCATGCGCCGCCAAGACCGAACCCGCAGCTCCCGCTGAGGAGACTGCTGCCGAACCCGCTCCGGCTGCCGAAGCGCCCGCTGCGGAAGAAGCAGCCGAAGAGGCTCCCGCTGCTGAAGAAGCCGCTGCCTCTGACAGCGATCTCGCCTACATCCAGGCAAACGGCAAGCTGGTCGTCGGCATCACCGACTTCGCGCCGATGGACTATCAGGACGAAAACGGCGAATGGATCGGCTTTGACGCGGACATGGCCAAGGCCTTTGCAAAGAGCCTCGGCGTGGAAGCGGAATTCGTTGAGATCGACTGGGACAACAAGATCATGGAGCTCGGCGCCAAGACCATCGACTGCGTCTGGAACGGCATGACCCTCACGGACGAAGTGACCAGCGCCATGGCCTGCTCGAACGCATACTGCAACAACTCTCAGGTCGTCGTGGTTCCGGCCGGCAAGGCGGCGGATTACCAGAGCGTCGACGCTTGCAGCAGCCTCAACTTCGCAGTCGAATCCGGCTCCGCCGGCAAGGCTGAGGTCGAAAAGCTGGGCTACAGCTTCACCGAGGTCAAGGATCAGGCCACCGCTCTTATGGAAGTTGCAGCCGGCACCGCGGACGCGGCAGTCATCGACTCTTTGATGGCGGGCGCAATGGTCGGCGAAGGCACCGGCTATGACAGCCTCACCTACACCGTCAGCCTCAACGCCGAAGAGGGCGAGCAGTACGGCGTCGGCTTCCGTCAGGGCTCTGACCTCGCGGCCATGCTCAACAGCTTCTTCGCCGCTTCCTATGCGGACGGCTCGATGCTCGAGTGTGCCGAGACCTACGGCATCCAGGCCGCGCTCATCGCGCAGTAATCGCGAACAAAACATCTCATCCATTCGGTGATTCTCCAATTCCCCGGTGCGCATCGCGCATCGGGGAAGCACCGCGCTTCGGCGCATGTCTGGCGATTGCCCGCAAATAGAACGATTTAAGGTAGGATTTTCCCATGACGACGTTTTCTGAGCAGTTTCCCATCGTCTTTCAGGCGCTGAACGTAGGCTTTTTGCAGACGCTCAAGCTCTTTGCCATCACGCTTATCGGCGCGATCCCGCTGGGCCTGATCATCGCCTTCGGCTCCATGAGCAACTGGGCGGCCTTCGGCTTTCTGCGGCCGATTGTCTTAAAGCATGTAAACCCGCGCGAGCTCACTTGGTGGCAGAAGGTGCAGGCCTGGTTCGTGACGGATTTTAAGCCGGTGCGGTTACTTACCCGGCTTGTCATCTGGGTCGTGCGCGGCACGCCGCTCATGCTCCAGCTGCTGGTGATCTACTATTTTCCGGGGTTAGTCTGGAAAAACAACATCTGGGGCAGCGGTGAGACGGGGCGCTTTGTCGCTTCCAGCGTGGCATTCGTGTTTAACTACGCCTGCTATTTCTCGGAAATTTACCGCGGCGGCATTCAGGGCGTTCCCAAAGGACAGCAGGAGGCCGGTCAGGTGCTCGGCATGACGAAGAGCCAGATTTTCTTCAAGGTCACGCTTCTTCAGATGGTGAAGAAGATCGTGCCGCCGATGTCGAACGAAATTATTACCCTTGTCAAGGATACGTCGCTTTCTCGCATCATTGCGCTGCAGGAGGTCATCTGGGCAGGGCAGGCGTTCATGAAGGGCTCGCAGGGCATTTCGGGCGCGATCTGGCCGCTGTTCTTCACGGGCGTTTATTATCTCATTTTCTCCGGCATTCTCACGCTTCTGCTCGGCTGGGCAGAGCGGAAGCTCGACTACTTTAAGGCGTAAGGAGGCGCGACATGGCTGTATTGGATGTAAAGGGTATCTGCAAAACCTTTGATAAGAACACCGTCGTGCTGCGCGGCATTGACTTTTCCTTAGAGAAGGGCGAGTCCGTGGCGATCATCGGTTCGTCCGGCAGCGGCAAGACGACGCTTCTTCGCTGCCTCAACTTCCTGACGACGCCCGACGAGGGGAAAATCTTAGTGAACGGCGAGACGCTCTTTGACGCGGACGACCCCGCCACGCAAAAAGAGAGCGAGATCCGCAGAAAGCGGCTCCATTTCGGGCTGGTGTTCCAGAATTTCAACCTTTTCCCGCAATATACGGCGCTGCAAAACGTGATGCTCGCGAGCGAGCTTCTTGCCAAGGAGCAGCCCGATTACCACGCGCACAAAAAAGAACTCCACGAGGAGATCCGGCAGAACGCCGAGAAGCTGCTGAAAGATGTGGGGCTCGGCGAAAAGATGAACCTCTATCCTCACCAGCTCTCCGGCGGGCAGCAGCAGCGAGTCGCAATTGCGCGCGCGTTGGCGCTCAAACCCGACATTCTCTGCTTCGATGAGCCGACGTCCGCGCTCGACCCCGAGCTTACGGGCGAGGTGCTGCGCGTCATCCGGTCGCTCGCTGAGCAGAAGATGACGATGATCATTGTGACGCACGAGATGGCGTTTGCCCGAGACGTGGCCGACCGGGTCATTTTCATGGACGGCGGCGTGATCGTCGAACAGGGTGCGTCTCACCAGGTCATCGAGCACCCTACGCAGGAGCGCACACGCCAGTTTTTGTCACGGTATGCAGAAAACTGACGCATAATATACAAGAACAAACAATATGCAGTCTCTCGGATTATTCCGGAAGACTGCATATTTTTCGTATATATGCGCGAATTATTAAGTTTATACAAATGAATACAAGTGTGAGATGGAAGATTGTGCAGAATCCCATGCAAAAAAGACTTGATATTTATGCACTGAGTATGTATAATTATGACATCAAAAACAACCACACGATTTATGGAGGAAGAGAATATGAAAAAGATCATCGCATTGCTTCTGAGCATCCTCATGGTTTGCTCCCTGGCTGCCTGCGCGTCCAAGCAGGACACAGCGGCCGCAACCGAAACCGCATCCACCGAGACGGCTGCAAGCAGCAGCGAAGAGAAGACGCTTACCATGGCGACGAACGTTGCCTTCCCGCCGTATGAGTTCTACGAGAACGAAAAGCCCGCCGGTATCGACGTGGAAATCGCGACGGCCATCTGCGAAAAGCTCGGCTACAAGCTGGACATCATGGACATTGAGTTCGGCGCGATCTTAGGCGCTGTTTCGAGCGGCAAGGCAGACTTCACCATGGCGGGCCTCACCGTCACCGACGAGCGCAAGCAGTCCGTGGACTTTTCCACCAGCTACGCAACCGGCATTCAGTCCATCGTTGTAAAGGAAGACTCCCCGATCACCTCAGCTGACGACCTTTACGTCGACGGCGCGGACTACCAGATCGGCGTCCAGCAGGACACCACGGGCGATATCTACTGCTCGGACGACTTCGGCGACGATCATGTGCAGCGGTTCAACAAGGGCGCGGACGCTGTTGCGGCGCTTGTTTCCGGGAAGCTCGATTGCGTCGTCATCGACAATGAGCCCGCGAAGTCCTTCGTCGCAGCCAACGATGGCCTCAAGGTTCTCGATACCGCCTACGCGGTCGAGGATTACGCGGCGGCCTTTGCAAAGGGCAGCGAGCTGACGGAGCCGTTTAACAAGGCGCTGGAAGAGCTGATCGCCGACGGCACAGTGCAGAAGATCGTCGACAAGTACATTTCCGCAGACTAAGATTTTAGGTCGCGGCACAGCGGGGGAGACGGCAGTTTCCTCCGCGCGCCCGCATGAAAGGAGGCCATGGCTTTGAACGAGTGGTTCGCAAAGCTCCAGGCAGAGTTTATCCTGAACTTCGTAGAAGATAACCGGTGGAAATACCTCGTGACCGGTCTTGGAAATACGCTCAAAATCACGCTCGCGGCGGTGCTGCTCGGCATTGTCATCGGCACGCTGGTCGCCATCATCCGCTCGACGTGGGATCAAAACGCGGACAGGATGCGTCCGGGCGCGGGAAAGACGCTTCTTCACATCGGAGATATCCTCTGCAAAATTTATCTGACCGTCATCCGCGGCACGCCGGTCGTGGTGCAGCTGATGATCATGTTCTACATTATTTTCGCAACGTCCAGAAACGGCGTGGGCGTGGCGATGCTGGCCTTCGGCGTGAACTCGGGCGCATATGTGGCCGAGCTCATCCGCGGCGGCATTATGGCCATCGATAAAGGGCAGTTGGAGGCCGGACGGTCTCTTGGCTTCGACTACGTGCAGACGATGCGTTTTATCATCGTGCCGCAGGCGCTCAAAAACGTGCTCCCGGCGCTTGCCAACGAGTTTATCATGCTCCTCAAGGAAACGTCCGTTGCGGGCTATGTTGCGGTGACGGACCTTACCAAGGGCGGCGATATCATCCGGGGCCGAACATTCTCGGCGTTCATGCCGCTGATCGTGGTGGCGCTCATCTATCTCGTGATGGTCGTGTTCTTCACATGGCTGGTCGGGAAATTGGAGAGGAGGCTTCGCAGCAGTGACCACTGACGTTCTGATTCAGGTGACAGACCTTCAAAAGCACTTCAAGGGCGGAAAGCAGAATCAAGACGAGAAAATCTGCGCGCTCGACGGTGTGTCGACGGAGATTCACAAGGGCGAGGTCGTCGTTGTGATCGGCCCTTCCGGCAGCGGCAAGTCGACATTCCTGCGCTGCCTCAACCTTCTCGAGCTTCCGACGGGCGGGCAGATCCTCTTCGACGGCGTGGATATCACCGACAAGAACTGCAACATCAACCTCCACCGCCAGAAGATGGGCATGGTGTTCCAGCATTTCAATCTCTTCCCGCATATGACGATCCTCAAAAACATGACGATCGCGCCCATGCAGCTGCTGCACAAATCCAAAGAGGAAGCGGAAAAGACGGCGATGGAGCTTCTGGGACGTGTCGGCCTTGCAGACCGCGCGAACGCTTACCCCAGCCAGCTCTCCGGCGGGCAGAAGCAGCGTGTCGCCATCGTCCGCGCCCTTGCCATGCAGCCCGAGGTCATGCTCTTCGACGAGCCGACGAGCGCCCTTGACCCCGAGATGGTGGGCGAGGTGCTGGAAGTCATGCAGGAGCTGGCGAAGTCCGGCATGACGATGGTCGTCGTGACGCATGAGATGGGCTTTGCCCGCGAAGTCGCCGACCGCGTGCTCTTCATGGCAGACGGTAAGCTTCTCGAAGAGGGCACGCCCGATGAAATTTTTACGCATCCCAAAAGCGAGAGACTCCGGGACTTCCTCGCGAAGGTCCTCTGAGAATAAGAATCCCTGTCCGGCAAACCCGGGCAGGGAGTTTTTGTACACAGTTCAATTCAGTCTGTAGGGGGCGACGCCTACATCGCCCCATTGGGTACCATCGAATTCGCCAAAAATCTCCGTAAAATCGGATTTACATGCCGGGGCGATGTGGGCATCGCCCCCTACGCGTCTCTCGGAAGATTCCGAAAAACCGTAGGGGCGGACGACCCTGTCCGCCCGGCAAATTGCACGTCCAAAACGCGAAAGTCTTCGGCGAATTCGGTACTTCACTTGGGCGGACAGAGTCGTCCGCCCCTACGCAAATTCGGGCGATTTGCGGGAATTTTGATACTCAGAACAAATTGATATGCGACAGAACATGCTTTTTCGTGCGGCTCTGCGACTCGATGAGCTTTAGTCTTAACACGGCGGCCGTCCGATCGTCAGGCATTGCATCCTCGCTGCTGCCGACTACCCCGGCGGCAAGCTCCCGCACCGGAAGCTCCCCGCAGCTTTGCAGGTACCGCTCGGCCATCGCCGTATCCACACCGTCGCTGGTGAGGATCAAGGCCTCTCCGCGCTGCAAAGATACCCGGATGCACGCGGGGCCGTAGCTCCGGCCTACGCCGAGCCCCGGCGGTGGCAGGGGAGAGCCGAGCGTCTGGAGCGTCCGGCCGAATTTTAGAAACGATGGGGCAGCGCCCCATTTGTGCAAAAAACCTTCGGCCGAGACAAGGCTCACCTGCAAAAGATCGATCGCGGAAAAGCCGCCGCCGTCTCGCAGGATGTAAAGGCCGTTGATCGTCTGCATCGCGTCGTGCGCTTCCAGACCCGATTCGATCAGTTCTTTGAGAAGGGCGCTCGTGCCCATGGCTTCGTTCCGGGCTTCCTCGCCCGAGCCCATGCCGTCGCACAGAAGCAGGTAATACCATTCGCCCACGCGGAAGCTCGCGCCGTAGTCCCCGGAGATATTTGAGCCGCGAAGACCCGTCGCCCGGAAGCCAAGTTCGGGAGAATATGCGTCCGGCTCGGTTTGGCCGGGAGCGCGCTCGCTGAGGCTTTGCAGAAGGCGGGAGAGGACCCGGTACTGGTCACAGAGGATCTGGCGGCTCTCCGCGAGGCGGGACTGGTACTGCACTTTGGCAAGCTGCGTGGAAAGTGCGTCGTTGACCGCGCGCAGGAAGCTGTCAATGTGGCAGCAGCGGGCTAAAAACAGCGGCGGCAGATCGTCGCGCTTGGCCTCTCCCCGGCGCAGGATCCCGCGGGAAGCGCGGCTGAGCAGGCGGAAGGTTTCCTGCGCGTTCTGCTCCCAGCAGACGCTCCACTTGGCGCACGAGCGGCAGACCTCTTCGGCGGCCTTGTCAAAAACCGCGGCACTCTGTGGCTCCAACCCACTGGTACACCCGCGCTGCAGATCCGTTGCAAGCGACCATAAAGCGCCTGATGCTGCCGTGAGCGCCTTTTCCCGCGCTGCATCGAGCGGCAAATCGCGCGCGGCAAGAAGCGGCTGGACAGGCTTCCACAAAATGAGGCCCAGCACCGTCCCCAGAAAAACACCGGGCGGGAACATCGTCTGCCCCGCGCCAAAGAGAAACGACGAAAGGGCCAGCACGAGAAAATAGACGCACGCGCGCAAAGCAGCAAAGCGGGGCTTTAGATAGTGGCACGTGAGCGCGGCCAGAAACAGCATCGCGCCCGCGCTGTAGCCCGGCCGGAAGCTCAGATCTAAGGCAACTGCGCACACGCCCGAGGCCAGCCAGAATTCCCGTGTCCCGCTGCACAAAAACACCGCGCAGCCGGATAAAATCACGCTGAGCGGCAATCCCGGCAGAAGCATGAGCCTGCTTCCGCTGAGAAGAAGCCCGAAGCCCAGCGCCGCGACGCTCTCCGCGCGCTTTTCGGATAACCCCGTGAAAAGATAGGTACACAGGCAGACGAGCGCGGCCTTTCCAGCGAAAACGCAGACAGCCCTCGTATGGACCGGGGCGCTCAGGAGAAAAATGAGCGCCGTCAGCGCGTAGATGCCGGACGAGAGCAGCGGAAAGAACCACCGGCGCGAGGCCGGAATTACGTCATGGAACAGGCACGACGCGGCCAGGATCAGAAATCCCGCCGCGACCGGCTCGACCGCGCCCGCCGCGCCCCAGAACACGAAATATCCAAGCGCCGCGCCCGCGTAGGCGAAGACCGCCGCCAGAGAAAACGGCAGCGCCGCTGTCAGCGCAATGGCCGCCGGAAGACACACGCCCCCGATCTGCGCCGCGCTGAGCAAAAAGCCCGCGGCTGCCGCGCCCAGTGCGTATAGCCCCAGACGCAGGAAGGACGACGAAAACGCCGAAGCGAACCGGCGCGCTGCGGGCGAACGTGTGACTGCGCGTTTTTTCATGGCTTCCATCTCCGCTTTTGTGATGTCTGTCAGTCTAGCAGAAATGACAGAAAAAGCCTGTCGGGAAATGGAGCGGGAAATAGGGGAAGCTCTGATTCAATCAGAGCTTCCCGAGAATTCGCTTGCGTATGCGGCAAAAACGTCGTAGAATAAAGCCAACAAAGCAAACGGGAGGGCTTTTATGGCGACCGAGTTTGAAATCAAGCTGCGCGCGAAGAGCGTCGAGCAGCTGGGAGAGATTTTGCGCGACGCGCAGGTCGTGAAATTGGCGCAGGAGAAGCTGCGCGAAATTCACATGCGCACGACGTATTTTGATACGGCAGACGGAGCGCTCTCGAGCCGCAGATGGATGCTCCGCGTGCGGCAGGAGAACGAAAAGAGCGTCGTGACGATGAAAACGCCCGGCGAGGGCTACGCGCGCGGCGAGTGGGAATGCGAAGGGAAAACGCCGGAGGAGGCCATCGGGACGCTCGTTCAAAAGGGCGCGCCGGAAGAACTCGTGGAACTGACAAAGCCCGGGCTCGAGATGGTCTGCGGCGCGGAATTTGTGCGGCTGACGCAGCCGCTTCGCTTGCCGGACGGCACGACGTGCGAAATTTGCGCGGATGGGGGAGAACTGCTGGGAGGCTGCCGCAAGGAGCCCTTCTGCGAGCTGGAGCTCGAGCTCACGCGGGGAGACGGCAAGGCGCTTCTTGCCTTCGCGGGCGAGCTTTCGCGGAAATATGGCCTTATAGAAGAGCAAAAAAGCAAATTTGTCCGCGCCAGACGGTTGGCGGATGGAAAATAATATGATATAGTAAGCCCGTATGGTAAACCGTACAGAATTCCGGATGAATTTTTATCCGGAATGAAAGAAAGGAAACGAACATCATGCAGACGAATCCGAATATCAACCTGACCATGCTCTGCGATTTCTATGAGCTGACCATGGCGAACGGCTACTTCAAAAGCGGCATGCAGGACAAGATCACATACTTTGATCTGTTCTTCCGGAAGGTGCCCGATGAAGGCGGCTTTGCCATCGCGGCGGGTCTGGAGCAGGCCATCGAGTATATCCAGAACCTGCACTTCGGCGAGGACGATATCGCGTATCTGCGTACGCGCGGCATCTTCAGCGAGGATTTCTTAGACTACCTGAAAAGCTTCCGCTTCACGGGCGACATCTGGGCGGTGCCGGAGGGTACGCCGATTTTCCCGAAGGAGCCGATTCTGACCGTGCGCGCGCCCGCGATCGAGGCGCAGCTGGTCGAAACGTTTTTGCTTCTGACGCTCAACCACCAGAGCCTCATTGCCACAAAAGCGAACCGCGTCTGCCGGGCAGCAAAGGGCCGCGTGGTGCTCGAATTTGGCTCCAGGCGCGCGCAGGGAAGCGACGCTGCGATTTTGGGCGCGAGAGCGGCATACATTGGAGGCTGCGCGGGCACGGCCTGCACGCTCACCGACCAGCTCTACGGCGTTCCGGCGGGCGGCACGATGGCGCACTCGTGGGTCCAGATGTTCCCGAGCCAGTATGAGGCGTTCAAGACCTACTGCGAAATCTATCCCGACAACCCGACACTTCTGGTCGACACCTACAACACGCTGCAAAGCGGCATTCCTGATGCAATCCGCGCATTCAACGAGGCCTTAAAGCCCAAGGGGCTTACCAAGTGCGGCATTCGGTTAGACTCGGGCGATATGACATATCTGACAAAAAAGGCGCGGCAGATGTTAGATGACGCGGGCTGGGAGAGCTGTACGATCTCGTGCTCCAACGCGCTCGACGAATATCTCATCCGAGACCTTCTTTTGCAGGGCGCGAGAATTGATCAGTTCGGCGTCGGCGAGCGGCTCATCACCGCGCGCTCCGAGCCGGTCTTCGGCGGCGTTTACAAGCTTGCGGCCATTGAAGATGAAAACGGGAACGTCATCCCCAAGATCAAGGTCAGCGAGAACGTCGGCAAGATCACGAACCCGCACTTCAAAAAGCTCTATCGCTTCTTCGGAAACGACACCGGCAAGGCGATCGCAGACTATCTGTGCGTGTTTGACGAGACGGTCAACGATACGAAGGACATCGAGATCTTCGACCCCGAGGCGACGTGGAAGCGCAAAACCGTCTATAACTTCAAAGCAAAAGAGCTCATGGTCCCGATTTTCAAAAACGGCGAGCTTGTTTACAAGCTTCCGACCCTCCCCGAGATCAAGGCTTACTGCCAGCAGCAGATCGACACGCTCTGGGACGAGGTCAAGCGCTTTGATAACCCGCACACCTACTATGTCGACCTCTCGCAGAAGCTCTGGCAGATCAAGTATGACCTGCTGCGCGAAAAAACGTTCTGATGCGGAAGGCGAGCCGCGACTTGGCGCTCTGCGGGGTTTTGTGCGCGCTGGCGGTGGCGATCATGGCGATGGGGACGATCATCCCGGCCGCGACGTATTGCTGCCCGGTGCTCGCGAGCATGACGCTCGTGCCGGTTTTGATCCTTTGCGGAGAAAGGCTGAGCTGGGCGATGTTCGCTGCGAGCGCGATCTTGAGCCTGTTGCTTGCGCCTGACAAGGAGGCGGCGGCCATTTTCCTCGCGCTGGGATATTACCCGATCGTAAAGCCGAAGCTCGACCGGATGAAAAAGCCCCGGCGCATTGCCTCCAAGCTGCTTCTTTTCAACGCGGCGATTTTCGCGGTATACGGCGCGCTTTTGTTTGTGTTCCGGCTGGACGCGCTGCGAGAGGAGCTTTTCTCGATGGGCTTGTGGCTGTCACTCGCGCTCATCTTGGGTGGGAACGTCATTTTCTGGCTGGACGACAAGCTTCTCGAGCGGGCGGTTCCGCGCATTGCGGCGCTCTGCGGCAGGTGGACACGAAAGCACCCATAATACGTAAGCGGCGGACAGGCGACTGTCTGCCGCTTTTATAATATGGTTTATCATCATACGATTCTTCACACGAAAAAACGGGGGAAGGACTTGAAAATACTTCCTCGCATCGTTATAATGAAGCTAAATGAATAGTTACAGCGTTCCGGCAAAGCGCCGGAGGCGGAATGGGGTGCAAGTCCCCGCGAGTAGGTCACTGTGATACCGGGAAAACCGGGTAAGTCAGATACGCCAGCTGGTTTCGTGCTTGCCCAAACCGAGCACGGGCTTTTTCTGTATCTTATCGCCCGTGCAGTCGGTTTCTGCACGGGTTTTTTGTCAAATTGCGCGCGAGCGCTTTGTGAAAGAGGGCGGCCTTGGAGGGCGGCTCTAAAAAACAGGAGGTATTTATGAAGAAGAGACTGGTAAGTATTCTGCTGGTGCTCGTCATGGTTCTGGGCATGCTCCCGACCGTGGCGTTCGCGGCAGACACCCCGACTGAAATCACATCGGCGGAAGAGTTTGCCACGATGGACGCGGGCGGGAACTATATCCTGAAGGGGGATATTACAATCACAGCGCCGTATGCGAAGGACTTCACTGGCACCTTCAACGGCGGCGGCAACACCATTACGCTGAACATTACGGGCGTTTCCGCCGCAAATGTCGGCGCGTTTTCCGTGCTTCGCAGCGGCGCGGTCGTGGAAAACCTGATGACAGACGGCACGATCACTGCCCCTGCGTACAACAACGTTGGCGGTATCGCGGGACAGGCCTCGGCAGCGACGGCGGACATCATCATCCGCAACTGCAAGAACGCTGCGGCGATCAGCGGCAAGCAAAGTGTCGGCGGCATTGTGGGCTATGTGCCAAAAAACAACGATACCTCCGGCGTGAAGATGGAAGGCCTTGCCAATACGGGTGATCTTTCCGGCACCAGAAATGTCGGCGGCATCATCGGCAATCTTGAAGGCCCGGCGCACAGCCTTACGAATGCCTATAACCATGGCAATATGACGGCTTCCGGTTCCGGCGCTGCCGGTATCTGCGGCCGTGCGGCAAACGGCTTCACGCTTTCCAACTGCTATACGACCGGCACGCTGACCAAGAGTGACGGCGCGCTGATCAGCGCCGGTTCCTCCTACAATACAGCAGTTGCAGAAACCAACTGCTATGCGCTCGAAGGCTGCGGCACGGAAAAGCTGAACTATCAATACGGCATCAATGCAACGGCCAGCTCCTTCAAGACCGAGGAAGAAATGAAGGCTGCGGACTTTGCAGCGCTCCTTGGCGATGGCTTCATGGCCGTTCCGAACGACTATCCGAACCTGAGCTGGGAGATCCCGTCGGCGGCGCTCACGGCGGCACTTGACAACGCGGATGCAGTTTTCACTCTCACCAAGGGCGGCGAAACCTATTATAGCGGTGAGGGAAAGAGCCACAATGTCGCTCTGCCGGAGGGTGAGTACGCCTGGACAGCTGCGTGCGAGGGCTATTTCCCGCAGAACGGCACGATCTCGGTCAGCAAATCTGACGCGGAGACCGCCAAGCCGCTCTCTGTGAACGTGACCTTTGTCCCCGACCCCAATGCGCCCACGGTAACAAGCATTTCTGTGAAGGAAGGCTCCTACAAGACCGACTACAAGCAGGGCGACAAGCTGGATGATAAGCTGACGCTGGTGCTTCACTACAGTGACGGCACGACCAAAGAGGTCTCCAAGGGCTACACGATCACCGGCTTCCTTACCGAAGAACCGGCGGAGGCGCTGGAGCTGACGGTCACGTATGAAAAGAACGGCCAGACATTTACCGCGAAGTTTACCGTCTCGGTAGCGGAGACGCCGGACGTTCTGAAAGCGCTTCGTCCGTACGCCGAGATCTCTTTCGGCCACAATGATTCCTACAAGGGAGAAGCCGGGAAAGAGTTTGTCTATGACAACGACGAGGGTGCACTCCAGTCCAAGAGCCAGGACATGGGCAACTCCGAGGTCTGGGTCTCCATCAAGCTGAAGGATGACGCGCCTGCCGGAAATATCAGCTTCTCGTACAAGACCGACTCCGAATCGAACTACGACTATCTGGTGCTTGGCAGATACGCCTACGGCGCCACAAAGTACAATCAAACCAAATGGACGCAGGTGAGCTTCTCGCTTCAGCCGGGCGAAGAACAGCTGCTGACCTTCCGGAAGGATTCCGGCAGCAACAGAGGCAAGGACTGCGTCTGGCTCAAGGACTTCGTGTTTGCGCAGCTGTACGCGCTCGAGCTTACGACCGTTCCCGCAGATGCGAACGTGACCCTCAAGGACGCGGCGGGCAAGACCGTCACTGGCACGAACGGCAAATATACTGTTACTCCGGGCACGTATACCTACGAAGCTTCGGCCTTCGGCTACGAGACTGCGACGGACACGATCAAGGTCACGGACAAGGACGTTTCCAAGACCATTACGCTCCAGCAGCTTCCCGGCCAGACAGTGACATTCGATCTGGAAATCCCCGAGACGATTCCCGCAGAAGACAAAAACAGCTACACGATCACCATCAAGCAGGGTGCTGCCACCGTGCGCACGCTCAAGGGCGAAAACACCACGACGCTTCCGGCGGGTGAGTACACCTACACCATCACGCACCCGAACTGCGACGATGTGACGGGCAGCTTCACGGTATCGGGCAGCGCGGTCACGGAAGTAAAGACGCTGACCCGCAAGCTCGTCTTTTCCGACTTCTTTGCTGACTGCAAGGGCATTACGGCGACCAACCACGAAAGACGCCCGTGGAAGGCGGTCAAGGACGAAGCAAACGGCAATTACTTGACCACAGAGAGCGTTGCAACAGGTTTTAGCAGCAGCGATAAGACGACGATCCTGTTCGAGGCAGCGGACAATGTCCGTCTGAGCTTTGATGTGGTTCCGTATTGCTATGGCTCATCGAATCGCTTCGTGATCTACAAAAACAACAAGAGCGTAAAAACATATGACAGAAGCGACAAGTGGGAAAGCTACAGCATCAATCTGCTTACAGGCGATACGCTGTTGCTGGAATACACGCCGCATGGCACTACCTACTATACAAGACTCAAGAACTTCAAAACAGAGCAGCTTGCGAAGGTGAACTTCACCCTTGGAACCGCGGGAGCGTCCCTTGTGTTCACGAACAAGGAAACCGGCGCGACCTATGAGCCCGCAAACGGCGCAAGTTCCGTCGCGCTGCCTGCCGGTACCTACACCTACACCGCCTCGAAGTTTGGTTGTAAGGACGAGACGGGCGAGTTTACCGTTGCGGGCGGCGAGACGAAGAACATCACAGTTCCGGCGCTTACGGAACTCAAGAATGCGACGGTCACGTTCCATGTGACCCTGCCGGAGGACTGCAAAAAGCCCTACACTGTCGTGATTTGCAAGGGCGGCGAAATCGTCTATAACGAGACGATCGCAGAGGACGCGGCGGAGTCCTGCACGCTTCCGGTCGGCACGTATACTTACACCGTTTCGCACGCGAAGTGCGATGATGCGGCGGGCGAGCTTGAACTGGCGGAAGCAGGCGGAGAGATCCGCGTCACGCTGGCGCGGAAGCCCGTGTTTGAAGACTTCTTCGCAGCCTGCGACGGCATCATCGCCGCAAACAGCAACGTCTATCCCTACAAGGCGGTCAAGGACGCTGCGGGCGACTATCTGATCAGTGACAGCGTGAGAAACTACGGCAAGGCGACCATTACCCTGACTGCGGAAAAGGCGCTGCGCCTGTACTTCTCCTACTATGGCTCGACAACGAGCGATGAGGATTGTCCGTTCGTTGTCAAGAACGGAACAAAGACGCTGCTGGAGGCTTACGACGAGACAACGTGGAAGACTTTCGCGACGGATCTTGCCGCAGGCGACAAGCTGACGCTGACCTATGAGCAGCCGTACGTCTACGGCGATGCAAGCAACATCTTTGTCAAACTCAAGGACTTCCGCACCGAGGCGCTCTCGAAGGTTACCTTCACGCTTGGCACGGAGGGTACGGTCATCACCGTCAAGAACGCAAAGGGCGACGTGGTGACCCCCGACAAGGACGGCAGCTACACGCTTCCGGACGGCAATTACACCTACACGGCGTCGAAGTTTGGCTATAAGACGGTCGAAAACGTCTCCTTCCCGGTGGAAGGCGAGAACAAGGCCATCACGGTTGCTGCGCTCGAGCTACTGTCTACCGGTAAGATCACCTTCAACGTCGAACCGGAAGGCGCGGCTGTCTCCGTGACCCATGCAGCACAGGGCGCGCAGATGGCAAACGAGGACGGCTCGTATACCCTCGTTGAGGGCGAAACGTATGATTACACCGTCTCGAAGGAAAACTATGTCTCCAAGAGCGGCGCGATCACCGTCTCCGGCGACGAGACCATCACCGTCAAGCTCACCTACGCCGGTATCGGCTGGGACGGCGCGACGAAGACCGAGCCCAAAAAGAGCGCGGACGGCACGTATCAGATCTCCAGCGCCGCAGAGCTCGCATGGTTCGCAGATGCGGTCAACGGCGGCAGAATGGCTCTGAACGCGGCGCTGACCGACAACATCAACCTCAACGGCAAAACATGGCCGGGCATCGGCACGACCAGCAATCAATATACCGGTACGTTCGACGGCAAATATTTCATGGTTTCCGGTCTTGCGGGCAGCAAGGGTCTGTTCGACTTCGTCGGAGGCTGTGTGATCAAAAACCTTACCGTTTCCGGTGCGATTAAAGAAGGCACAAACATGGGTCTGCTTGCAGACGTCAGCGCAGGTACGGTAGAAAACTGCTTCACCACGGGTTCTTTACACAGAATCAACTCCTACGGCACGACAGGCGGCCTCATTGGACGCGCAGACGCAGGTACGGCAATCCGCAACTGCGGTTCTGCTGCAAACGTCAGCTGCTCGATGAAGAGCCTGAACGCAGAGCTCAACATGGGCGGTCTGGTTGGCAACCTGTACGGCACGGTGGAAAACAGCTACGCGACCGGTACCGTCAAGGTGGAAGCGGGCAGCGGCTATACGGCGGTCGGTGGCTTCATTGGCCAGACCAAAAACACTGCGGCCATTACGAACAGCTACGCGGCAGGTACAGTTATCGGTTCTGCGGGCGGTGCGCTCGGCGCGTTCGTCGGCGTGAACAGCGGCTCGATCTCCGGCAGCTACTACCGCGAGGATGCGGCAGAAGCTGCGGTCGCGACCGGAAGCGCAGACGGCCTCACGGCGATGACGAAGGCTGTCATGCAGAGCGATGGCTTCATCAAGGATCATCTCGGTCTGGAACGCTATCATGTCGATACCGACGGCATCAACGGCGGCTACCCGATCCACGCATGGCTGGGCGGCAAAGAAGCGGAACTGACCGAGGACGAAAAGGCAGTCACGCTCGACGTTCGCGCGCTTGTCCTCAAAGATGCAAACCAGGCGGCGCTTGTACAGGAGCTTTGCGCGCAGGTGCAGGCGGAGACAGACGAGTTTGTCGCGGAGACTTCCCTGAGTATGCTCCTTACGTACATCCGCGATGGCTGGGGCTATGACTGCGGCGTATTGACCTCGCCGGAGGACGCAAAACCCTACGTCTATCAGCAGTTCTGCAAGGAAAAAGAAGCCGAGTATCTGGAAGTATACGGCGAGCAGATCGACCTGAGCAACACCGAGGGCATTCTGACGCCCGATAACAACGGCGTATACCATATCAAATCGCAGGCGCAGCTGGTGCTTGCAGCGACGGGTGAAAACGGCAGCCGGATCTCCTGGCATTCGGACAGCGACGCACTGAACGCGGAAACCGGCGCGGTCACGCGCCCCGAGGCAGACACGATCACTGTCAAGCTCACCGCGACCGCGGCAAAGGGTACGGCGGAAAAGAGCCGCGAGATCACCGTTATTCTCTACTCTGTGAAAGCTGAGGCCGGAAACGTGCTCGGCAGCATCGAAAAAGCGCTGTCGGCAAAGGATGCGTTTGTCCAGCCCGTGCAGATCCGCGGCCACGAGACGGCAATGGACGCTGTTTCCTACTGGTTGTATAACAACGGCTATGACGACAGCATCGAGGTCGAATTTGTCAGTGCAGGTACGCTTGCGACAACCTCTGTTACCGGCCATTCGTACCTCGCAGAAGACGGAACCGTCACCTATTATCAGGGCGAGGGCGGCGCGGACACCAAGTATGTGACCTACACCGGCGTACAGTTCAAACTTTCCAAACTCGGCGCAGAGAAGACGGTTACGGCGAACGTGCGCATCGGCTGGGATGTGGAAAAAGCGCAGGAACTCATGCAGAAGGCGCTCGATGAGCAGCTCACATGGGAAGCCATCCGCGGCGAAAACACCAATACGGCAAAGGCCAGCACAGATAAGAGCTTTACCGGCATGGTCGTCGAGGGCAAGGTTTCTCAGAAGCTCGTTGCGCCGCAGACGGTCACGGTAGACGGCGTCACCGTCCAGATCGGCTTTACAGCGCTGCCGTACAACGCAGTCACGTATGAGTTCGTGAAGAACACGAACAGGCTCGAAATTACGCCGCGCCGCCCCGCGATGGGTCAGCCGGCAACTACCTTCGATCTGCAGCTGATCACGCTCTTCGACAACAATCTGGACGACTACACGCTCGATGCGATGATGAGCCAGGCGGACGACGAGACCAGAACGCTCAAGCTCCAAAATGCGTTCCGTATTACGGTAAAGCCCGAGACGGAAGATGCGCAGAATGTGCTGTCGCAGAATCTCAAGGATAAACTCCCCGGTCTTGTGACCAACTACTATGACTACGGCGCGAAGGTCGACCTGACGAAGCCTGTCAAGGACGATCTGCTGATCCCGAGTCTCCAGAAGATGTCTGACGCGGGCATCTTCAACTACGACTACAGTCAGATGCAGAAGTTGGAGAGCCTGACGCCCGACGTGGCAGACGTGAACGGCTATCATATCACCGTCTATCGTCCGCTGCCCGGCAAACCTGCGGCAGAAGCGAAGATCAAGCTGCAGATCTGCGAGCGTGTAAAGGTCAACGGCAAGAGCACGCCCGGCAAGGTGCTCGGCGAGACGACCCTGACGTTTACGATCGAGCCGCTGACCCAGAAGGAGATCGACGACGCGAAGGCGCTCATGACTGAGGTCACCCAGGAAGAAGTCTACTGGCAGAGCATCCGCGGCGAGAACACCGACAAGAAGCACATTACGACCGACCTCCATCCGTTCTACAAGATCGTCAAGAACGACATTGGCGGCTATGATTATCCGACGCTCGGCCAGACAAAGAACGTCGAGGGCATCTACACTGACGATTATCCCGGCTATGACCCGATGGCGTCCTACGGTGAAACATACCGCACGTTCTATTCCAGCAGACGCAACATCATCAAGTACGAAAACCTGCTGCTGACGCAGCCGGAGTACAACACCGAGGTCACGATCAAGAGCTGGCTGACCTACACGCAGTACGCCAAGTACTATGAGAAGTTTGTGAAAGACGCCGAAACTCCGGATGGGGCGTATGAGCAGTTTGCGACGTTCTATAAGCACGAGGTTTCGACGACCGTCAAGGTCGACGGCAAGCAGGATATCGACGAGCCGGAAAAGCCGGGTACCGGAACGGACATTGGCGTGACGGTCATTGTCGATGGCCGGGACGTAGACGGCTTCGTCTCGAACAAGGAGAACCCCTATGCGTTCGAGGGCAAGGATACCGGCGACGGCATCACCGTTGCGCAGGTCATGCAGGCCTTCTTCAAAGACACCGAGTACACCTCCGATTCCTATGCCGGCTACTACGGCGGATACATTGCCGCGATCACTGACCCGAACGGCGTGAAGCTCGAGGCGGCGACGAAGGAAAGACCCTACAGCGGCTGGATGTACACCCGCAACGGGGAATATGCCGACGCGATCAACGCCGAGTTCGTGGAAGACGGCGACAAGATCTACTTCTACTACACCGTCAACTACTATCTCGAGCTCGACGAAAACAGCGACGAATACAGACAGTACAAGGCGTTGGCAGACGACGTGGCCAACAAGATCCAGGCGATTCCCGACGAGATCTCGAGCGACAATGCAGAAGCGTTTGAAAAGGCCGTGACCATTGCCCGCAGCGCGTACAATGATCTGGATGCAGGCATCCGCGAGGCCATGCTCGATCCGCAGGTGGCGCAAAAGCTCTTTGACGCGGAGGCAAAGCTTGCAGAATACGAGAAGAACATGGACGTCTACATCCTGCGCGGCCTCTTGCAGGAGATCACGGACGAAAAGAACGTGACCGAGAGCGAGAAGCAGTTCGTGCAGAAGGCCGAAGAACTCTACGAAGGCATGGAGCCGGAACTCAAAAAGCTTGTCACGAAAGAGGAAAGAAGAAAGCTCACAGTGGCCAGGAAGTCCCTTGCGGCCAATGAGAGGGCGGCCAAAAAGGTCAGTGACCTGATCGCCTCCAAGCTCACCGGCGAGCCCGACAGCATGGGCCTTGGCGACCGCAGAACGATCACGTCCGTCGAGACGGCATACAATAAGCTGACGGATGCACAGAAGACCTTCATCTCCGAGGCAGAAAAGGCCACGCTGGACGCGTTCACCGCGCGCAGAGACTATCTCGATGCAAACGAAGCGGAAATGAAGGCCAACGAAAAGGCGGCCTCTGCGGTCGAAAAGCTGATCAAGGCGCTGCCGAAGGCTGAGAGGGTCGATTACACCGACAAGGCAGAGATCGAAAAAGCCCGCGCAGCGTATGACGAACTGACCGACGATCAAAAGAAGCTCGTCTCGAACCTTGATACCCTGACTGCGGCGGAAGCTGCGCTCCGGAAGGCGCTCGACGATGTTGCGGCGGATAAATCTGCGGCGGAAATTGTGATCGAGATGATCCAGGCGTTGCCTGAAACGGTCGTCTATGATCATGATGACAAGTCCGACGAGGCTGAGATCCACGCAGCTAGAGAGGCCTATAATAACCTCGGCAAGGTCGGCAAGAACATCGTCGGCAAAGACAACCTCAAGCTCCTGACGAACGCGGAAAAGGCGCTCAAGAAGGTCAAGTCGCAGGATACGAAGGACCAGAAGGCAGCGGCCAAGGTCATCGCCAAGATCGAAAAGCTTCCAGCAGCGGAAGACGTGATCGTGAAGAACAAGTCTGCTATCTCGGCAGCCAGAAAGGCTTACGACAAGCTGAACGAGAACGCAAAGAAGTACGCGGATGACAGCGCAGAAGTGATTGCCAAGCTTGCAGACTGCGAAGAGGCACTTACACAGGCAATCGAAGACGAGGATGCAGCAGAGGCAGTCGAAAAGCTCATCAAGAAGCTTCCGACGGCCAAGCGTGTGAAGGAAGAGCATCGCGAGAAGGTGCAGGAGGCGCTGGACGCTTACAACGAGCTGACGGCAGAGCAGAAAGAGCTGGTCACCGCAAAGAATCAGCAGAAGCTCTTTGACTGCTGCGCTGCGCTCGATATCTCGGTCGACGGCGGCGATATTGATCTTGAAGCGCTCGAACTCCAGCAGGAAGAGATCGCCCGCCAGGCGGCCATCATCGAGCAGTTCGTGCTGGCAGAGGACGAGGACGACGCTTCCCTCGAAGAGGACTTTGACGAGTCTGTCGACGAATAAGCCCGTGTGCCCCAGCATCCCCTAAGAAGCTCAGCCCCCGGCGAAAGCCGGGGGCTGATTTCGCGGTCAAGGCAAAACTGCCGAAATTATGCGTAGGGGTCGATGCCACATCGACCCAAGGGAAGTTATGAATTCGCATTGGATTTTCGTAAAAACGGTTCGTATTGCCGGGGCGATGTAGGCATCGCCCCCTACGAACCCGGCTGGAGGCCGCGGAATCGTTTCCCGCGAAGGCGGCAGGTAGGTAACGCCCATTGGAGCAGCTTGCAAAACGATCGGAAGTCTGATATGATAACATGAAAGAATCCGTCATGACGAGACAAAGGAGAGGCCATGGCAAACTTTACGAAGCAGGCGATCAAGGCGGCGTTTCTGGAGCTGCTGGACGAAAAGCCGCTGAACAAAATTTCCGTGCGTGACATCGTTGAGCGCTGCGGCATCAACCGCAATTCGTTCTATTATCATTTTCAGGACATTCCGTCGCTGCTGGGCGAGATCATCGTCGAGCGGACGAACGAGCTGATGGCGCAGTACCCGACGGTCGACAAGATCGAAGAGGCGTTCCGCACAGTCGTGGATTATGCGCAGAAAAACCGCCGCGCGATCATGCACGTCTATAATTCCGTCAGCCGCGACACGTTTGAGGCGAGCGTCATGAAGTTCTGCGCGTATATGACCGAGCAGTATCTGAAATCGGCTTATCCCGACGTGTGCATTTCCCCGGAGGACCGCGAGGTGCTGCACCGGTTCATCAAGTGCCAGCTCTTCGGCCTATGCATCGACTGGATGCTCGGCGGGATGAAGCAGGATGTGGGCGAGCAGATGGCGCGCGTGCTGGAACTCTACCGGGGCGTAGCGGAGCTGATTCTGGAAAACAGCCGCGCGTCCGGCAAGAAGGCCTGACGCCTGCCCAATTTTCAGACAAATGAAGCCGGATGTCTGTCTTTCAGACACCCGGTTTTTGTTGTCCATGGCAGGGAAAAGAACGATCTGGTATACTCTCGTTTGAAAACAGGAACTGCGCAGGATTTGCGCGAAAGGGGAGCTTGCAATGCGTTCTGTCGTGCCGATGAAAACGGCGAAAATTGGATATTTTGTTATATCTGTCTTGTTCTGTGTGCTAGGGCTGGTGCTCATCACGTCGCCGGGCACATCGGTCGTCTGGCTGGGAAGGCTTCTCGGCGTGGGCATGATCGTCTTTGGAGCCATCAAACTGGTCGGCTATTTTTCGCGCGACCTCTTCCGGTTGGCGTTTCAGTATGATCTGGCGTTCGGTATTTTGCTGATCGCGCTCGGCATTGTGACGCTGGCAAGGCCGAACGGCGCAATGAGCTTTCTTTGCATCGTCTTCGGCATCCCCGTTTTGGCGGACGGGCTATTTAAAATTCAAATTTCGCTCGACGCGAAGCGCTTTGGTATCGGTCAATGGTGGCTGGTGCTTCTTCTGGCGGCGCTTACGTGCGTAATTGGGCTCCTGCTTGTCATCCGGCCGTCGGATGCGGCGCGGGCGCTCATGGTCCTGATGGGAATTTCTCTGCTTCTCGACGGCATTTTAAACATCTGTGTCGCGTGGTTCTGCGTGAAGATTGTCCGGAACCAGAGGCCGGACGGCATTGACGAGGAATACGAAGAGCTGAAGGACGAGTGAGGAAGCGGCATGAAGACAGTTGAAACATGGTTTCTCTGGCTGATGATCTACAGCATCATCGGCTGGGTGTATGAGAGCACCATCTGCTCGATCGGCCACCGAAAGCTCATCAACCGCGGCTTTCTGAACGGCCCCTACTGCCCGATCTACGGCACGGGCGCGGTGCTGGTGCTGCTGGTATTGGGCAGAATCCAAAATCCCGTGCTGCTGTTCTTCGCGGGTGCAGTTCTGACGTGCAGTTTGGAATATCTTACCTCGTGGCTGATGGAAAAGCTGTTCCATGCCAGATGGTGGGATTACTCGAAGCGGAAATTCAACATCGGGGGCCGAGTCTGCCTCATCGGTGCGGTCGTGTTCGGCGCGTTCTCGGTGGTGCTGATTCTGGTTTTGCACCCGTTTATCAAAAGCCTCACCGACAAGCTGACGGACCCGGCGCTGAACATCATTTGCGCGATGCTATTTATCGATATTGTATCCGACCTCATCGTGACCGTGAAGGGGCTTCTCGGCACGCACGCGGTTTTTGCCGAGTACGCAGTGCTCTTGCAGCAAAAGCGTCGAGAGCTTTCCGAAAAGCTCCGCCTTGGAGCGGAGGAGGGCCGCGAGCGCATCCGCGAACGGGGCTCTGAGGAGCTGGCAAAGCTTCGTGAGGCGGCAGAGCTCGGCGCGGAAGAGCGCGAAAAAATCCGCCGCACAACGGAGGAAGAGCGCGAACGGTTCTATGCCAAGCTGCAGATGCGCCTGAACGCGCAGCAGCGCCGCACGATCAACAGCTTCCCGCAGTGGAAGCTGACGCGCAACAACGAAGTGCTCGACGGCCTGCGCGAGGCGATGGAAAAAGCAAAGCAGCGCCGCAAATCCGGCCGGGACAATCCGGCGGAAACGCACTGAACTCCATAAAAAAGACGCACAACCGGTTGGCTGTGCGTCTTTTGTGCGATTTTCAAAGAATCCGGATCAGAAGCATATAGACAGCTGTGCCAAGAATGATGCTCAGGAACGTGTTGTGCTTCCATTTGTGGAGGAGCGCCGTGACCGCAACGGCCAGCAGCTGGCAAAGACCGCCCGGATACCATTCGTCCGGCACGCTCTTAAGGCAGTAGACCACCAGCACCGCCATGATCGCGGGCAGCAGCGCGTGACTGAGCTTTTCAAGCCATGGCGGCATGGCCCGGTCGCCCGAGAAGGCCAGAAACGGCAGCGCCCGCAGGAAAAACGTGCAGGCAAAGGTCACCAGAATGAGAAGCAGAAATCTTCCGGTACTCATTGCGAGCCCTCCTTCTGCCCTGCGAAGACGAGAATGGCCGATGTGATGAGAAGCGCCGGGAGCATGAAGCCGTTCGCGCCGAAGACGGCAAGCGCCACGATGGCGACCGAGAGCCCCGCGAGCGCCGGCATGTGCTTTCTCGACTTCTCCCACTGGTCGACGAAAATCGTCACAAACAGCGCCGTCATGCAGAAATCAATGCCCGTCATGTCAAAGGGGATGATCTGTCCGAGCATGCCGCCAAGCACGGAGGCAGCTGTCCAGTAGAAATGGCTGAGCACGGCGAGATAGAACATCGTCTCGCGCCGCTCTTCAGGCGGTAGATTTTCGAGCGTACAGTTGACGGCGTAGGTCTCGTCTGTGAGCGCGTGGATCATATAGAGCTTGCGGCGGCCCATCTGCTTAAAATCGTTCAGGAATGTCAGCGCGTAAAAGCTCTGGCGGCTGTTCATGAAAAGTGCCGTGACGGCGATGGTAAGAATCGATGCGCCGCTGGAGAGAAATGTAATGAGCACGAACTGAAACGCGCCCGTGTACACAACCGCGCTCGTGAGCAGGCTCGCCGCCCAGCCGAAGCCAGCCTCCTGCATCAAAATACCGTAGGCCATGCCTAAAAACAGATAGCTGCAAAGAATCGGAACGGATGCAATAAAGGCCTTTCGGAAGGCTTCTTTCTTGGGGTTCATGGGGAGTAGTCCTTTCTTGGAAAAAGGCCGCCGCATGTGCGGCGGCCTTTGCTGGTAAGCTGTACAGATTTCTAAAAAACGCGTAGGGGGCGATGCCCACATCGTCCCAAGGGCACCATCGGATTCGCATTGGATTTTCGTAAAATCGGTTTGTACTGCCGGGTCGATGTGGGCATCGACCCCTACGCAAAATCGGAGAAATTGCCAAAACGTCGAAATTGCGGAAACCCTTCGAAGGTTGATTTCACGTTTCGGTAGGTAATTAGTGGCGTCTGTGGTCGAGCTTTTTGGACAGCAGCATGCCGATGCCCTGCAAAATCTGGACGAGAGCGACGAGCAGGATGACGGTGACCCACATCACGTCTCCCTGCCCGCGGTCGTAGCCGTAGCGGCTGGCGATACCGCCGCGACCGCCGCCGCCGAGCCCCCCCGCCCCCCCCGCG
>CALCJW010000024.1:0-17759 GCA_937967235.1 uncultured Clostridia bacterium
GTTGCCGTCCGAGCCGAACGGGAACGTGCGCAGCAGGAAAAAGCGCAGCGCGTCTACGCCGAACATCTCGGCAAGCACATAGGGGTCAACAACGTTGCCCTTGGATTTTGACATCTTGCCGCCGTCCATGACGAGCCAGCCGTGGCCGTAGACCTTCTTGGGAAGCGGCAGGTCAAGGCTCATGAGCATCGCGGGCCAGATGATGGAGTGGAATCGGACAATTTCTTTTCCGACGAAGTGCACATCCGCCGGCCAGAATTTTCCAAGGTCGTCATAGCGGTCATTTTCAAAGCCGAGCGCTGTCATATAGTTAAAGAGCGCGTCGATCCACACATAGACCACGTGACCCGGGTCAAAGTCCACGGGAACGCCCCAGGTAAAGCTCGTGCGGGAAACGCAAAGGTCCTCCAGGCCCGGGTCAATGAAGTTGTTGACCATCTCGTTGACGCGGGACTTGGGCTCGAGGAAGTCAGTCTCGGTCAGAAGCTTGCGGACACGGCCGGCGTATTTGGAGAGGCGGAAGAAATAGGCCTCTTCCTCCGCGTCATGCACCTCGCCGCCGCAGTCGGGGCATTTACCGTCTTTGAGCTGGCTCTCGGTCCAGAACGACTCGCACGGCGTGCAGTATTTTCCTTTATACGAGCCCTTGTAGATATCGCCGTTTTCATACATCTTGCGGAAGATCTTCTGAATCGCCGCGACATGATAGTCGTCCGTCGTGCGGATGAAGCGGTCGTTCGAGATATTCATCAGCTTCCACAGATCAAGAACGCCCTTTTCGCCCGTGACGATGTTGTCGACAAACTGCTGCGGGGTCACGCCCGCGGCCTTGGCCTTCTCTTCGATCTTCTGGCCGTGCTCGTCCGTTCCGGTCAGGAACATCACGTCGCAGCCCTGCAGGCGCTTGTAGCGCGCCATTGCGTCGGCGGCCACGGTGCAGTAGGTGTGGCCGATATGGAGCTTGGCCGAGGGGTAGTAGATCGGCGTTGTGATATAGAATTTTTTCTTACAGGTATCGCACATGGGAATTTCCTTCTTTCTGCGCCTGCGCCGAATGAAAGCGCGGCGGATTTTGATCGAAACTAGAATACCCGTTTTTCAGGATTTTGTCAACAAATACCGCCCCAGGCGATTGACAGATGTAGTATACTATTAGAAGAACAAAGAAAAACAGTGAGGTTTTTATGCTGAACTTTCATAAACCGTCGATTGACGACTACGGCTGGATCCATGATATCCTGTATCCCGCCAATCTTCCCGGTGCGGACAACACGTTCCACAACATGTATTTCTGGGAGTGCTACTACGGCGAGGTCGCCGAAGTCTGCGGCCACGTGACCCAGCGGCTGTCCCAGAACGGTGTTTCGACCTATCTTTATCCGGCGGGAAATGGCGACGTGCGGCCCGCCTTGGAGGAGATCATGCAGGACGCAAAGCAGCGCGGCGAGAAATTCTGCCTGCGCGGCGTGACGGACGACCGGAAAACGCTTCTGGAATCGCTCTACCCCGGAAAATTTACCTTTACAGCCTATCGCGACTCCTATGACTACATCTATACCGTCGAAGAGCTCACCGAGCTTCACGGAAAGAAGCTGCAGGCCAAGCGCAACCACTGCAACCGCTTCGAGCAGGACCACCCCGACGCAAGGACCGAGATTATCACGCCGGAAAATCTCGCCCTTTGCCGCGAGATGGTCCAAAAGTGGTACGAGGTACACGAGTGGAACGAGCAGATCGAGCAGGAGAAGACGGCGATTTCAAGAGCGTTCGACCATTTTGAGGCCGCGCATATGGACGGGCTCATGCTGATCGAAAACGGCGAGGTTATCGCGTTCTCCATGGGTGCGCGGATGAACGAGCAGTATTATGATGTGTGCTTCGAAAAGGCGTATTCGGCTATCAACGGCGCGTACGCGATGATCAACCGCGAGTTTTCCCGCATGATCGCGGAAAAGTACCCCGAGCTAGAGTTCCTCAACCGCGAGGACGACATGGGAGAGCCTGGTCTTCGCAAGGCAAAAGAATCCTACCAGCCCACGCTGCTGCTGGCGAAATACAACGCGACGCTGCGGGAGGAAGAATAATGCGGACAAGAAAGACGACTCCGGCCGATATCCCGGCCTTGAAGGCAATCTGGAACGAGGCGTTCGCCGAAGACTCCCGGCAGGATATCGACGAGTTTTTTAAAACCCTCTACTCGACTGCGGCCGGCTTCTGCGCGGAGGACGAAAAAGGGGCCGTGTGCGCCATGCTCTTTGCTCTGCCGCAGACGATCGTGAAGGGCGAAAAGCAGCTCAAGGCCGCCTATCTTTACGCCGTCGCAACAAAGAAAGAGCATCGCGGCCAAGGCTATTGCAGAGCCGTGATGGCTTACGCGGAAAAGGAGCTTCGCAAGCGGTACGTGGAGGCGCTTCTTTTAAGCCCCGCGACGCAGGACCTTGCGGATTTTTACGCCAGACTCGGCTTTTCCCGCCAGACGGGCGGAAGCAAGCAGATTTTAGACTGCGACGAGGCGAAGGGACAGGCGACCGAGATCGGCGTGCAGGACTACGCGGGTCTTCGCGAGACGGCGCTCTGGGATATTTCACATGTGCGCTACGACAAGGCGCAGCTGGAGTATGCGGTATCGGGCGGAAAATTTTACTGCCTGATGGCGGGCTACAGCATGGGCTGCGCGGCGGTGAAAGCAGGAGATGCCGGCACGCGGGCGTTCGTCTACGAGCTGCTGCCCGACCGGAAGATTTTAGGCGCGCTGGGTGAAAAGCTCGGCGCGGGCCAGTACGAGGTGCAGACGGCGCAGGATGGACAGGACGGCGAGACGTGGTGCATGCTCAAATGGCTGGATAAAGAATACCCCGAGTTCGAGCCCGTCTATATGGGCTTTGCCCTCGAATAATCGGAAGCGTCAAGCCTAACGCGTAGGGGGCGATGCCCACATCGCCCCGGCAAATAAACCCGATTTCACGGAAACCTTCGGCGAATTCGATGGTACGCAATGGGGCGATGTGGGCATCGCCCCCTACGAGCACCCTCGGGAAGTTTCAGAAATCCCGTAGGGGCGGACGCGGCTTTCCGCCCACAGAAAGATGACCGAAACGCGAAAATCTGCGGCGAATTCGGAACTTCCCTTGGGCGGGCAGAGTCGCCCGCCCCTACGCATAACCGGGGAGAATCCGGAAATTTCGTAACGCATACCCACGGAAGAACGCAACGATCCATTGCCAGACACAGAAAGAGGAACCAACATGCAGGAAGCGGGCATTACCATCTCCAATAGCGATCTCAAGCGGCTGCTGGCCTGCGCAAACGGCGACGCGGCGCTTTTATATCTCTACCTCGCGGCAGGAAACGAGCCGGAGCTTGCAGGGCAGGCGCTCCGCATGCCGAAGACCCGGCTCGACCTTGCGACGGCAAGCCTGCGGCAGCTGGGGCTCTGCGCGCAGGAAGAGCCGAAGCATTTGGCCCCCGCCGAAGCGCCGAGCTATACAGAAGAAGACGTGACGCGCGAGTACCGCACGAACCCGGAATTTCCGAGCATGGTCGGAGAAGCGCAAAGGCGGCTGGGGCGGCTTCTCAGCACGGAGGAGATTAAAATTCTGCTCTCGATCTACCGCTATCTCGGCCTGCCGCCGGAGGTCATTTCGATTTTGATCAACTACTGCATCCAAAGAGGCAGAGGAAGAGGCCAGACGCGCATGCCGTCCATCCGCTCCATCGAAAAGGAGGCCTACCGCTGGGCGGATCTCGGCATCGACACGATGGAGGAAGCCGCCGTCTACATGCAGAGCCAATTGCAGGTGCAGGCAAACGTCGGAAAAATCCAGCACATGTTCGGCATCGAGGGCCGCAAGCTGACCCCGGGCGAGGAAAAGCTCATCTCGACGTGGCTCTCGTGGGGCTTCGGCGAGCGGGAGATCCAGAAGGCATATGAAAAAACGTGCATGAACACGGGCGGGCTCAAGTGGCCGTACTTAAATTCGATCTTAAAGAGCTGGCACGAGCAGGGGCTCTTGACACTCGAGAAAATCGAGGCGGGCGACCGCATGCCGGAGAAGGCCGCAAGAAGCCCGGCAAAGCCCGGCTACAACGTCCAGCACCACGACGACGATCTCAGCGACATTCAGCGCGCGGCCATCCGGCGCATGCTGCAAAACGGGGAGGAATAACGCATGGCCTACGCGAAGGAGGTTCTGCACCGGGCAGAAGCAAGGCTCGACGAGGCGCGCCGCCAGAACGATCTCGACTGCGACCGCCGCATTTCCGCGATCTACGAAAAGCTGCCGCGTCTGCGCGAAATTGACCGCGAGCTTCGCAAAACGAGTGCGAAGGTCTACGCCGCCGCCTTCCGGGGAAGCGAGAGCCCCGAGCAGGCGATGCAGACGCTCAAGCAGGAAAATTTGTCGCTTCAGCGCGAGCGGGACTGGATTCTGGAGTCCGAGAATATTGACCCAGAGGATTTGGAGCGCGAGCCCGTCTGCAAGCTCTGCGGCGGAAGCGGCTGGCGCGGGGCTGCGATGTGCGAGTGCTTGCGGGAGCTCTGTCGGCAGGAGCAGAAGAAGGTCCTGATGCAGGCTTTTGGCGCGGGCAAGGAGAGCTTCGAGAAATTCCGGCTCGATGTGTATCCCGAGAGAATCGACCCCAAGCTCGGCATTTCGCCCCGGGCGCTTATGAAGCGGGTCTACGAGAGCGCTGTGAGCTACACAAAGACGTTTTCCGAGGGAAGCGATTCGCTTTTATTTATGGGCGCAACGGGCCTTGGCAAGACGTTTCTCTCCGGCTGTATCGCCCGCGCGGTGGCGGATAAAGGGTACTCTGTTTGCTACGTATCGGCTGGAAAGCTCTTTTCCGATTTTGAGACGGAGAAGTTCCGCCTGAAAGAAGACGGCGCGCTGACGGGCGAGTACATGGAAACAGACCTCTTGATCATCGACGATCTGGGAACGGAGATGACGACGCAGTTTACGGTGTCGGCCCTCTATCAGGTTGTCAACGGCAGGCTCCTTTCCGGAAAGCCCACGATTGTCTCGACGAATCTGCCGGACTCCGAGCTCGAGGCGCGGTATTCGGCGCAGATCGCGTCCAGGCTCCTGGGGGCGTATACGCTGTACCAGTTTTGTGGGACAGATGTCCGGCTTTTGAAGAAGATGGAGAACAGAGGCTGACTTCAAATCATGCGTAGGGGGCGATGCCCACATCGCCCCCTACGCATATCCCGGAAAAGCGCCAAAACTCTGTAGGGGCGGACGACTCTGTCCGCCCGCGGAAAGAACCTCCGAAATGCGCAAATCTCCGGCGAATTCGAGGCTGCCCAAGGGCGAACAGAGTCGTTCGCCCCTACGAGCGTCCCGGGGAGAATGCGAAAATCTCGGGGACGGGGCGTATATCTGGTTGGGACTTCCCTTATGGAATGGGGGAAGTCCTTTTGCTTTGATAAAAGGAACAAAAAGTTTACAAATAAATTGCAGAACTACTTTCTTCTTTCGGCCGCTTGTGATACAATGTACTGTACTATTGCTATGCCCTGCGAAAAAACGGGGACGGAATACAGACGAAGGAAGAACGACATGCTCGAATTGCTTTCTCCCGCGGGCTCGATGGAGGCGCTGCGCGCCGCTGTGCAGAACGGAGCGAACGCGGTTTATCTTGGATATGATATGTTCAACGCCCGCATGGGCGCGCAGAATTTCTCCGCCGACGAATTGCAGGAGGCGATTGTCTATTGCCATGTGCGCGGCGTGCAGGTGCATCTGACGCTCAACACGCTCGTCTCCGACCGGGAGATGGCACGCGCGGCGGAGGTCATCCGGGCGGCGGCCGTGTTCGGAGTGGATGCGTTCATCGTGCAGGACCTTGGTATGGTGCAGCTGTGCAAGGAGATTGCGCCGTCGGTGCCGATCCATGCGTCGACGCAGATGTCGATCCACTCGCTCGAGGGCGTTGTGGCGGCGGCGGAGCTCGGATGCAGCCGGGTCGTGCTGGCGCGCGAGCTTCCGATGGAGCAGATCCGGCACATTTGCAGAAGAAGCCCCGTGGAAATCGAGGTTTTTGTCCACGGCGCGCTTTGCATGTGCTACTCTGGGCAGTGCTATTTATCGAGCGTCATCGGCAGGCGTTCGGGAAACCGCGGCCAGTGCGCCCAGCCGTGCAGGCTTCCGTATGGCTACGGCCGGTTTGAAGCGACGCGGTATCCCCTGAGCTTGAAAGACAACTGTCTGGTCGAGCATGTGCGCGAACTCGAGCGCATGGGCGTTGCGTCTGTGAAGATCGAAGGGCGCATGAAGCGGCCAGAGTACGTGGCAGTTGTGACGAAGGCCTACCGCTCGGCGATCGACGGCAAGCGCGTCACGGAAGAAAATATGAAAGAGCTCGAAGCCGTCTTTTCCCGCCAGGGTTTCACGCAGGGCTATTACGAGGGAAAAATCGGACAGGACATGTTCGGCACCCGGCAGGAGCAGAACCCGGACAAGGAGCTCTACGCCAAGGCCCGCGCAACGTATGAATCGGGCGAAACGCCGCGCGTTCCCGTGAAATTCTATGCGATGGTGCGCGCGGGAGAGCCCGCGCAGCTGGCCGCGCAGGATGAGGACGGGCACGTGTGCAAAGCAGTTGGCCCTGTTCCCGAGCAGGCTTTGGTTCATTCGCTGACAGCGGATGATTTAGAAGCGCGGCTCCGCAAGACAGGCGGCACGCCGTATTCCTGTACGCTCGTGCGCTCGGTGGTGGACCCCGGGCTGATGCTCCCCGCCTCTTCGATCAACGCGATGCGCCGGGAGGTGCTCGCAGAGCTTACGGCAAGGCGCGGAAGAGTCGCGCTTCCCAAAACGAACGCGTATAACAAGCCCGCGCTCTACGACGGCATGTCGGGGGAACCCCAGCTGACCGTGGCGGTGCGCTCGGCTTCGCAGATTACGCCGCGGCTGATTTCAGAAAAACCGGCGGTTTTGTATGTGCCGCTCTCCGAGCTCTATGAGCACCCGGAGCTGACACGGATGATCGGCGTGGAGACGCAGCTGGCAGCCATTTTGCCGCGCGTGGTGTGGTCGGGCGAAAATCCGGGGCTTGCCGAGCAGCTCAAGAGCGTCTATGTGATGGGTGTGCGGCAGCTGCTTGTCGGAAATATCGGACAGATCAAGATTGCCAAGGCGGCGGGCTTTGCCGTGCGCGGCGATTTTGGGCTCAACATCTATAATTCCCGCGCGATGCACTATTTAAGAACCATCGGTGTGGACTCGCAGCTGCTGTCTTTTGAGATGACGATGCCGCAGATTCGGGACGTGTCAAAGGCCGTTCCGTCGGAGGTCATGATCTACGGAAGGCTGCCGCTGATGCTGATGGAAAACTGCGTGATGAAAAACAGAACCGGCACGTGCTCGTGCCAGACGACGCAGACAAAGCTTACCGACCGCATGGGAGAGGAATTCCCGATCGTCAAGGACCCCGGCACGTGCCGCAATGTCCTTCTCAACGGCAAGAAGCTGTATCTTCTTGACAAGAAAGAGACGTTCCGCGGCATGGGGCTCTGGGCCCTGCGGCTGCAATTTACGACGGAAAACGCGGGCGAGGTCGACCGGGTGCTCTCCGAGTACCGCTCCGGCGCGCGCTTTGAGCCGGGCAGCTGCACGAGAGGGCTTTACAACAGAGGCGTAGAATAAGAAGGCGAAAACATGATTATTTTGGCATCCAAATCCCCAAGAAGAAGGCAGCTTCTTTCGATGATGGGGTTAGACTTTACCGTCCGGACGGCGGACATTGACGAGACGATGGACCCGTCGCAGACACCCGCGCACGAGGTGGCGGCGGTGTCGGCCCGGAAGGCGGCAAAAATTGCAGCTTCCCATCCGGACGATGTGATCGTTTCGGCAGACACGATTGTCGTCATTGACGGAAAAATTCTCGGAAAACCGAAGGATGAGCAAGACGCGGCGCGGATGCTGCGCATGCTCTCCGGCCGAACACATACGGTTTACACGGGGCTCACGGTGCACGCAAACGGCGAGAGCAAAACGCAGGTCGTGGGCACGGACGTAACGTTCCGGGAGCTGACGGATGCAGAAATTGCCGCGTATATTGAAACGAAGGAGCCCATGGACAAGGCGGGTGCTTACGGCATTCAGGGCTACGGCTCGATGTTCGTCTCGCATCTGGACGGAGACTATTTCTGCGTGATGGGGCTTCCGGTTTGTACGCTCGCCGGCATGCTGCGCAGCGCGGGCGTGGAGATTTTAGGACAGATTTGATGATTTGGCGCTTGGATTTTAGCGCGGGGAAGTGATCGATTGAAAAGAAATTTCTGGACGGCGCGGCTCAAGACGATTCTGATTGTCGCGGTTGTTCTGGCCGTCGTTGTGGCCGTCATTCTCGGCATTACAAGCGGGGCGACGTTTGGCGAAAACATCGTAGGGACGATTCTGTCCCCGATCCGCACCGGCATTGCCGCCATCGACCGGCAGGCCGAGCGGTATTACAACTACATTTTCGGCTACGAGGCGCTGAAAGCGGAAAACGCCGAGCTTCAGAAGCGGATTTTGGAGATGGAAGAGGACGTGCGCACGGCCGAGCAGTACCAGCGCGAAAATGAGCAGCTCAAGACGCTTCTGGGGTTAAGTGAAGAGCACGAGGACTACAGCTTCGTCTCGGCCTACATCATTTCGTGGGACTCGTCCGACTATAAAAGCGCATTTACCATCGGCAAGGGCACAAATTCCGGCTTGGAAGAAGGCATGTGCGCCGTCACGGAGAACGGACAGGTCGTAGGGCTTATCACGAAGGTCGGCGTCAACTGGGCGACAATTACGACGATCATGGATTCGTCTCTTGAAATCAGCGCGTCCATCGCGTCCTCCGGCTACACGGGCGTGGTGCAGGGCACGTATCTTCCCGACGGCAGCAGCATCCTTCGCATGAACTATCTGCTGACCGACGCGATTATCAAAAACGACGATCAGGTCGTCACGACCGGCTCGACGCTCTACCCGCGAGGCCTTTTGCTTGGCTATATCACGAACGCGAGCCAGGACGAGACGGGCGTTGCCAAATACGCGACCTTGAGTCCGTCGTGCGATCTTGATAACCTCGAGCAGATTTTTATCATCACAAACTACGCAAATCAGTAAGCAGAAAACCGGCAGACAGAAAGGCAGGGAGCCATGCGCGAACGATACAAAAATGCCCTGATGTGGGGCTTATACGCGGCGCTGGTGCTGCTGATTCTGGTATTGCAGACTGTAAGCTTCGGCCGGCCCCGGTTTTTTGGCGTGAAGCTCTGCTTTGTGCCGGTGCTGGTCGCGTGCGTTTCGATGCATGTGGGGAGCGAGGCAGGGTGCGTGTTCGGGACGGCGTGCGGCCTTGTCTGGACGCTCTCCGGCGCGGACGGCGGCGCGATGCACATTGTGCTTTTGGCGCTCTGCGGCGCGGTGGCGGGGTATCTCTGCGACCGGTATCTTGTGCGGAATTTGGTTTCCGCACTTCTCATGAGCCTGATGTGCCTTCTTTTTTGCCAGCTGGTTCTGTTTTTGTTCAAATGTATGGTGTCCTCCATCGGCATCCAGGGACTGCTTCCGGTTCTGGCGCAGGTGGGGCTCTCTCTTCTTCTGTGCCCACCGGTATACCTGGCCGCATGGGCAATTCGAAAGGCAGGTGCTTGATTTTTGGCAAGACGATCGAGATTCCGTATGGTCGTGCTCATTGGCGTGATCGTCGCCATCATGTGCGTGTTTCTGCTGCGCATGTATACGCTCGCGGCGGTGAGCCCGGACGAGCGCGCTGTGGCGGACGCGGACTCCATGACCTATCAGACGACGGTGGAAGGCGCGCGCGGCTGCATTCTGGACCGGAACGGCAATGTGCTGGTCTCGAACCGCGCGACCTATAATATCGTCATCATCAACTACGTGCTGGCCAACACCGGCGCGGCGAATGAAAATATTCTGAAGCTTCTGCAAATGTGCGAGCAGCTCGGCATCGAGTGCCAGAGCCACTTCCCGGTGACAAATACCCGGCCGTATGAATACGACATGCAGAGCCTCAGTACGACGTGGCAGACCTATTTCCGGCAGTTCCTCAACAACCGGGACTATGACCTCGACATTTCCGCGTCGACCTTGATGCGGAACCTGCGTGAGGCGTATAAGATTCCGAACGACTGGTCGCAGGAGGATGTGTACAAGGTCATCTCTGTACGCTATGAGCTCGAGCTTCGGAGCGTTGCGACGAATCTTGAAAACTACATGCTCGCGGAGGACGTGGACGCAGAGTCTCTGGCCGCAGTCGCGGAGCTCGGTATCCCGGGCGTCATCGTCCAGTCCGGCACGGTGCGCGAGTATAAGACGGCCTACGCCGCGCATTTACTTGGCACGCTCGGCGCGATGGATGCCGACGAATGGGAGGTCTATCGGGAGAACGACGATTACAACATGAACGCGATGATCGGCAAGAGCGGCATTGAAAAGGCGTTCGAGGAGTATCTGCACGGCGTGTCTGGCACCAAGATTACAACGGTGTCCACGACCGGCGACGTCTTAAGCGAGTACTATACAAAAATGCCCGAGCCGGGCAACAACGTGGAAACCACGATCGATATCTCCCTGCAGGCGACCGCCGAGCAGGCACTCGAGAAGATCATTCTCGATCTGCGCGAAAACGGCGTCGGCAAAAACAAGGAGGGCAAGGACGCCGAGGGCGGCGCGGTCGTGGTCCAGCAGGTGAAAACCGGCGAGGTACTCGCCTGCGCGAGCTATCCGACCTTTGACCTCAGCACCTACCGCGAGAACTTTAAGGAGCTGAGCGAGGACGAGTATTCTCCCTTATATAACAGAGCCCTTCTCGCAGCCTATCCGCCCGGATCGATCTACAAGATGGTCACGGCGATTGCCGCCATTGACTACGGCCACTACAGCCCCTATCACATCATCACCGACCAGGGACTTTACACGTATTACGATTCCTTCCAGCCCAAGTGCTATGTCTGGTCACGCGCGACCGGCGCAACGCACGGCCCCATCGACATGCGGCAGGCGATCGCCCATTCGTGCAACTACTATTTCTACGAGGTCGGCCGCGTGACGTATGATACGGCGCAGAAGGAGGTCGGCTACAACCCCTTCGACGTGATCGCGAAAGCGCTCGGTCTCGGAGAACCCACCGGCGTGGAGCTCGATGAGGAAACCGGCATGCGCGCAAACGCCGAGACGAAAAAGGAAATGTACGTGAACGAAGACTCCGGCTGGTACGGCGCGGACGTTTTGCAGGCCGTTATCGGCCAGAGCCTGAACCGCTTTACGCCGATGCAGATGTGCTCGTACGTGCAGGCCTTAGCGAATCAGGGTACGCGCTATTCCGCGACGTTCCTCTCCCGCGTCATCTCCTGGGACTATCAGGACCTGATTCTGGAGCATGAGCCGGAGATCGCGAGCCAGCTCGAGATGTCCGACGACGCGAAGCTTTGCATCTCCGAAGGTATGTATATGACGACGCAGGAAGGTACTGCAGAGGAATATTTCAAATATTACCCCGTGAAGGTCGCCTGTAAGACCGGCACCGCGCAGTGGCAGGGCACGACGTCCTCCGGCGCGTTCGGCGGCTCCGACCATGCCTCGTTCGTGCTCTACGCGCCGGCGGACGATCCCGAGATCGCCATCGCGGTATACGTGGAAAAGGGCTCGAAGGGCGGCAATCTGTCGAACGTCTGTATCCCGATCCTGGACGCCTACTTCTCGTCCGCCACGCACTATGAGACGGTTATGACCGAAAACACGGCGGACTGAGCTCTACACAGAATTTGACTTACCAATGAAAGAGGAAGCGTGATATGACCGACCTTTCCCAAATCCGAAATTTCTCCATCGTCGCGCACATCGACCACGGCAAGTCAACGCTGGCCGATCGGCTGCTTGAGCAGTGCAACACGGTCGACAAGCGCGAGATGGAAGACCAGATCTTAGATTCCATGGACCTCGAGCGCGAGCGCGGCATTACCATCAAGGCGCGCGCCGTCCGGCTTGATTACCGGGCGGACAATGGGCAGGACTACGTTCTGAACCTCATCGACACCCCGGGCCATGTGGACTTCAACTACGAGGTCTCGCGGAGCCTGTCTGCCTGCGAGGGCGCGGTGCTGGTTGTCGACGCGTCGCAGGGCATTGAGGCGCAGACGCTCGCGAACACCTATCTTGCCATTGACAACGGCCTTGAAGTGCTGCCCGTCGTCAATAAGATCGACCTGCCCGCAGCAAGACCCGAGGAGGTCAAGCATGAGATCGAGGACGTGATCGGCCTTCCGGCGATGGACGCGCCCGAGATCTCGGCCAAAAACGGGATCAACATCCACGCTGTGCTCGAGATGATCGTAAACGATGTTCCCGCCCCAAAGGGCGACCGCGAAGCTCCCCTGCAGTGTTTGATTTTCGACAGCCAGTATGACTCCTACCGCGGCGCGATCGTCTACATGCGCGTGGTAAACGGCGTGGTAAAGCCCGGGATGGATATTAAGATGATGTCGACGGGCGCGGTCTACAAGGTCGTCGAGGTCGGGTATCTGCATCCGCTCGGCATGCGCCCGGCAGACGTGCTCGGCGCGGGCGAGGTCGGCTATCTCACGGCCTCCATCAAAACCGTCTCCGACACGAGAGTCGGCGATACCATTACGAGCGTCGAAAATCCGTCTCCCGAAGCGCTTCCCGGCTATAAGGAGGCGCAGCCCATGGTCTTCTCGGGCGTATATCCGGCGGATGGGTCCAAGTATCAGGACCTTCGCGACGCGCTCGAAAAGCTCAAGCTCAACGATGCGTCCATGTCCTACACGCAGGAAAACTCGATTGCGCTCGGCTTCGGCTTCCGGTGCGGCTTTTTGGGACTGTTGCACATGGAGATCATCCTCGAGCGGCTCGAGCGGGAGTATAACCTCGATTTAATTACGACCGCGCCCAACGTTGTCTATCAGATCACGAAGACGGACGGCACGGAGGTCGAGGTCTACACGCCGCTCAATTACCCCGACCCGGCTGAAATTGCCGAGGCGCGTGAGCCCTACGCGAAGGTGAACCTTATCACGCCGCCGGAATATGTGGGCGCGATCATGGACCTGTGCACCAACCGCCGGGGCGAGTTCAAGGACATGAAGTATCTCGACACCACGCGCGTGGAGCTTCACTATTCCATGCCGCTCAACGAAATCATCTACGACTTTTTTGACGCGCTGAAGTCCCGGACGCGCGGCTACGGCTCGCTTGATTATGAGCTCGAGGGCTACCGGCCGTCGAAGCTTGTAAAGCTCGACATTCTTTTAAACGGCGAGATCGTCGACGCGCTGAGCTTTATTTTGTTCGCGGACAACGCCTACGCCAGAGCGCGCAAGATCTGCGAAAAGCTCAAGGAGAATATCCCGCGCCAGATGTTCGAAATTCCGGTGCAGGCTGCCGTCGGCGGCAAGATCATCGCCCGCGAGACGATCAAGGCGCTCAGAAAAGACGTGCTCGCCAAGTGCTACGGCGGCGATATCACGCGAAAGAAGAAGCTGCTCGAAAAACAGAAGGAAGGCAAAAAGCGCATGCGCACGTTCGGTACCGTCGCGGTGCCGTCCGAGGCGTTCATGGCGGTGTTGAAGCTCGATGAAGAATAAGAATGTACACGCGGTGGGCGGGATGCCGATCGTCGAGAGCCGGAAAAAGAGCCTCGGCATCTATGTCCACATCCCGTTTTGCCGCAGCAAATGTGAATACTGCGACTTTTACTCCATCCCCGGCGCGCGCAGCAAGGAGCTGATGACAAGATACCTCGACGCGGTCATCGCCCACATCCGCGAGTCCGCGCCCTGCGCCGTTGGCTACGAGGTCGATACGGTCTACTTTGGAGGCGGCACGCCGTCGTTTTTCGGAGCGACGGGCCTGAGCCGGATCTTTGCCGAAATTGACCGCCGCTTTGATGTGAGCCGCGACGCGGAGGTGACGCTCGAGGCAAACCCCGACTCCGTGACGCTTCCGATGCTGACGCAGCTGCGGCGCGCGGGCTTTAACCGGATTTCCATCGGCGTACAGTCGGACATTGACGAGCAGCTCAAAGCGCTTGGAAGACCGCACAACTACAAGCAGGCACAGCAGGCCGTCTCGATGGCAAGGCGCGCGGGCTTTAATAACGTCTCGGTCGACCTCATGTTCGGTTTACCGAATCAGACGCGCGAGCAGTGGATGCAGACGCTCCGGAACGTCATTGACCTCAAGGCGGACCACATCTCCTGCTACGGCCTCAAGGTCGAGCCCGGCACGAAGCTCTATGAGTACCGCTCGTGCGCGAACCTGCCGGACGACGACGCGCAGGCGGACATGTATTTCTACGCGGTTGAAACGCTCGAGCAGTTTGGGTACCATCAGTACGAAATTTCGAATTTCGCAAAAGACGGCTACATCTGCCGGCACAACATGAAATACTGGACGGGAGACGAATACTTAAGCTTCGGCCCGTGTGCCGCGTCCGACTTCGCGGGAAAGCGCTTTACGATCGCGCCGGATATCGAAAAGTATATGGAGGGCGTTTTGAACAAGGGCGCGATTTTGTCCGAGTGCGAGACGGTCCCCATGCGCGAGCGCGCGGGCGAATATCTGATGCTCCGGCTCCGGACGGTCGACGGCGTGGAGGAAGGCGAGTATACAAAATCGTTCCTTCTGCCGTTTGAGCCGCTGGAGGAGGTTTTCCAGAAGCTCTCCAAGCAGGACCTCTGCAAAAATGTCTCCGGAAGATGGCGGCTTACGCCGAAGGGCTTTATGCTGTCAAACTCCATCATCGTTCTTCTTCTCGAGCAGCAGCAGAAATCAAAGCCCCTCGCCCAGAAAAAATAACGTCCGCCGCCGCAAAGCCGCGCGTTTTCACGGCTTTTTGGCAAAAGCGGCAAAAAAGAATTGACAAACAGGTGTGCTATCCGGTATAATATCCATCGTATGTTCCCCGGGAGATTCCCGGCATTTCAAACAGTCTCGCTGCGGCTGTGATTTCACAGCTGTTGAGCATATTTTTACAGGAGGTGTAGACAATGTCGACTGTTCGTACCTATCAGCCCAAGAAGCGCCAGAGATCCAAAGTGCATGGTTTCAGAAAGAGAATGGCTACCGCCAACGGCCGCAAGGTTTTGGCCCGCCGTCGTGCCAAGGGCAGAGCAAAGCTGTCCGCGTAAGCCATGACCGCATATACAGCTCAGTTTGAGCCATAGGGGTGAATGGAAGCAGTTCTGTTCGCCCCATCCGTTTATTACCCGGCATGTACTTCGCTGCGCGCCATAAGGAGGCGTCTATGCAGTTTTCCAGCTCCCTGAAATTCAATCACGTGTTCCGCCGGCTCTACAATAAGGGCGATTCCTGCGCGAATCGGTACCTCGTCGTCTACTGCCGCAAAAACGGCACGAAGCGAAACCGCATCGGCCTGACCGTCGGCGCGAAGCTCGGCCACGCGGTCGAGCGCAACCGGCTGCGCCGCCGTCTGCGCGAGATCTACCGGCTGCACGAGGGGCAGTTTGCCCGGGGCTACGATATCGTTGTGGTCGCGCGCACGGCTGCCATGCAGGCTCCTTACCGGCAACTGGAGGGGGCCTATCTGCGTTTGGCCGGAAAGCTCGGCATTTATGCGCAGCAGGCGCAAGAGGAGACGAAGGACACATGAAGCGGGTGCTGCTCGGACTCATCCGATTTTATCAGCGCTTTATTTCCCCCGGCCTTCCCAGACGCTGCCGGTTCTCGCCGACATGCTCGCAATACGCGCTCGAAGCGATCGAGAAATACGGCGCATTAAAGGGCGGATGGCTGGCTTTTAAACGGCTGATGCGGTGCAACCCCTTTTATAAGGGCGACTACTTTGATCCGGTGCCATAGGAGAAGATATCTCCTGCCCGGCATCCCCACAATTTGGAGGATTCAACATGAAAAGATTCTTCGCCTTGCTGCTGGCGCTGCTTATGGTTCTGTCCCTGACGGCCTGCGTTTCCAGCAACAATGCCGCCCAGACTACGGCTACTGAAACCGCAGCTCTGAGCCCCGAGGCTGCGGCCGAGCAGGCTGCGGCGGAAACCAAGGACACCACGAGTCTGTCCGATATCATCCGCGTCCCGTTCGGCTATCTGCTCGACTGGCTGTATGTCTTCTCGAGCAACTACGGCGTGGCGCTGATTTTGTTCTCGCTGATCGTCAAGCTCGTTTTGCTTCCGATGAGCATCAAGAGCAAAAAGAGCATGCTCAAAATGTCCCGTCTTGCCCCGCTGGCCCGTTCCATCGAGGCAAAATACGGCGACGACCGCCAGAAAGCCCAGATGGCCGTCCAGCAGATGTATAAGGAAGAGGGCGTCTCGATGGGAGGCGGCTGTTTGTGGTCGTTCATCCCGCTGCTGATTCTCTTCCCGCTTTACTACGTCATCCGTGAGCCGATCACATATATGCTGCACAACTCGCGCTCGGTGTCGGCTGCCATCGTTGCATTCATTCAGGCCAGCGGCGTCGATCTTGGCAAGAACACGTACTATGCCCAGCTGGCCGCAGCCGGTCATCTTGGCGAGTTCGCAGAGGCCATCAAGTCCGTCGCCGTTATGGCAAGCGCGAAATTGCAGGATATCGATTTCTCGTTCCTCGGTGTGGACCTCGCAGCCATCCCGTCGTTCCGCTTCTGGCAGTGCGAAGGCTGGAGCGAGATCGGTCTGTTCCTGATCCCGGTCTTTTCCGGCGTGTTCCAGATGCTTTCGATGTTCATCAGCCAGAAGATGAACAACCAGGTCGCGACCAACGCAGACGGTGAGGTCGATCAGAATGCCGCGCAGATGGCAAACCAGACCAACGCGTCGATGATGATCATGATGCCGCTGATGTCACTCTGGATCGGCTTCTCGATGCCGGCCGCTATCTCGATCTACTGGATCGCGCAGGCTGTGTTCGGAACCGCCCAGGACGTGATCCTCACCAAACACTACCGCAAAGTCTATGACGCAGAAGACGCTGTCCGCCAGGAAAAGGCTGCGCTTCGCCGCGCCGAAGAGGCGGAAAAGGAGCGTCAGCGCCAGCTTCGCCGCGAGCAGAACCCCGACGGCATTCTCGCGGATAACGTGAGCAAGAAAAAGCTCCGCCAGCAGGAGAAGGAAGCGGCAGAGAAGGCGGCCAGAGAGTACGCCGCCAAGAAGAATCCGGAACTGGAACAGGACGAAAAGAAGCCGCTGTCCGGCATTGCCGAGCGTCCCTATTGCCGCGGCCGCGCGTATCAGGCGGACCACTATGGCAAGCGCGGCGCGCAGAAGGAAGCCTCTTCCGGAGAGAACGAGGAGTAAACTATGGAAAAATTTATTACCGCGACCGGCAAGACCATCGATCTTGCCATTGAGGCAGGCCTTACCCAACTGAGCATGGACCGCGACAGCGTGTCTGTGGAGATTCTGGAAACCCCGAAGTCCGGCTTTTTCGGCATTGGCGCGTCGCCCGCGAAGGTCAAGCTGACCTATGAAGCGCCCGACGAGCCCGCCGCGCCCGCGCCCGCCCTGTCGAGCGCGTCGAGAAGCAAGCCCAAAAAGTTCGTGAGCGAAAAGCCCGCGGAGGCCGCAAACGCCCCGAGGGTCATCGCGCCCGCAGCCGCTCCCATGCAGCGCCCGACCGAGCAGCGCGCAAATGCCAAGCCCACGGCCGAAAAGCCTGAGCGGCAGGAAAAGCCGCGTCAGCCGAGAGAGAATAAGCCCCGGCAGGAAAAAAACCTAACAATCTGGTTTCGTTAATCAACTTGTTGGAGTTGATGCCTAAGCATAATGT
>CALCJW010000025.1:0-9882 GCA_937967235.1 uncultured Clostridia bacterium
TCTGATTTACGCGAGCAACGAGCCAAAGTCCGTGCTTGCACGAGACCTTGGCGTTCTTCTCGTGACGGTTCTGACAGCAGCCGCCCGGAAAAAGCTCAAAACGCTCCATAAGGCCCTCGGCGAGGCAGAAGGCAAAAGCGCTGCATTTTTGCAGGAGGTTCTTGAAAAGCTGTTGCTTGTGCAGGCACTTGACGCAAGCGAGGCCGTGGAAACGCGGGCAGAGACGCTGTTATCGAACCGATTCGCGCTCCAGAAGCGCCGAAAAAACGTGTCGCTGCTTGCGAACACCAGCGTGAGCCTTCTTGGATACGGCGCAGGCTTTGTGACGCTCGTGTGGTGCGCGGCCGGGATCCAGCAGGGGAGAATGACGTTTGGTGACCTGAGCGCCATGACCGCGCTTGTCAGCCAATTACAGGGACCGTTTGTGAACCTCTCCGGCGTTCTGCCGCAGATGATCGCGATGCTCGGCTCGTGTGAGCGCCTGATGGAGCTCGACGCGCTGCCCGATGAGCCGGAATGCGAGAGGATCGACGCAAAATCGGTCTATGAGGAAGTGATTTCGATCGAGGCGGATGATCTTTCGTTCGTCTATGACCGCGAGACAGTATTGGACCACGTCAGCTTTTCCATCCCGAAGGGCAGCTTCACGGTCATTACCGGCGAGTCCGGCGCTGGAAAAAGCACGCTCTTAAAGCTGCTGCTTGGGGTCTACACACCGCAGGCGGGGTCGCTTCAGCTTCGGCTGCAAGACGGCACATTTCCCATCAGCCCCGCTACGAGACCGATTTTTGCCTACGTTCCGCAGGGAAATTTACTGTTCAGTGGCACGCTGCGCGAAAATCTGACGCTCACGAGTCCAGCCGCGTCCGAGGCAGCCATTTCGCAGGCCATCTATGTCAGCTGTATGGACGCATTTTTGCCGGAGCTTCCCGAGGGGCTCGATACGCCGCTCGGCGAAAATTCCGCCGGACTTTCCGAGGGGCAGGCGCAGCGCGTCTCGATTGCCCGCGCAGTTCTGAGCGGAGCCGGTGTGCTGCTTTTAGATGAAGCAACAAGCGCACTGGACGAAGACACGGAGCGCGAGGTGCTGGGAAGGCTATCGTCTCTTCCCGGAAGGACCTGCATCGCCGTGACACACCGGCCTGCCGCTCTCGCTCTTGCGCAGAAGCGACTTCATGTACGGGGAAAGACCATCATAGAAAGCTGAACCGTCCGGTTTCCATAAGGAAATCGGGCGGTTTTCTTTGCCGGGAATTCACAAAAAACGCTTCACTTTTCTGGAAAAAATGTGCGGGAAATTCCGCGGCCGCACTTGATTATTCCGGCTGTAGGCAGTATACTATAAATACCACAAGAGCGTGTATCGGAGTTTTCCGGCCGCGCGGATGGCAGAATTTTATTTGCTCCGCAGCGAAAGATGCGGCAAACGGGAGCAGTGCATGAATAGAAACAAAACCGATTATTATGAAATTGATCTTTTGCGGCTGGCGGGTGCGCTCTGGAAAAAGCTGTGGCTGGTCGTGCTGGTGACGCTGCTGTGCGGCGCGCTGGCGTTCGGCTATACGTTCTTTCTGGTGACGCCCTTATATAAGGCGACGGCCATGATGTACGTCAACAACAGCGCCATCAGTGTCGGCAGCGCGAAGGTCAGCATCTCGGCGGGCGATCTGGCCGCTTCGCAGAGTCTGGTCGATACGTATACCGTCATTTTGAAAACGCGCGGCACGCTCAACGAAGTCATCTCGCGCACGGGCGTTCCGTATTCCTATCAGCAGCTGACCAAAATGGTGCAGGCGGAGGCTGTCAACTCCACGGAGGTCTTCTCCATCGACGTGACCTCGCCCGACCCGCAGGAGGCAGAGCTGATTGCCAACGCGATTGCGGACATCCTGCCCGATCGGATCGCGGATATCGTGGAGGGAAGCTCTGTCAAGATCGTCGACTACGCGATCGTTCCGGCGGAAATCGCCTCTCCGAGCTACACGCGCAATACAGCGCTCGGTATGCTGGCGGGTCTTGTGGTCATCGCAGCAATCATCTGCCTGCGCGAGATTTTCGACGAGAAGCTTCACAGCGAGGATGATATCACGCAGCGCTATCAGCTGCCGATTCTGGCGGTTATCCCGGATTTGGCGTATTCGGGCGCCGGTGCGTACCGCAGTGACTATGAGCCCGCCAAAAAGGAGAAGACAACTTGAACAAGAATGCACATAGAAACGCCGAGGATTCCCGCAGCCGCCGCGCAATGGTTGGCGGCAAGCTCAGCTTCTCGGCATCTGAGGCCTATAAGCTGCTTCGAACAAACGTGATGTTCAGCCTTGCGGAAGATGAGGATGGCAGCCGCATTTTCGGCATTACAAGCCCCATAAAGGGCGAGGGCAAGTCGACCACGGCCATCAATCTGGCCTACTCCATTGCGGAATCGGCCAAACGCGTTTTGTTCATCGAGATGGATATGCGCCTTCCCGTGCTGCACAAATCGCTTCCGATCTCCAAAGCGCCCGGCCTTTCCGATCTGCTGGTCGGCTCGGCGCTTTTGACGGATGCGCTGCAAAAGTCCGGCATTCACGACGATCTCTACGTCATTACGGCCGGCAATCTGCCGCCCAACCCTTCGGAGCTTCTGGGCTCGGAGCGTATGAAGGCGCTGCTTGAAAGCTTCCGGGAGCGGTTCGACTATATTCTCTGCGACCTGCCGCCGATCACAGTCGTTTCGGACGCGCTGATGATCTCGCCGATGCTCAGCGGCATGATCGTTGTCGTTCGGAAAAATTATACAGATATGCGCGCGCTGGACGTCACCATGCGGCAGTTGGAATTCACGCAGGTAAAGGTCCTCGGCTTTGTCATGACGTTTGACGATTCGGGCGAGACCGGTGCGAAGCGCTATCGCTATGGCAGTAAATACGGTTACAAATACTCGTATCGCTACGACTACGGCTACTATGCCGCAGCGGAAAAGCGCCGCCGCGAGGAGGACAGGCGGAAAAATTCGTCCAAGACTTCTCCTGCGCGGGAAAATCCGGAACAAAAACCATGATCGACCTGCATACGCATATCCTCCCGAACGTCGACGACGGAAGCTCCAGTCTGGAAGAAAGCCTTGCACTTCTTCGCATGCTAGCCTCCCAGGGCGTCACCCTGACGGCGGCAACGCCGCATTTCTACGCGGCAAGCGACAAGCCCGAACAGTTTTTCTTGCGCCGGGAATCGGCGTGGCAGCAGCTTTCCGCTGCGATGGAGTCCGGCATGCCCTGCGTGCTGCTGGGCGCGGAGGTTGCATTTTACCGGAACGTGTCGCAGATGCAGCAGTTAGACCGCTTTTGCATCGGCGAAAGCAGGCTGCTGCTGCTTGAGATGCCGTTTGAGCCGTGGTCGGAACGTGTCCTGGCGGAGACGCTGGAAATTTCCGAGCGCGGGATTCAGGTGATGCTTGCGCATGTGGAGCGGTATTTCCGGTTTCAGCGCGCGGATGTGTGGCAGCGGCTTTCTGATCGCGGCGTGTGCATGCAGACCAACGCGAACGCCCTTCTTCGGATGGCGAGCGCTGGGAAGACGCTGCGGATGCTGCGGTGCGGGATGATTCAGTTTCTCGCCTCTGATTGCCACAATCTCAAGACGCGTCCGCCGCGGATACAGGAGGCGGCAAGAAGGCTCTCCCGGCGACTTGGAGACGATTTCACGGCGGATTTTTTCCGCAGAGAAGAACAGCTTCTGCGGGAAGGATGTGCGTGGTATGCATAAGGCGCTCTGCCTGATGGCTGCGTTTTGCTGCCTGATCACACTCAGCGCCTGCGCAAAAAAGCAGCAGACGGTCATTGAGCAGACGGCGGAATACATGCGCGCAGGATTGGAAAGCCAGCAGACCGAGACAGCACAGCCGGATGCCTCGCCGGAAGCTCCGGTGGAATCAGACGAGACGGAGCAACCGGAGGAATCGCCGGATGAGCAAAAGCCGCCCTATGAGAGCCCAGTTGATTTTGAGTCGCTCTGGCGGGAAAATTCCGATATTTACGCATGGCTCGATCTGCCGGGGACGAAAATTAGCGACCCGATTTTGCAGCGAGACGGCGAGGATACCTATTACTTAAAGCACGACGCACACGGCCAGCCATCCAGCTGGGGCTCTATTTTCACGGAGTCGCTCTACAATACTACGACGTTTGCAGACCCCGTGACGGTCATCTATGGCCACCAGATGTATGACGGCAGCATGTTCAGCAGTCTCCAGCGGATCTATTCCGACCCCTCGTGGATGGAGGAAAGCCGCGAGCTGGTCATTTACCAGAAATACCGCGAGCTGCACTATGAAATTTTCGCCGCCGTCCCGACGGACAGCCGCCATCTGCTTTACAGCTACGATTTTACGGACGAAAATGTTTTTACCGCGTTCTTTGACGGACTGCTGCACAGCCGCGCGCTTGATGCGCAGATCGTCCCGGACGCGTCGGTCAGCCCGGACGATCGGGTGGTCATTTTGTCCACCTGCTACGCCGGGGATTATTCCAAACGCTTTTTGGTGCTTGCAAAATTGACACAGATCGTCGATTAAATGGAGGAATGGGTTATGAGAAAATTTGCGCGTGTGATCCTTGTGCTGGCGCTGGTGCTCGGCGTAAGCGTTTCGGTCTTTGCCGCCGGTGCGCCGAAGAGCCAGGAGCAGCGCCTCGTGCCGATCAACGGTGAGGTCGCGCCGGGCGATTACGTCGGCTGGACGGAAGACAAGGACGGTAATTTTATTGATTATGTCAACGAGAAAGACGTTGACTTCGCGGAGCTAGAAGAGCATCCGAACGGCCTGAAGGAAAAGGTCGACGAGGTGCAGGATCGCCTCGGAGACGACAAGCAGCTGACCGTCTCGAAGATTTTTGAGCTCGAGCTTGACGAGAACCATTCGTCGATTCTCGATGAAGGCGGCAGTGTCACCATCCGTTTTCTGACCGAGCTCAAGGACGGTGAAACGCTGCATGTGCTCCACCAGCTGCCTGACGGCACGTGGGAGGAGATCACGGGTTCGCGCCTGCATTTTAACGATGACGGTACCGTCGATATCAAGTTCTATAACCTTGGCTACGTGGTCTTTGCCGTCAGCACGAATCGCGTGAGCGCGGCGGACGCTGCTACGTCGACCTCGCCGAAGACCGGACGGCCGCTGTATCCGTTCTGGCTGCTGGCCGCAGCGGCAGCTTTGGCCGCGGGCACGGCAATTATGGTTGCGGTTCTTCCCAAGCGGAAGAAGAACTGAGCATTCTGCGGGAGGTCCGGATGGCCAGCGTGAAAATTGGAAAACGTTCGCTTCGCGCGGCTGTCGTGTGCCTTCTTTTGCTGGGGCTGTTCGCGCTGATCCTGTTTGGCGTCAGCCGGTTCCAGCATCGGCAGGTCGTGCCCGAGCAGATGCAGATCGTGCCGGATGAAGCGGGGCAGAAGCTGTATTACGGCGGAAAAACCTACCGGCTCAAAAATAATCTTGAGAGCGTCCTGCTCATTGGTCTTGACAAAGACTCCAGCTATGAGGCCTTTGCAGAATACCTCAACAAGGAGCAGAATGACTTTCTGCTGCTGGTTGTGCTCGATAAGCAGGAAAATACCTGTACGGCGCTGCCTCTGAACCGAGACACGATGACGAGGGTCTGGCAGCTTGACGTAAACGGTGAGCCATCTACGAGCCGTATCGAGCAGCTCTGCCTTGCCCATACCTACGGAAGCGGCGGAGACGAGAGCTGCGAGAATACGGTGCGCGCGGTGGAAAATCTCCTTTTCGGGCAGACGGTCGACCACTACGCGGCGCTCAGCATGGACGCGGTCCCAATTCTGGCGGACCTGGTTGGCGGCGTTCCGGTCACGATCGATACGGACATGACTGCGGTCGACCCGCGGCTCCTCGAAGGTGAAACGGTGACGCTGGAAGGCGAACTGGCGCTCTCTTATGTGCGGGCGCGGCAAATCGTTTCCGATGGTACGAACCAGAGCCGTATGGCGCGGCAGGAGCAGTTTTTGCGCGCAGCCTGGGAGGCCTGGAAGGAAAAGACGGCCTCCGGCGACGCAGTGGAGCTGGGAACAGACGCGCTGGTTTCGCTGGGAGAGCGGCTGCGCTCGGACTGTACGGTGCAGAAGCTGAGCCGCTTCCTCGAACGCATAGAGCAGTGCGAGCTGACGGTTCTGCCAGCGCCTGCGGGTGAGGCGAAGATCAGCGAGGAAAACATCGCGGAGTTTTACGTGGATGACGACGCACTGGAGCAGACGGTTCTGAAGCTGTTCTATCGCGAAGAAATCAGCTGAATACGAACGAATGCGGCGTCTGGGCTTCCGGGCGCTGCTTTTTTGCTGCGAAAATTGTATCCTGAACTGAAAGCCCATATGCGGAGTGCTATAATAGATAGAGCCAGCTAACCGTTTTTGTAAGGAAGGAACCGTATGTATCCGCTTCCAAAGGGCTACCGCCGCAATTGCCTGTTCAGCGCTCTGAGCGCGGCTTGATGCAAATGCTGCTGCCCATTTTAAAGCGCTGTCTCGTGCCGGGGGACGGAGCAGTCGTATCACTGCGTTCCACGGTATGGCTGCGATTCGGAAAATTCCAAATAAAAACGCCTGCACCGCGAAGCTGCGATGCAGGCAAGAATTTTGCTGTTTTTATGCCTTGGCGGGCTTGGATGCACGGAGGATCATACCGATGACAAAGCCGATGCAGGCCGGGATCAGCCAGAACAGGTTCTGGTTGAACAGGGGAAGATGGTCGGCGGCAAAGTTCACAAGCGCGTCCAGATGCAAGCTCTCCTGAAGGCTTCCAGGAAGCGTCTTCATGAAGTCGAAAATCGCGGCGGCCCAGGTGCCGATCATCACCGCGACATAGACCTTGCGGTCATGGTCAAAGAATCTGCCGACAAAGGCAAGAACGATCAGCGCAATCGCGGGCGGATAAATAAGCATCAGCATCGGGATGGAGTATTCGATGATCGTGCTGAGGCCCACATTGGAGATCGCGAACGAGAAGACAGTGAAGATAATCGCCCAGACGGGGTAGGAGATTTTACCGTGCGTCATTTTGACAAATGTCTCCGAGCAGGAGGTCACCAGACCGATGGAGGTTTTGAGGCAGGCGAAGGTGATGGTCACAGCGAGAATCAGCTGACCGACGGAACCGAAGTAATGGCCCGCGATCTGTGTCAGGGCAATACCGCCGTTGGCGGAGGTCTCGAAGAGGCCGCGGGACTGTGTACCCATGAGAATCGTCAGAACGTAAATGATTGCCATGAGAATACCGGTCAGAACGCCGGAGCTCAGAACGTCGGCGGCAACCGCGTCGTCATCGTCAACGCCCATGCGGCGAATGACGTCGATGACCACAATACCGAAGGCCAGACCCGCAATCGCGTCCATCGTGCCGTAGCCCTCGATGAACGAAGAGAAGAACGCACCGGTCTCATACGCCGCATCGGGATCCACATCGGCAACTGCCGCACCCGGATGGATGAGCGCCCGGATGACAAGGACCGCGAGGAAGAGAAGGAAAATCGGGTTGATGATCTTGCCGATCCAGACCGTGATTTTGCCGGGTCTTAGCGAGAAGAAGAGAACAAATGCGAAGAAAATGGCCGAAAAGATGAGAAGCGCGATGGGCTCGCGGGACGCATCCGTCAGCATCGGGGTCACGCCGGTGGTAAAGGACGTGGTCGCGCATCTCGGGATCGCAAACAGGGGACCGATGGTGAGATACAGAAGACACGTGAAGAACACGCCGTAGCCCTTGCTGACCTTGCTCGATAATGTCTGCAAACCATCCGAATGCGTTGCGCCGATGGCTGCTACGCCGAAAATCGGAATGCCGACGGCGGTGATGATAAAACCAATCATGGCGGGCAGGACGTTTCGTCCGGCTAGCTGGCCAAGGTGAACGGGGAAAATCAGGTTGCCTGCGCCGAAGAACATGCCAAACAGGGTTCCGGCCACCAGAATTTTCTGCCGGAAGGTCAATTTTTTCGTGGTCATAAAACAATCAGCTCCTTTAAAAATATAATAGCCGAAATGGTTGAAAAATGGAATCGCGTGATTATAATAGATATATGACGTTTTGTCATAGTATCCGTCATACCCGCGGGAGGATTGTTCATGGACAGCAAGAAGCTTGAAATTTTGATGACCGCCATCGACCTTGGCAGCTTCTCCAAGGCCTCGGAGGTCGTGGGCTATACGCAGTCGGGGCTGACGCACATGGTCGACAGTCTGGAGCGCGATATCGGCCTGACGTTGGTGCGGCGTGACCATAATGGAATTACGTTAACTAAAGAAGGGGAGACGCTTATCCCGTCCATCCGGGAGTTTCTGCGCGCGAACGCGAAGCTGGAGAACCAGATCGCGGCCATCACCGACAAAAAGCGCGATACCATCCGTGTCGCGGCCTACGCCAGCATCGCCATGCACTGGATGCCGGAGATTTTATACCGCTTCCGCCGCGTCTGCCCGAATATTGACGTAGATTTGCGCATGGTCGATAATGCGATCGAGCCGTTTGAGCTGCTGGAAAAGGGGAGAACCGACGTCATTTTCGCGGCGAAGCAGGCGGGCTTTTCCTGCGATTGGACGCCGCTTTGTCAGGATGCGATGTACGCGATCCTGCCGCCGGATTATCCGCTGGATGGGCAGGAAACGTTTCCCATCGAAGCGTTTGAGGGCAAGGAATTTCTGATGCCGTACGGGAAATTTGATTTGGACGTGAAGGCGGCATTGTCTGCAAACAATGTAAAACCAAAGATCAGGCCTTGTCATGTCGACGACGAGACGGTCATCCGCATGGTCGGAAAGGGGCTGGGACTGTCGATGATGGCGGAAATGATGATCCGCGGCCGGACGAACGGCGTAACGGCTGTGCCGATCGAACCCGCGACCGGACGTGAACTCGGAATGGGGCTGCACATGCGGGAATCCATGCCCGACGGTATCCTGCGCCTGCGCGAGTGCGTGCTGGCCTTTATCGGGACGCTGCCAGGTACCGAAAGTTGATTTAAAATAAGAGATATGTCCAAATAAGAAAAAGTAAATTTCAGAAAGCAACTATATGATTTACAGAAGATTCTTGAACGCGGAGAAAAAGGAAAAACTTGCACTGTCGAAGAAATCAAAGTGTTGATGGACGCTTATATCAAAGGCGCAGAACAGTAAACAGTTGCAGAAAGGCCGCCCGGAAGGGCGGTCTTGACTTTTTACATCCGAACGGTTATAATTAATGAACGCAACAAAATAAAAATTTTGTTGCGTTCGAAGTGAAGCTTTCAACAATCAAGCCAACCGGGATAGCCTTCAAGCCTTTCTGGCGGTTTTACAGGAGGTCTTATGGAAACATACAATGACGCGCCGCAGGTGCTGCGCAATTTCTTATCCTATCACGAAACGGTCAAGGGCCAGTCGCGCCGGACGGTTTCGGAATACTATCTTGATCTTCGGATGTTCCTGCGTTTCGTCCGGCTCATGCGCGAAGAGCTGCCGTACAAAACGCCGCTCGACGACATTCCTGTTAAAGATCTCGGGATCGACTTCATCCGCTCAATCACGACCTCCGAGGTGTTTGACTTTTTGTCGTATCTTGCGAACGACCGCGAAAACCCGGAAGCTGCCTCCGGAGACTCCGGCATCGGCTCTGCCGCGCGCGCCAGAAAGCTCTCAGCCATCAAGGCGTTTTACAACTATCTGACGGTGTCTACCAAGCAGATCACGGAAAATCCGGTCAAGGACATTGAATTTCCGAAAATCCGTAAAAGTTTACCGAAATACTTATCGCTCGACGAATCCAAAACGCTTCTGAAAGCCGTCCAGGGGCCAAATCAGGCGCGGGACTTCGCAATACTCATGATCTTTTTAAATTGCGGCATCCGGCGCTCGGAGCTTGTA
>CALCJW010000026.1:0-31071 GCA_937967235.1 uncultured Clostridia bacterium
GTCGCTCTGTACTGCCTGAAGAGTCTGTTTGAAAAGCGGAAGGGCTTCGGGGCAGTCGGGAAAAAGGAAGCAGAAGAAACCGATCAAGAAATCTGAAAGGAGATCACCATGAACATTACACCAATCATCGAAACAGTATTCGCGCTCATTGCGGCGGTCATTACCGCCATCGTCATCCCGTACATCCGCTCGAAAACAACAGCGCAGCAGCAGACGGAGATCAACGCCTGGGTGCGCATTGCGGTTAGCGCAGCGGAGCAGATTTATGTAGGCTCCGGGCGCGGCCAGGAGAAGAAGGCATACGTCATCAACTGGCTGGCGGAACACGGCGTCACGCTCGACGAGACGCGCCTGGACGCCATGATCGAAGCGGCGGTATATGACCTCAAAAAAGGGCTGTTTCCGGCAGGAGGTGACTCGCAGTGAGTATCCGCATCGGCCAGGCAAGCCTCGGAGAGACCGGCGGCCGCGGGCAGAAGCCCGGCAATCAGACGGGCCGGGAGCTGAATTTTTCGTACTGGTACAACGGAAACTGGCTGGGGATTCTCCGGTTCAAAGACCCGGCCATGTCGGAGCGGGCGGCGCAGGCCTGCGAAGACGGCGTACGGAACCGGAACATCGGCTATGACATGGACGGGCGCAACACGGCATACGCCGCTGCGGAAGCCGTGGACTTTGCACTCGGGAAGATCAACAAGCCGGTCGAGACAGACTGCTCGGCATTTATGATGCTGTGCGCGATCTCGGCAGGCGCGACGGAACTGAAAAAGCTCTTCAAGCACCAGGGCAACAGCTGCACGACCTACTGTATGCTGCACGACTGGCCGACGACCGGGCAGTTCGAGATGCTGAGCGGGAAGAAGTTTTTGACGGAAGATCGCTGGCTGCGGCGCGGCGACATCCTGGTATCCCAGGGACACACGGTAATGGCATTAGACGACGGAGAAATGGAGGACGAGAACATGGACAAGGATAGATTCGCAGAGCTTTTCGGACAGATGCGCAAAGACCTGCAGGACAACGACTGCAGCCAGTACAGCGAAGAAGCCCGGCAGTGGGCCACGGAAAAGGGCATCGTGCTCGGCGGCGGCACGCTGGAAGACGGCGAGCCGAACTATATGTGGCAGGACATGCTGACGCGAGAACAGTTTGTGACGGTATTGTACCGGTTCGCAAAGCTCGCGGGCCTGGCGTGAGACGCACGGGAGGGGCCGGAGACGGCCCTTCCCGAAAACGCTACAAGGAGGCGATACGGTGCCATCCAATATTTTGAGCGCGGACGCGGGGTTTCCGCAGTTCACAAAGGAAAGCTCGGACAAGGACAAGATCGAGCAGATCACGAGCTATCTCTATATGCTGCTGGAGCAGCTGCGGTATTCATTCTGTAATCTGGACAAAGACAACTTCAATGAGACAGGATTTGATGAGATTGTGAACATCATCACGGAGCCGGTATATGTGCAGCTAGAAAATGACGAGAAGCAGATTCTTGCGCTGCAGGTCACGGCAGAGGGCCTGGGTGCGAGGCTGGAAGATGCAGAAGGAAACATCACGTCTCTAACTGCGACGGCCAACAGCCTGACGACGCGCATCACGAACGCAGAAGGAGATGTTTCGTCGCTGCAGCAGACGGCGACGGCGCTGCAGAGCAGAATCACGACGCTGGACGGCAGCGTATCGTCTCTGACACAGACGGTCAACAGCATCACGCTGTCGGTCTCCAACGGAGAAAGCAGCAGCACGATCAAGCTCATGCGCGACGGCGTGGTGGTGTCCAGCAAGTCGATCAGCTTCAGCGGCATGGTCACGTTCTCAGACCTGTCCACCGCAGGACAGACAACGATCAACGGCAGCAACATCACGACCGGCACGATCGACGCCATCGACATCTACGGCTGCACCATCGAGGGCAGCACCTTCCGAAGCGTCCTGCAGTCGAACGGCATCTGGGGCGGTGAGATCGAGTTCTGCTATATGAACAGCAACTACACCGCAGGCGGCATCCGGCTGGACGCCAACGGAGCAGGCAGCCAGTATGAAAACCGGTACAGAATGTTCATCTACACGAACTATATTCGCGGCGTGTCGTTTGCCATGAAGCTGCAGTCGGCAGGCGGCATCTCCATCGAGGCGGACGAAAATATTTACATCTACGGCGACAGCGGCGTGACGATCTCGTCGGGCGGAAATATCAAATTCTACGGCACGGTCTACATCAACGACTCGCCGCTGAGCACAAGCTGAAAGGAGCACAGCATGAAAACAACACTCATCCGATGCGTCAACGCCTGCATGGCGGTGAACTATCTTTCGCAGATGGAATGGGACTACAAGACAGCCTTCACGCTGGCAAGACTGCGGCGGGCCTTGCAGCCATCTGTGGACTTCTATATCCGCGAAGAGAATAAGCTGACGCAGGAGTTCGGACAGCTCGACGAAAAAGGCAATGTCGCCTTCACGGAGCGCGGCACCTTCCTTTTCAAAGACCCGGCAGACGCACCGGAATATAACACGCGACGGTTTGAGCTGGCCAATGTCGAGACGGAGATCGACTGGAAACCGGCGGCGCTTCCGGAGCCGCAGAAGATCAAGCCCATCCATCTGGAAGCGCTGGAGGGGTTCATCCGGTTCGGAGGTGACGGCGCATGATCGGCCTGCCGCCAATGGCAAACCAGGACGGTATCCAGAAATACAAGCAGACAAAGTTCGGCGGGTACAACCACACGCTTGGCGCAGACAACGGCGACATCTGGGACATGAAGAATATGACGAGCGACTTCTATCCCCTGCTCGCGCCCAGGCGCCCGCGCTGGAAGGTACGCACGCTCACAAAACCGAACGGGTTCTACGCACATGACGGGCTGTACTGGGTGGACGGAACGGGGTTCTACGCAGGCGGAACGCTCAAGGGAACCGTCACGAACGGGAGAAAGAAGTTCGCGAGCCTGGGAGCGTACATCATCATTCTGCCGGATAAGAAGTATTATAACCGCCTGACGGACGAGTTCGGCGCGATGGAAGCGAGCTTCACCGGCAGCACGAAGATTCAGGACGGAACCTACGCAGGAGAGGACGCAAAGGCCAACACGATCTATGCGTCCGGCGCGGCATGGGATTCCATCTTCAAGGTCGGAGACGCGGTGACGATCTCCGGCGCAGTGAAGCATGAGAGCAACAACAAAACGCCGATCATCCGGGAAATCGACGGCGACTACCTCCGCTTCTATGAAAACACCTTCACGATCTCAGACGGCGGGGACAGCGAGACCTTGACCGTCAAGAGAACTGTGCCGGATATGGACTTCCTATGTGAGAATGAGAACAGGCTCTGGGGCTGCAAGGAAGACACGATCTATGCCAGCAAACTCGGAGATATCTTCAACTGGAATGTGTTTGACGGCGTGGCCACGGACAGCTACAGCGTAAATGTCGGAAGCGCTGGCGACTTCACGGCGTGCTGCAGCTACCTGGGCTATCCGTGCTTTTTCAAGGAAGAGCACATCTACAAGGTCTACGGAGACAAGCCGTCGAACTTTCAGGTGATGGGCAGCGCTTCATTGGGCGTGGAGGCTGGCAGCGATGCGTCCATTGCCATTGCCGGAGAGACGCTTTTCTATCTGGCCCGCACGGGCATTGTCGCCTACTCCGGCGGCATCCCGCAGCAGGTGGGCGCAGCGTTCGGCACGCAGCGGTTCCGAAACGCCGTGGGCGGCAGCGACGGGACGAAGTATTACGTTTCGATGAAGGACACGGCGGGCGCCTGGCATCTTTTTGTGTATGACACATTGCGGGGCCTGTGGCACCAGGAAGATGCGCTGGAGGTTGTCGGCTGGGGCTGGAACGGGGAGCTGTATTTCCTGGCTGCAGACGGAAGGCTTCTGCTGAACGGCAATGCCAGGACGGCGCCTGATACGGCGGTTCGGGAGACAGAGGTCTCCTGGATGACAGAGTGGGCGGACTTCTACGAGTACACAACGTATTCCTCGGCATCGGTGCCGATTCCGCAGAAGAAGGGCATCGGAAAGCTGCTGGTGCGGCTGGAGCTGGACGAAGGGGCCAGCGTGAAGATCGAGATGCAGTTCGACTCAGACGGCGTTTGGCGCGAGGTGAAGACGCTGCAGGCGGAAAAGAAACGCAGCTTCTATCTGCCGATTGTGCCGCGCCGGTGCGATCACTTCCGCATCCGGATGACGGGCAGCGGCGGGTGCAGACTGTATTCGCTGGTGCGTGAGGTCTACACGGGGAGCGAACTGTAACCACGAAAGGAGACGACAATGGCACAGAGATTTACATACGACGAGTTTCAGCGGGAGCTGACGAACTCCGGACTTGGCAGCGAGTTCTCGGCGGCCGATCTGAAGCTGGCACAGCAGAATCCGGATGCGGGAATGAGCATCCTGAAATACAAGCGCGACTACCACAACGCCACGACGCCGGAACAGCGGGCGCTGGCGAACCTGGGTGCGGAAGGCATCCGCAGCAGCTACGGAAACTACACGGGCGGCGGAGCGGGTTCACAGTTCTACCTCGACCCACTTTCACCGAACAGCTTCCAGCAGGATGCAAAGCCGACGTACTCTTCGAACCGCACGGGGCTTGTGGACGATCTTCTGAACAAGCAGCTGAACTATGGCGACTATTCCTACGACGTCGCTCAGCCGGAATACACGAACCGGTACGACGAGACCATCCAGGATTTGCTGAAGCAGATTTTGAACCGCGAAGAGTTCAGCTATGACCCGGAGCGCGACCAGCTCTACAGCCAGTACCGCAAGCAGTACACCCGCGAAGGAGACCGTGCACAGCAGAACGCCATCGGCGCGGCGGCAGCAGCGTCCGGCGGCATCCCGTCAAGCTATGCGGCGACGGCAGCGGCACAGGCCGGAGACTACTATGCGGCACAGATGACAGATAAGATTCCGGAGCTTTATCAGCTGGCCTACAACAAGTACATGAACGACTACAACATGAAGCTCAGCGATCTGGGCGCCGTGCAGGGCGCAGAGCAGTCGGACTATGACAAATATCTCAACGAGCTGCAGCAGTTCAACACGAACCGGAACTTCGATTACCAGACATGGGCAGATGCTTACAGTCGGATTGCAAACGACGTGCAGACGGCGAGCGCACTGGAGCAGCTGGACTACACGAAGTATCTGAACGAGCTGAACCAGTACAACACAGACCGCAGTTTCAGCTACCAGAACCTGCTTGACGAGATCAACCAGCAGACGGGACTTCGCGGCGAGGCACTGGAGAAGGCGCAGCTGGCTGCGCGGTACGGCGACTATTCGTACCTCCGGAAGCTGGGCATCGACACGTCTGCATACGAGGCAGCGCTGGCGGCCAAGGGCGCTAGAAGCAGTGGCGGCGGTTCCGGCTCCGGAAGCGCTGGCGGCTCGAAGATCAACGGCGGCGGCAGCTACAGCGGCAACGTGGCCATGGCGAGAGATTCGTATAACGGCGTACAGCGGACGATCTCGACACTGCTCGGCCAGGGCAACTATGACAGGGCCTATGATGTGGCCGTCGGCGCACGCGGGCAGATGTCGAAGCAGCAGTGGTCTGACGTGGCGAAACGGATTTACGAGGTGAGCGGAATCAAGATCGACGACTCCGTGAAGTACAAGTAAGGAGGAAAGTATGAGCGTTATTTCCAAGAAATCTTTCCTGAACAAAGCGGACAAGCAGCAGAGCAACTGGGAACAGACCACCGGCCAGGAGGCCGGTGGCGTCCTCAATAAGCAGGACTTCATCCGCCAGGCGCAGAGCGCCGAACAGCAGCGCCGCCAGGCGCAGGAGCAGAAGGCCCCTCAGAGCGAGAGAAGCGGATTCGACCGGACGGCAACGCCTGCCAGCATTGCAGGACTCGGCGCACCGGCTCCAACTTCTCAGCGGCAGAAGGAACGATACAACCAGGAGATCGGCCAGTATGGCGTGGGCAACATCGACCTTTACAACCGGCCGCAGTATCGGAACGCCGACGGCAGCATCTCGACCGTGGACAGCACGAGCTTCAACATTCAGGGCAAGGAGGTGCTGCTTCCGTCGGTCTGGATGAAAGACGGGAAGGCATACCGCAGCAGCGACGGAGACGAAATTCTGCAGCACTTCTACGACACCGGGGAGTTCCTGGGTGTATTCGACACAGTGGATGCTGCGAACAGCTACGCAGAAAAGCTGCATGATGCGCAGGATTATTACTACACCACGCAGCGCGAGAAGGCGCTAGACGAAGCGGTGGCGCACGATCAGCTGCAGGGCATGAAACGGACGCTCGCCATCTTGGAGAGCCAGAAGAAGCAGGAGCAGGCGCAGCAGCCCAGTATTCTTTCCATGCTGGGCAAAGCCAGCGATTCGACGCTGCCAACCTTCCAGGCGGAGTCTGCGCAGAGCGAAACAGACCGGCGCATCCAGGAGCTGCAGGACGAGATTGACCGCCAGGAGAGCGAGAGCCAGATGCAGGGCACGAAGCGGCCGGAGACGTACACCGCGAAAAATGTGGGACGGTATAAAGACCGGCTCATTGCGCTGGCCAGCGTTCCGGGAATCTGGACGAAACGCCAGAAGCAAGAGGCGGAAGAGATCATCGGCACACAGAACGGGTTCGGCGGGCTTCTTGGCTATGAGCAGAATGTGACGGCATTTGCGCCGTACCAGGAAGCAATGCGCAAGGGCGACACGGAGGCGGCCGCGCAGTGGCAGCAGATTTACGATGTTCTTTACACAAGACTGTACTCCAAGCAGACGGTGGTTGCGAGCGGGCTGCAGGAGGGACTGGGTGTGACATCGGCTGCGGCTGCAGTCGGAAAAGCGCTCGGCGCGAACGAGGATGAGTATCACCGGCAGATGGAAAACGCGCAGCGGGCGCAGGCGGAGCATCCGGTGCTCGCGGGCGGCGCGAAGATCGCGGGAAGTCTGGCGTTGATGTCCGGCATCGGAGAAGCGGCGGGCGCTGGGCTTGCGGCAGCAGAAATGAACACCGGCAGCCTCGGCTTCAAGGTGGCGGCGGGAGCGCTGAGCTTTGCCGGAGCTGACGCCGTACACAATGCAGGCGCAGCCGCCATGGGCGACATGAGCACGGAAGATTACCTCAAACGCATTGCCATCAGCGGCGCACAGGGCATGGCTGGCAACCTGGCAGGCGGCCTGGTGGGAACAGGGCTTGCCAACGTGCTGCGCGACACGCATAAGATGACACCGTTCATGGAGTTTTTGCGGCAGACGGCAAGCGGCGTAACGAACGCGAGCGTCAACCAGGCAGTCGGCTATCTTGCGGCAGATGAAAAGCCGACGAAAGAAGAGATCGCCACAAACCTCGTGACGGCGTTTGCGTTCTCTGTGCTGAGCAGCGCCATTAGCAGCTACCAGACGACACAGCAGCAGAAGGCGCAGATGAACCAGGCATACCAGGCCATTGAGCAGGGATACCGCGCAATGACGGCCGGAACGGAAAACATGACGCCGGAAGCAAAGGCGCAGCGGGCGCAGTTCATCATGCAGCAGACGCAGAGCCTGCGTGAAAGCGTCAACAGCTATTACATTGCGGGCCAGCAGAAGGCCGTGGACAATCTGAACGAAACGCTCGATCTTATCGATGAGGCGATGCGGGCGTATGTCAATGGGTACACCGCAGCGTCCAGCGCCATGCAGACGCCGAATGTCATGCTGCCGGGCGGCGGAAGCACGGGCCAGCTGCCAACGGCGGCAGACCTGCCAACGACACCGACAGACCCGCAGATGCAAAAACAGGTGGAGCAGGAGATTCAGACCGCCATCCAGCAGGGACTGCAGCAGGCAGAGGCCGGAACACAGAGCGCACAGCAGCCGGAGAGCGGGCAGGCTCTGCAAAGCGGGAACGCGGCGGCCGCAGCTGCGCAGATTGCGGGGCAGAGCCAGCAGGTGCAGCAGCCGAATCTTCCAACGGTGGCACAGGCCGCAGCCGTGCAGCCGCAGCAGTTGGAACAGGGCACGCAGCAGGAAGCTGGGCTGCCGACGCCGCAGCAGGTGCAGACCGAACAGACTGCCACACCGCTGGAACGCCTGGAGGCCATGGGCGTGAGCGAAAAACGCGCACAGTCGATGGCACGCGGCATTGAGGCGTTCTATCGCGGGCAGATCACAGATGGTGAAGTTCTCAGCAAGCTGCTCTCTTTCCCGGAAGTGCAGAACGTCATGCGGCAGATGACGGACGCGGACATCGAAGCGGTCGTGTCCGGAAACGTGCAGGCACAAAATCAGCAGCCGGTCAATGCTGCCGTGCAGCAGGTGCCAGGGAGCCAGCAGCCCGGCGTACAGAATGAAGCCACAACACCTGAAGGAGGAATGAACAATGGTACAGAACAGCTTCCAGCCGGGCAGCAGCCAGGCGCAGAACAGCAGGGCGAGCAGCTACCTGATGGAGACGGCGGACGGATTCTCCGTGAGAGTACCGGCGGACAGAGTGGAATCCTGGCAGAAGGCAGACCACAACGCGCCTTTAACCAGGGCAGAACAGCTGTTGAAAGAGAGAATCTTGGACGAACTCTACGGCTCGAAAAAGTAAGCAGCCAGAGCCTGGGCCTGCCGAACGGAACGGAGGAACGCGAGATTCAGGTCATGCCGGAATCTCACTGGGATACGCAGATGCAGCAAACGGCGCAGCGCATTTCCTATGAGACCGGGAAACCGGTGACGTATGTGCTTGGTTCTATCCGCATCCGCCAGGCAGATGGCTCGGTAAGCGCGGCACGCGGCGTCTACACAGAAAACGGCATCATCGTCCAGGCAGACCACCGCTATCTGAACATCGACCAGATCGCAGACCACGAGGCCTTCCATGATTACGCGGCCAACAATCCGGGGCTTGTGCGGCAGATCGAGCGGGCCATCGTAGAACAGTACAGCCGGGAAGAATTTGACGCAGTGGTCGAGAAGTATCTGAAGAACCTGCGCGGCGTATATGATTTGCCGGAGCACGCATCCGGACAGGAAGTAGCCGAGGTTTACGGCATCGTCAAAGAGGAAATCTGTGCGGACGCTTATGCAGGAATCAACTTCTTCGGCGCCCACGCCGAAAAGTACCGCAGCGAGGCGCAGGCGGTTCTGCAGGAGCGGAAGGTCACCACGCCGGGCAGCGAGACAGCAGCGGCGACACAGCGCAGGACTGGGCCGCCAGAGCGCTACAGCTACGGCGGCGTGAATGCAAACACAGCAGATCAGAAGACACTCGCCCGCGCACAGGAGCTTCAGATGCAGGGTGAAGACGATGAGCGCGTGCGAAAGGAAACCGGCTGGCACACCGGCATGGAAGGAAAGCTGCGTTTCGAGATCGACGACAGCAAGATGAAGTATCATCGCGGCGGAGACGCAGCCTTCAGTCGGAGCCACCCGGACTATGCGGAATATCAGAAGCTCGTGGACAAGATGCTCACCGGTTCTGCAGAAGCGTGGAAGCCGGAAGACCAGGAGCGCCTTCAGGAGCTGGACAAGACCTGGGGCCGAGAGTACGGGCGGCTGAGCGAGCGCGTGGAAAGCGGGAATGCCACGCTGGAGGACGTCATCGATCACGAGGAACTGTTCCAGGCGTATCCGCAGCTGCGCAACGTGCGTGTAGAGTTCAAGGAGCTGCCGGGCAATACGCAGGGCTATTTCTCTCCAAGCGAGAACAAGATCGCGCTGGACAGCAAGCTGCGCTCGGCACCAGAGGCGACGATCATCCACGAAATCCAGCACGCCATTCAGAAGGCAGAAGGATTTGCAAGCGGCGCATCGCCGGAGTATTGGCAGCAGCACCGGGACGAGGCGAAAGAAGCGAGAATTGCGGACATCCGGGAAGAGATTGCCAGGCTGGAAGAACAGCTGCCGTGGGATTTGAACCGGTGGACGGCGGAAGACGACGCCATTGAAGCGAAGATCGGAGAGCTGGAAGACAGTATCATTGACATTCAGAACGGCGTGGGGATGGACAGCTACGATCTTTACCGCAATACCGCAGGCGAGATTGAAGCGCGAGACGCAGCCAGCCGCCGGGAGCTGACACCGGAGCAGCGCCGCGCGGCACCGCCTGCCAGAGCTGATGAGAACACGGTCTATGCCGATCTGAGCGACAGCCTGGATTACGTCGGGAAGACGGACGACGGGACTGAAGTGTATGAAACCAGCAAGGCCGTCCGCAAGCTGCCGTACAAGAAGCGCATGGAAGCCTTTATGGACATCATGCGGAATGAATACGCAGGCCGCACAGCGAAGTTCACAGCGCGAGATGGTGAAGTCTATTACGCGACATTCGATGAGAATGATTTGCGGAAGAACGTCTACGGCGATAAGAAGTCTTCGCCAAGAGGCTGGAAGGCGAAGATCAACACAGGAGCGGACGGGAACATTTTTGATCTGGTCGAAAACGCAGAGCACAGCGGAAGCGGCAAAGAACAGGGCAAAACATCCGAAGCGCACCAGGGACTTACAGGTTGGGAATATTTCGTGAAGACTGTGCAAATCGACGGACGGGTCTATGACCTGCTGGCAAATGTACGGAAAAAGCCGGATGGAGAATTTGTGTACTCCATCCAGCTGAATGAGAATGAAAAGAAAGCACCTGCGCCTCCCCGTCAGTACCAGAATGGTACAGCTAAAGCGGAAAACCGCCCTGTTAGGGTGCCCACAGATGCCTCTGAGGCCAGTGTAGCAGAGAAGCGGCTGCCTGTCAAGGCCCGGTTCTCTATGGACGAGCCGGTGGAGCAGACGCAGGACTTGATGGCCATTCACAATCTGGACGGCAAGAAGATGGACAGTATGCTGCAGCTCGGCGCTATCCCGTCGCCGTCGGTCGCCATTGTGAAGGCGAGCCAGGGACATACGCAATACGGAGACTATACGCTGGTCTTCCCACGCCAGAGCATCGACCCGCAGGAAGACCGGCGCAACAAGGTCTACGGAGCAGACGCCTGGACGCCGACGGCGGCAAACGCAATCGTCGAGCGGGAAGTGAACTACGAGGCCAGACGCGCCGCAGAGCAGAAGATCGCGCAGCTGGCAAATCAGGTGGCGGGCGGCATCTTCTCCCGTGACAGCGCCATCGGCAGCCGCGTGGACGAAGTGGCCACGATGGACGAAGCGGAGCTTGCAAAGCAACTGGCCAAAGACGACGCGGTACGGGCTGCATATCTTGCAGAGCAAGGCAAAGACATCGAGCCGGTGCTGAAGGAGAAAGTTTGGGACAGCTTCGGCAACCTGGCGCTGCAGGAATACACGGAGAAAATCGGTGCGCAGGAGCTGGCACAGCTGTATGTAAAGCTGGAGACCGGCGAGCGGTTGACAGAGACTGAGCTGGAGACGGCACGCGAGAGCATCATGGGCGCCTGGATTGCAGACCACGAGTATGCGCTCAGCCGAAGGCCGGAGCTGCGCGAGACGCGCATTGCACGGCAGCGAGACAAGATCAGCGACGCACGTATAGAGGATTTCATCCGGAATGCAGAAGCGCTTTATGAAGACGGCGGCCAGACACGCGACGGCGTAGACCGCTATGCCACGCAGGATAAGCTCCGCGAGGCGGTGGACGATGCAGATGTCGAGGCATGGGTACGCGGGCAGCTTCGCGGCGTGCTGGGCGAGCCGGGTATCTACAATGGGAAGGAACGCTTCACGGTTTCCGGCAAGCGCAGGAGCTTCCGGGAAACGCACGGTGCGTACACGGCGGAGAACATCGTAAAAGCGATGAACCAGGCAAGCGCCAGAGGCGAGAGCTACTGGGGCGTGGGCGCCAAGGGAATCTTATCTGTGGCGACGCCGCGATACAAAAGCGTGGACGCCATCCATGCAGACGAGGGCCGCCTGCAGAATATGCCGGAAGAAGAATACAACCAGTTGCTGCAGGAGCTTGACAAGCGCATCGGGGGCATCGTTGCAGATGTGCAGAAGACGGCCGGAAGCTATGACATGGATGAGATCGCGGGCCTTCTCATGGAGAACGCCGGGCAGGACGCCATGCGCATCCAGCAGGCCTTCAGCAGGCAGGGGTATGACATCGACGGCGGGCTTGCCACGGAGATCGCCGGTATGTACCGCCAGGCAGCAGAAATGCCGACGGGATACTTTGAGGCGAAGCCGCAGCGCGTGGTCACGTTCGACGAGCCGGTCTGCATTGCGCCGGATGATTGCCCGCCGGAACGGCTGGAGAAAATGAAGGCGGCGGGCCTGAACGTTATCGAGTACAAGACCGGGAACGACGAGCAGCGCATGGAGATCGCCAGAAGTCTGAAGGGTATGCGCTTTTCCGTGGACGAACCGCAGGCGGAAACCGGCAGCGAGATCGAGCAGGCGCTGGAGAGCAAACCGGCAGAGCCTGAGCAGAAGGAGAAAAAGCCGCGCAAGAAGAACGAGACGAAGCCGGTGGCCGAAAGCCTGCCAATCATTGCAAAGCGGAATCTGCGGCAGGATATGCAGGGCATCTTCTCCATTCCGGAAGGACGGCGGGCAGAGATCAACCAGATCATTGACACTCTGGCAGACCGGATGCTCAAGAACGGCGAACTGACACAGGAAGACCGGGACGCCTTCTTCGACCGGATGTATGCAGAAGGCGTCATGGAAGTGGCAGCAGATGAGTATCTGCAGCAGGCACGGTCGGAGATTGCGGGGCGTCGCATCTATGTGCCGGAGAGCGTGAAGCATGAGTTCGGAGACGACTGGGGCTATTTCCGGAAGAAGGCATTTGCAGCAGGCGTTATGCTGGTAAACGATACGAGCGCAGCTGGTATCGACATGGTAAACGCAGAGCTTGCAGACACGCTGCCGGGGATGTTCCATGCGGACGATCTGGACAGCCGGGAGATTCTGGAGAACATCGTGCAGACGGCGGAAGAAGGCAAGAGCCAGAACATGAGCCTGGCACAGTACACCGCGCTTCTGGCCGGGCAGGAATATGTTTCGGAAGACGAAGTCCTGGATAACATCGAGCGGCAGATGGACGAGGCACTGCGCACGTTCACACGGACGGCGAAGCTGGAAGTTCACCTGCGAGACCGCACCGGCGTGAAGATCGCACAGGAGCGGGAGAAGTCGGCAGCCGCCCGGCAGCGCGAAGCACTCAGCCGCGCGAAGGAACGGCAGCAGCGCAAGGAGATGAGCCAGCGGCAGCGGGAGTACCGCGAGCTGAAGGAGCAGCAGAAGAAGACGCTGAAGGCGCTGCAGTGGCTGGCCAAGAATCAGTACCGGGCACCGGAGGAACTGCAGGGAACCTGGGACGAGGTGCTCGGAGACCTGGACATCTACGCAGTGAGTGCAGCCAACGAGATGCGCTATTCCAAGAAGTACGACGCGACGTGGAAAGACCTGGCCGAGATGTATAAGGACGCACAGGCAAACGACCCGAACTTCCTGCCGTCGAAAGAGCTGGAGAAGATCGTTCACCGCTTGGACAACAAGAAGATCGCGGACATGGATTTGAACGCGCTGCAGGATTTGTATAAGGCGGCCGTCGGACTGCGGACAGAGTTCTACAACCGGAACAACGTCATCAACGACGACATGAACCGGCTGTTCGCAGAGGTCTACACGGACAGCAAGAAAGAGCTGGACTTTGGCGCACAGACGAAGGCAGGCGAAGCGGCACGCCAGGGAAAGAAGCTGGACAGCCTGTTCAACCAGGAACAGCTCTCTCCGATGAACGTGATGCAGCGCATGGCAGGCTGGAACCCGAACAGCGCGTGGTACTCCATGGCCAAGCAGCTGGAGAAGGGCGAGCGGGACATCCGCGACTACACAGTAAGCGCCACAAAGAAGCTGCGCGAGTTCTTGACGGAGCATGAAGACTGGGCCAAGAAGGCAGACGGCCAGGGAGACGACGGCATCTGGTATGAGGTGAAGATTCCGCAGCTGGTCGGCGCTCTGGAGGTCGGCAAGCCGCCGAAGTTCGGGGACACGATCACGGTATGGATGACGCCGACGCAGAAGGTGCACATGTACCTGGAGAGCAAGAGCACGGAGAACCTGCGGCACATGGAAGGCGGCCGTACTTTCGCCGACAAAACGCTCTACAGCCAGGGCAAGCGTCGCGAGGCCTTCGCCCAAGGCAAGACCGTGCGCATGGCACCGGAAACCGTGAAGGCGATCGTCGGCAGCTTAACACCGGAAGAGCAGGAGCTTGTACAGGCACTGGAGCAATACTACAACGTGTTTGCCAAGAAGGAGATCAACCGCGTTTCCAACATTCTCTACGGGTACGACAAGGCTGTGAGCAAAAATTATACGCCGATCTATACCAACTCCAACTACACCAAGAGCGAGCTGGGCGTCTACGACGCGACGGCGGAAGGCGTCGGCAATCTGAAGAGCCGCCAATTCTCCAAGAATCCGAGCTATAACATCGGCGCCTTCGATGCTTTTGAGCGCCATGTGGAGCAGACGGCACGGTTCGTGGGCATGGCAATTCCAGCCCGGAACTGGCAGACGCTGCTAAACTGGCGCGAGCGGGAAAACTCCATGGCGGATATCATCACCCACGACTGGGGCGATGAGAGTCTGAAGTACATTCAAGACCTGGTGCAGACGCTGCAGGGCGGCACGGCAAGCACGCGCGACAGCGTGAGCATGGGCGCAGAAAAAGTCTTCAGCAATTACATCGGCGCCGTGTTCGGGGCAAACCCATCCATCGTCTTTAAGCAGCTGGGTTCGATTCCACTGGCGGGTGCGTGGCTGGACTTCAAGAACTTCCCGTCGCCGGGACAGGTAAAGCGCATCGACCGGAGCCTGATTGAGAAGTACACGCAGGAGCTGGACTGGAGAACGCTGGGCTATTCCACGCCGGAGACCAAGCAGCTGAAGGAAAATCCGAACTGGACACAGACAAACAAGTTCACGAACTTTATCTTCGGCGGCGGAGCGATCACCGCCATGGACGGCTGGGCCGCGAGCGTGCTGTGGCCGTGGGCGGAAAACAAGGTACGAGCTGAGTTCCCGGAGCTGGAGACCGGAAGCCAGGAGCAGATCGACAGCGGAAGCAGCCCGTTCTATCAGAAGGTTGCAGAAGTATTCAACGAAGCGGTGGCGAGAAGTCAGTCCACCTCGGACGAGATGCACCAGGGCACGCTGCGTAAGAGCAAGAATCCGGTGACGCGGGCATTTACGATGTTCAAGTCGGACAGCTCGCAGACCTACAATGCGCTGCGGCAGCGTGCCGGTGAGGCGGAATACTACAAGCGAATCGGAGACACAGAGAATTACAACAAGGCCAAGCGTGGGCTGGGCGTTGCGTTCCTGGCAGCCGTCGGCGGATACATCTGGGCGCAGGGCATCGAGTTCTTGATGAACCTCTGGAAGCGCAAGGGCAAAGCATACCGCGATGAGGACGGGAATCTCACAGCCGGAAGCGTGGCAAAGGAAATGGCGCTGGGGCTGGTGGGCGATCTGGCCAGTATCGTCACCTATGGAGAAGAGATTGCGGACGTCGTCGGCAACATTCTCACGGGCGACAAGTGGTACGGCATCGACACGCCGGGCCTGGAGCAGCTGTCCGACGTCGTGGAGACCATTGTGGAGCAGGGGCAGAACGGTCTGGATGTGCTGAAGGATGCAGCGGACGTCGTGAAGAACGGTGGAAGCCTGGGCGAGTATCTGCACCGGCACAGCGGAGATATTGTCGGCGGCATCAAAGACCTGGCGGCCGCAGCGGCCACATATCTGCCGGGCATCTCGGTCAACAATCTGGAGGCATATCTGATCGGCACGGTGCGCTGGGCCTCGCCGGAGCTTGCGGCGGCATATGACGATGCGCTGGCCACGGCGAACAAAAACCAGATGAAGGGCATGCGCGGTGCGGAACTGGAGCGCAAGATCAGCGACACCCTGCACAACCGGCGCGTGGAGACGGACGAGACGACGAACGAAACGCTTGCTTCTCTCTACGAAGGTGGATTCACAAAGGCGGTTCCGTCTGATACGCCGGGCAGCATCAGCGTTGACGGCGAAGACCGCAAGCTCTCGGCCTATCAGAAGCAGGTCTACGATAAGACGTGGAGCAGCGCCGTCGGAAGCAGGCTGCAGGAGCTGATCGCAAGTGACGTGTTCCAGGCGACGGACGACGAGACGCGGGAGAAGATGCTGAGCGGGCTGTACGAATACGCCGGAGAGAAGGCAAAGGCAGCTGTCTTCGACGACTATGAGGTGAAGACCTCGACGCAGAAGGCGGACGACGTGCTGGCAACGGGCGCAGAGATGGTGGACTATCTGGAGCTGAAGCTGGCAGGAGCCGTGGACAAGTATCTGGACGCGATTGATGGCGGGCTGGACACACAGAGCGCGAAGGACGTGGCGCTCGGTATGGCAGAGCTTACGCCGGATGAGGGGAAGAAAACGGTATCCGACGTGCAGAAGTGGCGTGCAGCCATCGACGCAGTAGATGGAGCGGATGCACAGCACGACGCTCTGCTCGCGGTGATGAAGGACTCGACAAAGCAGAAATACGAGATCGCCGACAGCTACGGCATCGAGGCAAGAACGTGGGTGCAACTGAAGGAAATCCTGCCGCAGTTCGACGAAGATGGGAACGGCAGCTATAAGGGCGAAGAGATCGAGAACGCCATTGATGCGATGAACGGGCACGGCGGCATCATGCTGCCGGGCGGCGACGGGCCGCAGCAGCTGACAAACGAGATGCGGGCCGTGCTCTGGCAGCTGTTCACCGGGAGCAAGAGCGCGAAGAACAATCCGTACAGCGAGCGCGTGGGCAGCCAGGTGATCGCGGAGCGCGAGAAGACAAAGCAGGAAGACTAGCAGATGGGCATAGAAAGAGCACCGCCAGGGAGACCTGGCGGTGCTTGATCTTAAAATTCATCGATGTCTATGGAGATCGTCTGCATATTTCCGTTGTAAACAGGATAGAGCGTGACAGTCCAGCCGCTCACATATCCGCCTATTTCGCTGAAGTCAAAAAGGCTGGTAGATTTTGAACACACTGTAGCATCACCAAATAAACGCTTCAAACCATACCATACGTCGCCGGAAGCATAGAAAAGATCGAAGTCGCCTAGCGGCACATCAACATCGACGATGTCACCGGCATGGATAAAAACGCACAGCACATCAACGCCAGAAATATGATCTTTCAATTTAACGACGTAGTACCCACTGCCGGACGTTTCGATGGTAAAAGGGGCAACACGATCTTGCTGATCGTGATACAACACCTCCCCGCTGTCCGGAACAGGAAAAGGTTTCATGGTAGAAGCTGGCGGAAAAGATGGCTGCGCAGTCACTGGAGTATTGATTGCTTCTGCGGTCACTACAGTCGTGGCTGAAGGTTTTCCTATATTGGAGGAAATGCAGATGAGAACAAGACACCCGAACAATGTGGCTGCAATGCTAGCAAGAGCGACAACAGTTTGCTTAAACCTAGAAGGCGCCCGCGAGGCGTGACGTGGTGGCTGAGTGGGCGGCGCGGGCGAAGTTGAAAAACTAGGAGACGCTTCGGCCTTTACCGGAGAAAGGAGTTTAGCGTCATACAGCCTTCTGGCATCGGGGTCTTTCAGGGTATCGTAGATCGTATTGAGCTGCTGCATTTTTTGATGTGCGATCTCAGGCGAAACATTCCCTGCGTCTGGGTGAAAAAAACGAGCTTGCGCAAGGTATGCGCGGCGTATTTCATCTTGCGAACTGCAGAATTTGGGGACACCTAGGAGAGCGTAATAATCGACAGACATGGCTACACCTCCACAAAATTTTCATTTTAATCATCTTTTTTATAAGATTACCACGAAGATATGTTAAATTCAAGCAAGATTATGCAAAAGATGATTATAGGGAGGCGGAGCGGTGCGGCTCTATACTCTGGATGGACGGTTCAACTTATGCGGCAAGCGGGTGCGTGAGGCGCGGATAAAGGCTGGAATGAGTCAGGACACGCTGGCGGCGAAGCTGCAGCTGGCCGGGCTTCAGATTGGGCAGATGGCAGTGAGCAGAATTGAAACTGGGAAGCGCGTGGTGCCAGACTTCGAACTGCCGGTCATCGCCGGTGTACTGGGCGTCAGCACGGACTGGCTGCTGGGAAAAGAATAGACCTCTCTGCTGCGCAGCAGGGAGGTCTATTTTTGACGGCTTGACATTTCGACTTAATCAGCTTTAGAATAAAAAGCAAGAAATGGCAATAGGAGGCCGGACAGATGGAACAGATGAAGCGGACGTTTAAGCACCTGCAGTACAGAGACAGAATCAAGATCGAGATGATGCTGCGCGAGAAGGCCAGCATCCAGCAGATTGCAGACCGGCTGCACGTCACCTATCAGACCATCTGGCGCGAGCTGCGCCGCGACGGGGTGTGGTATGAGCATACGCTGAGCAACTTAACGACAGAGCGGCGGTACTCAGCTGATATCGCGCAGGCGCAGTATGAGAAGAACAAGCGGGCGAAAGGCGGGATGATTAAGCTCGGCCACGACTTCGCACTGCATGATTTCATCGAGCAGAAGATTGGGCGGGAACACTATTCCCCGGCGGCAGTCATCATGGAGATCAAACTGCGCGGGCTGAAGTTCGACGTGGACATCTGCGAGAAGACGATCTACAACTACATCAACAGCGGGGATGTTTTCTTCTCCATCACGAACAAAGACCTGCCGCAGCGCGGCGGGCACAAGCGGGAATACAAGAAGGTGCGCGAGGCCAAACGGCAGGCGCCAGGAGAAGGCATTGAGAACCGGCCGCCGGAGATCGATGAGCGGAAGGAAGAAGGACACTGGGAGATGGACACGGTGAAAGGAAAGAAGAATGGCCGCAAGTGTGCGCTCATGCTATCGGAACGCGCGATGCGGACGGAACTGGTTCTGCCGATGGCGGCGTGCACAATGGAGTGCGTCGTGGAAAAGCTCGATCAGCTGGAGCGGCGCTGGGGCAACAAGTTCAGCCGCATCTTCAAGACGATCACGGTGGACAACGGCAGCGAGTTTATGGACTACGAGGGAATGATGACGAGCAAAGAGACCGGCGAGCGGCGCACGCAGGTCTTCTATTGCCATCCCTATCGCAGCAACGAGCGCGGCACCAACGAGAACCAGAACCGGATGTTCCGCCGGTTCTTCCCGAAAGGGACGGACTTGGACGCCGTTCCGGACGAAGACATCAGCGCCGTGCAGGACTGGATGAACAACTATCCGCGCAAGCTCCTGGGCGGAAAGACGGCGGGGATGCTGTTCGACGAGTTTGTGGCCTCGCTGAGCTGAAAAATTTTTTCGGATTTTTTGAAATTAACTCTTGCAATTTACGAAATGTCGCCAGACAGCGAAAAAGGATTGACCAAACCGAGGCTTTCCGTTATAATAAACAGAATATCTGCACCCTCCGCAAAACGTGGATGCAGGTAGGAAAAGAAAACAAACAGAAGGGAGTGAAGAATGTGGGCAGATATATTGTCAAACGTATTTTACTTGCCATTCTGACTGTACTTATCATATGTGCCATCACATTTTTCGTCATGAACGCCATCCCGGGCGGACCGTTCAACCGGGAGAAAGCGCTGAGCGCGGCGACGATCGAGGCGCTGAACAAGCGCTACAATCTGGACAAGCCCGTCGGCGAGCAGTTCATTTTGTACATGAAAAATCTTCTGCACGGAGATTTTGGCGTGTCGCTGAAAAACGGCCGCGACATCAAGGAGATCATCGCAGAATCGTTCCCGATCTCGGCAAAGCTCGGCCTCATGGCGATCGGCGTTGCGCTCGTGTGCGGAACGGTGTTCGGAAGTCTGGCCGCTTTGATGCGCAATAAATGGCCGGACCGGGTCATCGTCTTTTTCTCGACGCTCTTTACGGCCGTGCCGAGCTTCGTATTGGCGACGCTTCTGCTTCTGGTGTTCTGCATCAAGCTCTCGTGGTTCCCGGTCTGGGACCCCAATAACCCCAACTTCCTGCTTCCCGTGCTCGCGCTTGCGTCGTACCCGATGGCGTATACGACGCGGCTTGCAAAGTCCAGCATGCTCGACGCTTTGAGCCAGGACTACGTACGCACAGCGAAGGCCAAGGGCGTCGCCAAGTGGAAGGTCATCTTCAAGCACGCGCTTCGCAATTCGCTGCTTCCGATCATCACCTACGCGGGCCCGCAGATCGCCTACATCATCACGGGCTCGATGGTCATCGAGACGATCTTCACCGTCGGCGGCATCGGCAGCAAGTTTGTCAGCGCGATCTCCAACCGCGACTACACCATGATCATGGCGACGACGATCTTCCTCGCGACGCTGATGGTCGTTGCGAACGTGATCTGCGACCTTTTGTATAAGGTCGTCGACCCGCGCATCAAATTCGACTGAGAAGGGAGGACGCTATATGGACAATTTCGACCCCAACAAGACGCCGAAAAAGCAGGTACTCAGCGCACAGATCGACCTTTCAAAGTTTGAAAAGGCGACAGAAGACGAAAAGCGGCAGCAGGACGTCATGAGCCAGAGCACGTCCTTCTTCAAAGACGGCATGCGCAAGCTCTTTAAAAACCCGCTGGCTGTGGCGAGTATCATTGTGCTCGTGGCCATCATTCTGACCATCATCATCGCCCCTATGATCGTGCCCTACGGCTATGAGGAGATCCTCTCTATCAACGGCAAGCGCGACAAGGGCGCAAAGAACCTTGCGCCTTTCACCTACAGCAAGGCCGAGCAGAAGTTCATCGACGAGGGCGGCACGCGCTTCCCGCACATCATGGGAACCGATGAGCAGTGCCGCGACTACTTCATCCGCGTCATCTACGGCGCGAGAATCTCGCTCGTCATCGGCTTTTTTGCGAGCATCATCGTGCTGATCATCGGCATGATCGTCGGCAGTATCTCGGGCTATGCGGGAGGGCGCGTCGACCTCATCCTCATGCGTATCGTCGATATCATCTATTCTCTTCCCGATATGCTGGTCATCATTCTGCTGGCGACGGTCTTGAATCAGGTGCTGGTATTCAAATCTGGCTCTGCGCTCGCGGCGCTGGGCTCGAACATGGTCTCGATGTTCATCGTCTTCGGCCTTCTTTACTGGGTCGGTATGGCGCGCCTCATCCGCGGCCAGATCCTTTCCATCAAGGAAAACGAGTATGTGCTCGCCGCGCGCTCGATTGGCGCAAAGCCTGGCTGGATCATCCGCAAGCACATCCTGCCGAACTGTCTTTCCGTCATCATCGTCTCGACGGCGCTTCAAATTCCGTCGGCGATTTTCACCGAGAGCTACCTGAGCTTCATCGGCCTTGGCGTCAACGCGCCGATGCCGTCTTTGGGCTCGCTTGCAAACTCTGCGCGGCAGGGACTTCAGACGTACCCGTATAAGCTGATTTTCCCGGCTCTGATGATCTGTCTGATCGTTCTGAGCCTGAACTTGCTGGGCGACGGTCTTCGCGACGCGTTTGACCCGAAGCTGAAGAGGTGAGCGGTATGAGTGAACAATATCTTCTGAGCGTGCAGGATCTGCACACATCGTTCCGCACCGACTCCGGCGAGGTACAGGCCGTCAACGGCGTGTCGTTTAACCTGAACCCCGGCGAAATTCTCGGCATTGTCGGCGAGTCCGGCTCCGGCAAATCCGTCACCGCGTACTCCGTCATGCAGATCCTGGCCGACAACGGCAGTATCAAAAGCGGCCACATCCTCTACAAGGGCGAGGACCTCACGACATGGTCTGAAAAGCAAATGAGCCACTTTAGAGGCAAATGCTGCTCGATCGTCTTCCAGGACCCCATGACGAGTCTCAACCCGGTCTTCACGATCGGCAACCAGCTCGGCGAGGCCATCCGCCTGCACACGAACCGCAAGGGAAAAGAGGTGCGCGACCGCGCGATTGAAATGCTCGAGCTTGTCGGCATCAACGAGCCGGAAAAGCGCATCAAGCAGTACCCCTTCGAGCTCTCCGGCGGCATGCGGCAGAGAGTCATGATCGCAATGGCGCTGGCCTGTGAGCCCGATATTCTCATTGCCGACGAGCCGACGACGGCTTTGGATGTAACGATCCAGGCGCAGATTTTGGAGCTCATGCAGGATCTGCAGAAAAAGCTCGGCATGGCCGTCATTCTTGTCACGCACGACCTCGGCGTCATTGCCGACATGTGCGACAACATCATTGTCATGTACGGCGGCCGCATCTGCGAGCGGGGCACCGCGCGGGAGATCTTCTATAATCCGAAGCACGAGTACACGAAGGGATTACTTCGCTCCATCCCGAACGGCAACAACATGAAAAAGAAGCTTGTCCCGATTGCGGGCACGCCGATCAACATGCTGAACCTGCCTGCCGGCTGCGCGTTCTGCACCCGCTGCGACGCGGCGATGAAGATCTGCTTGAGCGAGCACCCGGAGGAAATGGCCATCAACGAAAACCACAGAGCGGCCTGCTGGATCAACGTCCGCGACCAGCTGATGAACGCGGAAGGAGGGGAACCAAATGTCTGATACGTTACTCGAGGTCAGAAACCTCAAGCAGTACTTCCCCGTCCGCGCAGGGCTTATGAAGACGATTCCGCTTAAGGCGGTCGACGATGTATCCTTCACCATCGGACGCGGCGAGACGCTGGGTCTGGTCGGCGAATCCGGCTGCGGCAAAACGACCGTCGGACGCACGATTTTACGGCTCTATGAGCCGACGGGCGGCGAGGTGATCTTTGACGGAGAACCCGTCACGGCAAAAAACATCACGCACATGCGCAAGCAGATGCAGATGGTGTTTCAGGATCCGTACTCGTCTCTCGACCCCCGCATGACGGTCGAAGACATCATCGGAGAGCCGCTGGACGTTCATAAGCTGTACGCAAGCCGCGCCGAGCGCCGCGAGAAAATCCTCGAGCTCATGGCGACCGTCGGCCTCAACGCCGAACACGCCACGCGCTACGCGCACGAGTTTTCCGGCGGCCAGCGCCAGAGAATCGGCATTGCAAGAGCGCTTGCCGTGAACCCCAAGTTCATCGTCTGCGACGAGCCCGTGTCCGCGCTGGACGTTTCCATTCAGGCACAGGTCATCAACATGTTTGAGGAGCTGCAGGAAAAGCTCGGCGTCGCGTATCTTTTCATCGCGCACGATCTTCTCGTCGTGCGGCACATTTCCAAGCGCATCGCCGTCATGTACCTCGGCAAGATCGTCGAGGTCGCGGATTCCGACGAGTTGAACGAGAACCCGCAGCACCCGTATACGCAGTCGCTTCTGTCCGCCGTGCCCATCCCCGACCCCGATGTGACCAGAGCGCGTCAGCGCATCGTTCTTGAGGGCGACGTGCCGAGCCCTCTGAACATGCCGACCGGCTGCGCGTTCCGCACCCGCTGCCGGTATGCCACCGAGCAGTGCGCGAAGGAATGCCCTGCGCTCGCCGATCGCGGAGACGGACACTTTGTCGCCTGCTGGAACAAATAAGCGGAACCGGGAAAAGCGCCGGCTGTGTTCCTGCAATGCGCAAAAAAATACGCGCAGGCTACTTGACGGGGACTTGCAGGCGTGATATCATGCGGGAAAAGCAAAAACGCTTTATCACTTTAATAGAATGAATACTTGTAATGTTCTTTGAACCGGCCGCTGAAAGATCTCCGGATGCGCGTTACACGCTGACGTGCAGGGGGCTTTGACGCGGACGGCGCAAAGTGCAAAATAAAACAGGAGGTTCAAGAAATGAAAAAGATCCTTGCACTGCTGCTTGTTGCTGTGATGATCGTTTCGTTCTGCGCTGCTTGTGCGAAGAATACCACGCCCAGCACGACGACGGAGACCACCGAAAGCAACAACACCGAAACCACCCCCGCTGAATCCACTGACACCGAGGAAGTCCCCGATACGGCCGAGCTTGTCAGCGACGCGTTCATCGACCCGCTGGCAGACTGGTCGCAGTATGACGAGCTGATCGCCGAGATCAAGTCGGAAACGGATTTCGCACACCGCACCGAGCTCATGCACAAAGCAGAGGACATTCTGATGTCCAACTGGTGCATCCTGCCGTTCTACTACTACAACGATATTTACATGATGAAGGACTATGTTACTGGCATGTACGCAAACGTCTTCGGCACAAAGTTCTTCCACGAAGTCAAGATGACCAACGGCTCGGATACGCTTCGTGCCAACATCGCCTCCGAGCCTGCGTATCTCGATCCGGCTCTGAGCTCCTCTGTTGACGGCGCTTGCCTCGCAGCGGCTTCCTTCTCCGGCCTCTACACCTACAACAACGAAGGTCATCCCGTGCCCGCCTGTGCAACCGGCTACACTGTTTCCGACGACGGCCTGACCTACACGGTCACGCTGAGAGATGGCCTGAAGTGGTCCGACGGCAGCGACCTGACCGCCGCTGACTTTGAGTACTCCTGGAAGCGCGCTGCCTCCACCCTGACCGCCGCCGACTACGGCTACATGTTCGCAGGCATCGAAGGTTACCCCGATGAGCTGAACGTCAAGGCTGTTGACGACACCACCTTCGAGTTCGTTCTGACGGCTCCTTGCGCTTATATGGAAGACCTGATGGCGTTCCCGACCTTCTTCCCGGTCAAGCAGTCCGCTGTTGAAGCGTTTGCCGATTGGCAGACTACGCCCGGCGGCTGGTGCCAGAACGCTGGCTTCGTCTCCAACGGCCCGTTCGTCTGCACCGCATGGGACCATGACGTCTCCATGACCTACGAAAAGAACCCGTACTGGTATGACGCTGACAAGGTCGAACTCAACAAGATCGAGTTCATGCTCTCCGCAGACGACACTGCGATCTACGCCGCTTACAACGCAGGCAACGTCGACTTCATCGACACCGTCCCGAACGACGAGATCCAGACCCTGCTTGAAAGCCCCGAGTTCTACATTGTCGACAACCTCGGCACCTACTACGCTGCGTTCAACTGCAAGTCCTCCCTCTTCGACGGCAAGACCCCGGAGCAGGCTGCCTGCATGCGCGAGGCGTTCTCGCTGCTCATCGACCGCGACTACATCGTTGAGAACGTCGGTCAGTCCGGTCAGGTTCCTGCAAACTCCTTCATTCCGCTCGGCATGGCCGACGGCAATGGCGGCGTGTTCAAGTCCAGCGTGGAAGACGAAGGCTACTTCGACGTCTATGGCATCAACAATGACTACGAAGGCACACTGGAAAAGGCCCGTACGCTTCTGAAGGCCGCTGGCTACAAGTTCGGCGACGACGGCATGCTCTCCGACGAGACCCCGATCTCCGTTGAATATCTGACCAACAACGGCTCTGCCCACATTGCTGTCGCGGAAGCGATGCAGCAGGACCTTGCTGCGCTCGGTATCGAGATGACCATTCAGTCTCAGGACTGGAACGTCTTCCTCGAGGAGCGCAAGAGCGGCAACTATGACTTCTGCCGTGAAGGCTGGCTCGCCGACTTCAACGACCCCATCAACATGCTCGAGATGTGGATCACCGACTCCGGCAACAACGACTGCCAGTATGGCCGCGTTGGCTAATATGTAAAAAAATGCGTCCGGCAAAGCCGGGCGCATTTTTTATGGAAACGTTCCGATTATGCATAGGGGGCGATGCCCACATCGCCCCCTACGCAGTTTTGGAAAGTTTCATGTAGAATCGATATCGTGGTTTTCGCACAAAAAGCGGCATGGACGCAAAATCCATGCCGCTTTCTATTTCGTTTATTCGACGGTGACGCCGCGCTTTGCGAACTCTTCGACCATGAGGTCGAGGTCGGGCTTGATGTTGATGGGCTCGCCCGCAGACTTGATGGCGTTCGCCACGTCCTTGAGGCCATTGCCGGTGACAACGGAGACAACCGTGTCGTTTTTGCCGATGAGTCCCAGCTCGCAGGCCTTCTTGACCGCTGCCGTACCGGTCACACCGGCGGGCTCGCCGAACACGCCGCAGGTTCTGCCGAGCAGCTTCTGCGCGGCGAGAATCTCTTCGTCTGTGACATTGATGGCAAGGCCGTTCGACTCGCGGATAGCCATGAGCGCCTTATCGGCGTTGCGCGGCACGCCGACGGAAATGGAGTCGGCAATCGTGTTTTCCTCCATAGGCTCCCAGGGCTTGTTCTCCTGAATCGCGCGGTTAAGCGGATAGCAGCCCGTAGACTGGGCGGAGATGAGGCGCGGGAGCTTGTCGATAAAGCCGATGGCGTAGAGGTCTTTTAAGCCCTTCCACACGCCCGCGATCGTGCAGCCGTCGCCGACGGAGATGGCCAGATAATCGGGCATTTCCCAGTTCAGCTGCTCGGCAATCTCGAGCGCGACCGTCTTTTTGCCCTCAGAGAGGTACGGGTTGATGGCGGCGTTGCGGTTGTACCAGCCCCATTTTTCGATGGCCTCGGCGGACATTTTGAACGTCTCTTCGTAGTTTCCCTTGACAGAAATGACATTCGCGCCAAAGATCATCAGCTGCGCGACCTTGCCCTTGGGCGCGCGCTCGGGAACGAAAATGTAGGTCTTGAAGCCAGCAGCGGCCGCATTGCCGGCCAGGCTCGAAGCGGCGTTGCCGGTCGAAGAGCACGCGATAATCTTCGCGCCCGCCTCGCCCGCCTTTGCAACCGCCATTGCGGAGGCACGGTCTTTTAAGGATGCGGTCGGGTTGATGCCGTCGTCCTTGACCCAGAGTCTCTTGAGGCCGAGGAGCTCTGCCAGCTTCGGCTCTTCATAAAGCGGCGACCAGCCCACACGAAGGGGCGTGTCGGGTGTGGTTTCCTCGATCGGAAGGAGCTCCCGGTAGCGCCACATGGTGGGATTCACACGGTTTTTGAGCGTTTCCTTCGTAAAATGAGCCTTGATGTAGTCGTAATCGTAAATGATGTCCAGAATGCCGCCGCAGGAGCAGTTCGTCAGGTTCGGGACAGCCTCATATTCCTTGCCGCACTTCACGCAGCGCGCGCACTTGACATTTTTCAGCATGTTTCGTTCTCCTTATTCTGCGTAGTAATATTCGTCTTCCGCCCATTTGGCCGGGTTGTTGTTGATGTATTCGCAAATGCGGATATAGTCCTCCTGGCAGCGAATGACATGATCGTAGTACGATCTTTGCCAAATAGACTGCCCGATCTGTTTTGTTACCAGCGTTTTGAACGAACGTATTCGATCCGACATGGATTGCGTAGGGGTCGATGCCCACATCGACCCGTGTTTCGATTCAATCCGCACAATCATATGCACGTGATTGGGCATAATGACGTAAACATCTATCCCGGGTATTGACCGCAAATACGTTTCGACAATACATCCCCATTGTGTCAGTGCGGTGTGTGGGGCGATGTGGGCATCGCCCCCTACGACCTCTGAGAGACATTTATATCGATTTTTTGTGCAGATCGTAATAAAGTAGGCTCCGTCCCCACAATAATTGAACCCCGAAATACGCGGTGATCTTCTTTCGTTCATATCTCAAAAACAAACGGGGATGGGGTCTCCCCCACCCCCGCGAAATCGGTTCGTTTACGCTATGGCCGCGCCGTAATTACAGCGTCTTAAGAAGGCCAGTCGCTTCGTTGAACTCGTTGATAAGAACGTCGAGGTCCTTGGCCTGTGCGTGGACGGCGTCCCACGTGCCCTTGGTGTCGTACCACTGGGCGTTGAGGTCTTCAACATCCATGCCCTGCTGCTCAACCCAGGTATAGTACTTGAGGTTGTGGACTCTCTTGCGCTCGGTGTAGGTCAGCTCCAGCATGCTGTCGGTCTTGAGGTTCAGCATGTGCAGGTTGTGGTCCAGCTCTGCTGCCTGCGCGGAGTATGCGCCATACATCTCGTTCAGCTCTTCGACGCGGGACTTGTACATGACGGCGGAGTCGGTCAGAACGGTGACGACGACGTCATCTTCGGTCAGCTCATAGTACTTGGCAAACTTGATGCAGCAAAGAACGTTTGCGATGCCGGAAATGCCCATCCAGGTAAACTTTTCGATCTGCTCGTCGCTGAGGCCGAGGGTCTTGAGGTACTCCTGACCTTCCTTGCAGTTAAACAGGCGCAGCAGGCGCTGGCTGTCTTCGTCGTCAATCGCGATTGCCATGTCGGTGTTCTTGACGTTGTAGACCCAGGGAATGTGCTTATCGCCGATGCCTTCGATGCGGTGGCCGCCGAAGCCGTTATCAAGGATGGTCGGGCACTGGAGCGCTTCGCCGACGGCGAGCTTCATGCCGGGATAACGTTCCTTGAGAAGGTCGCCCGCGGACATCGTGCCGGCGGAGCCAGAGGTGAAGCAGGCGCCCGCGAGTCTCTGGCCAGGCTTCTTGGTGTTCTCAAAGAGATCGCTCAGCGCGTAGCCGGTGACATTGTAGTGCCACAGGGGGTTGCCCATCTCGGCGAACTGGTTGAAGATCATCATGGAAGGATCCTGCTTGAGCTCCCAGGTCTTGTCGAAAATTTCCTTGACGTTGGACTCGCAGCCCGGGGTTGCAATGATCTGGCCGGCGATGGTCTTGAGCCAGTCGAAGCGCTCCTTGGACATATCCTGCGGCAGGATGGCGACGGAGTCGCAGGCGAGAAGCTTGGAGTTGAACGCGCCGCCGCGGCAATAGTTGCCGGTGGAGGGCCAGACCGCGTGATGATACGTTGCGTCAAACTGGCCGGTCACGAGTCTCGGAGCCAGGCAGCCGAAGGAAGCGCCGACCTTGTGGCAGCCGGTCGGGAACCACTTGCCGGACATGGCAAGAATGCGGCAGGGAACGCCGGACACGGAGGCCGGAATTTCCACATAGTTCGGGGTCTTCTGATAAAGGCCGCCGGATTCCTTTGCCTCGTTGTGCCAGTTGATGCGGAACAGGTTCACGGGGTCAACGTCCCACAGACCGGTGTGGCTCAGCTTTTCCTTGATCTTCTCGGGGATGAGATCGGGGTTCTGCATCTGCGCGATGGTCGGGATGATGATATTGTTTTCCTTGGCCTTCTGGATATTGTGGGCAAGGCCTTCACGGTTGATGGAAAGGTCGATGGTCTTGTTCATGTAGGTTCTCCTCCTGTTTTACTGTTGTCTAGATAGGAATATAGTGTGTATTTGGATATGCCGAAGTGCTTCGCGATTTTATCGCCGGATTTCGTAATCATCAGCGCGCCGGACTTGCTGAGGTACCGGATGGCCTTGACCTTGTCATCCTTCGTCATCAGCGCCACAGGCTTTCCGACCAGCTCGTCGGCCTGACGGATCAGGTCTTCGAGCAGATCCGCCACGTTCAGCGTGATGCGCTCGGGTTCTTTGCGGGTCTGTGCGTCAACGGAATTGAACTCATGCAGCGTGTTTTCAAACATCTGCATCATGGAGATATCGTAATTGATGCCGAGGATTGCCGCGACCTTACCATGCTCGTCATGGATATAGACCGAGGAAGATTTCAGGGTTTTGCCGTCTTTCGTGCGGGTCAGATAGCAGAGCTGGTCGCTTACCTGGTCGTCGTCGTGTCCAATCTGCTCGAGCACTACGTGCGACGGGCCGTCGCCTACTTTTCGTCCGGATACGTGGCCGTTTTCAATGGCGACGATGGAGCTGTAGGCGCTCTTGTCCGAAATTTCATGCACAACCACCTCACAGTTCGGGCCGAACTGCGCGGCGATGCCCTTTGCGATCTGTCCCAGCATGTCCAGAAGTCTCGCGTCCAATGACTTATCACCTCCAAATATTGATACCCGTATCAGTCCACCAGTAAAATTCTGTGCATCTTGCCGATGGATAGCTCTATCATACCAATATTTTTTGGAGAATGCAATGGGGAATCTTAAATTTTTTTAGGTGTCCAAAAAATCTTTTCGTTTTTGTGCAATATTCCCTATAAACTTACTTTGTCAGCTCCGAGAGAATCGACTCAAAGCCCCGGCAGGCCTTCATGACAAGCTCCGAGTATTCATGTCCGGAAACGCTCGGGGTCTGGAGCACTCTTTGGCAAAAGGCGATCAGAGATTCATCTGTATACATGCAATGGCTCCTTTCTGTCTCACGAAAAAGGCTTCCCCACGCAGAGGAAGCCCAATTTTTTATTCTTCGTTTTTCTTCAAATACGCAACGGTTTCGTTCAGGCACCCCCGCATCGCGCGCAGCCAGTGCTCACGCATCCGGTCTCTGGCCAGAGGCGCGTTTTCCGCGCGCAGTGCCTCGACAATACCCGTGTGCTGCGCCGCAGAGGCCTCGCGCATAGCCGGGAGGTGGAAGTAGTGGTACTTGATGCGGCGGATGTGGAGCATGAGGGTCCTTGAAAATTCCCTCACGTATTCATTGCCCGCCGCCTGTACGATCCGCTCGTGGAACCGCTCGTCGCAGGCCATGACCGCCGCCGCGTCTTCCCGGAGGCTCGCCGCCTTTGCATCGCGCAGGGCGCACTCGAGCTCAAAAAAGTCGTTCTCCGTCAGCTTCCCGCAGGCAAGCTCCGCCGCGAGCGCCTCCAGATCCGCCAGGGGCCGGTAGCATTTTTCGATATCCTGCGTGTCGAGCGGCGCGACCACCGTTGCTCTTCCCGGCATGACGAGCACCAGCTTCTGGCTTTGCAGCAGCTGCAGGGCCTCGCGTACGGGCGTGCGGCTGACGCTGAAATATTCTCCGAGCTCGGAATCGAGGATTTTCTCTCCGGGCTCGAGAACGCCTGTGATGATCCAGTCGCAGACCGTTTCATAAACCGCCTGACGGGCGGACTTCCTGTGAATGACTCCGCTGCCCTGTGGAACCGGCATGGCGCGCCTTCTTTCTAAAATAAGTATCAATTGATATGGTAGCACAGCGCCGCGCCATTTGCAACCGAAGTCTTTTGTGAAACTTCCACAGAAAATGTCGCAAAAATCGTGCAAATCAAAAAATTTTTAGGCATGCAAAAATTTTGTTTGACAATGGTTTTTCTTGTGGTATGATGGATAGCGTAAGGAGCGCTTTTGGCCTCCTTCGTCAGAAGGGAAATACATATATTGATATAACAGGGGGTTTACCGGTATTATGAACTATGAAGCAATCAAGCAGGCAGCTGAAGGCTACAAGGCCGACATGGCCAAGTTCCTGCGCGATATGATCGCCATTCCTTCCGAGTCCTGCGAAGAAGAGGGCGTTGTCAAGCGCATTGCCGACGAGCTCAAGAAGCTCGGCTACAATAAAGTTGAGTTTGACAAGCTCGGCAACGTCATCGGCTGGATGGGCACCGGCGACAAGATCATTGCCATTGACTCTCACATCGACACCGTCGGCATCGGCAAC